>JAKITK010000001.1 GCA_021648125.1 Lysobacterales bacterium
ACTAATCTGAAAGACCACAATAGTTTTTCAGTAGCAGCACACTGCCAACGCCTGTTTGTGTTGGAGCATTTGCAAGACCTCACCCAACTGACCCAAATACCTTTGCATAAACCGTTGATGTTGGGTGCCGGCACAAATATATTATTTGCCACTGATCATCCCGGCGACATTATTTTGAATCGTTTAGAAGGCCGGCAAATCATAGATGCTACCGATAAACATGCTTATGTCCGCATCCAGGCTGGAAGCAACTGGCATGAAACCGTTATATGGAGCTTAGATCAGGGGCTGTCGGGAATCGAAAATCTAGCCTTGATTCCCGGCACGACAGGTGCCGCACCCATTCAAAATATTGGCGCTTACGGTGTAGAACTCAGTGATACTCTGGATTTGGTAGAAGTCTGGGACAGAAAAAACCAGTGCGCTGTTATGCTCAAAGCGAATGATTGCCAGCTGAGCTATCGTGACAGTATTTTTCGGCAACAGATAGATCGTTTCTGGATTCTCAACATTACTCTAAAATTATCCCGGAAACCTCGGCTCCACCTTGCCTATAGTGGGCTTAAACTAAAACTTGATGAAATGGGAATTACAAAGCCCTGCCCCAGCGATGTTGCCGCCGCGGTTTGCGCCTTGCGCCAAGAAAAACTGCCGGATCCTGCGCTACTGGCAAACGCCGGCTCGTTTTTCAAGAACCCGATAATCGATGATACCGACTTACAGCGACTGCTTCAGGACTTCCCGGAACTGCCTAATTGGCCTCATGGGGATAAAAGCAGTAAAATCTCAGCGGCCTGGCTGATCGAAAAATGCGGGTATAAGGGTTACCGCAAAGACGCTGCAGGCATCTCAGATAAACACGCCTTGATCCTAGTCAATTACGGTCAGGCATCAGGAGTAGAGCTTTGGCAGCTCGCTAAAAAGATACAAAACGCCGTGCAGTATAAATTTAAGCTAACCCTACAAGCAGAACCGCGTATTATTAACACCAGCTAACAAATCAACACTACACTTACAGCATGCAAACAGGAGATTCCATGACTACTCTTTCACCTAAATTCAAGCTAATCGCTTTGCTCAGTATCAGCGCGTTCTGGCTCAGTGCCTGCAAGACCACGCCCGAATACTCCAACCCAAGTGAAGCTCAGGCCGCGCAAGCTAGCGAAATCGCACAACAACTTGCAGAGAAATATATAACTCCTGAGCACTTGCTGACAGATATTAAAATCCTGTCTTCTGACCGTTTCGGTGGCCGCGCACCTTTTTCTGCAGGTGAAAAACTGACCGTCGATTACATTGAGCAAAAGTTTATTGCCAATGGGCTGCAACCCATGTTCGGTGATAGCTACCGGCAAGCGGTTCCGCTAGTATCCATTACTCTGGATCCTACCACAGTTAAAACCACGATTACCCAAGACAACCAGCGGCGGGACTTAAAATACGGGTCTGAGATCATGCTCGGCACCAGTCGTGTGGTGGAAAGCATTGATGTTGCAGAAAGCCAGGTGGTATTTGTAGGCTACGGCATTGTTGCCCCTGAGTATGAATGGGATGATTATAAAAATCTGGATGTAAAAGGCAAAATCGTACTGATCTTGGTTAATGATCCCGGTTTTGTAGAACAGGATCCTGAGTTTTTCAAAGGCAAAGCGATGACATATTACGGTCGTTGGACTTATAAATATGAAGAAGCTGCCCGTCAAGGTGCCAGCGGTGCGGTAATTATCCACGAAACCGCTCCCGCATCATACCCATGGAAAGTCGTCTCCTCTTCCTGGTCTGGCCCACAATTTGTTCTGGATAGCGCCAACGGCAATATGCACAGACTGCCATTTGAAGCATGGGTGCCTTATGCAATTGCTGACCAATGGGTAACCGCATCCGGGATGAACCTGGAAAACCTCAAGAAGGAAGCCCTATCTTCGAATTTTGAATCAATTCCTTTGGACATCCACCTTTCGGTTCATCTGGATAACACGCTGGAAAAGGCTAAATCCTATAATGTCGGCGCCGTTTTACCCGGCAGTGAAAACCCTGATGAGCTGTTCTTTTATATGGGCCATTGGGACCACCTAGGAATAGATGAAAGTAGTGAGCACGGTGCTGATAATATCTTTAATGGCGCGGTTGATAATGCAAGTGGTATTGCTGGTGTATTAGCGCTTGCCAATACATTTTCACGGCTACCGCAGACACCGGCCAGAAGCATTGGTTTTCTTGCAGTAGCAGCTGAGGAATCCGGTTTATTGGGCTCTGCCTACTACACCGCCAACCCGCCATTCCCGATGAATAAAACCATTGGTGGCATCAATATGGATGCGATGAATGTTTATGGTTCGACCGAAGATATTATCGTCGTTGGTTATGGCAGTTCCAGTCTAGAGGACACACTCAAAGGCAATGCCACACTCCAAAAGCGTACAGTAGAAGCAGAACCCTTTCCTGAAAAAGGCTATTTTTATCGCTCTGATCACTTTAACTTTGCCAAGCGTGGAGTACCCGTTTTATATGCCAAAGGCGGGGTAAAACACCGCGCTGAAGGCGAACAGTATATGCGCGATTTATATGCTGACTACACCAGCAACCGCTATCATGCACCGGCTGATGAGATTACTGAAAGCTGGGATTTAAATGGTCTCGCGGATGATCTCAAACTGTTTTTCAATATCGGCTTGCAATTGGGTAACAGCAACAGCTGGCCACATTGGTATGCAGGCAACGAATTTAAAGCCATTCGTGAAGCCAGCATGAGCAACAAATAATGCTGGATCGGGCAAGCTCCCGGTCTTTATTGCAAGCTGTTAAAACCGCGGACTCACTTGAGTCCGTGGATATCAAAAAGGCAATATGTTTACTGGATGAACAAGCCGACTTCTGGCAAGCTAATAATGGCCGTAGCCACCTGACGGCATCTTGTTGGGTTTTGAGTCCCTCACTGGATGCGATTTTATTACTGCACCACCGCAAGCTCGACCGCTGGTTACAACCGGGTGGTCATATTGAAACAGATGACAACAGCTGGTTAGAGGCTGCCCTGCGTGAAGCCCGTGAAGAAACTGGGATTGATGATTTTCAGCAGTTAGTCCCCGGCATCTTTGACTTTGATATCCATACCATTCCAGCCCGTGGGAAGATTTCGCAACATCAACACTACGATGCGCGTTTCCTGTTGCAGGCAGAGCAATCGGAGATACGCTTTTCTGATGAGTCAAACGACCTGCAATGGTTCAGCCCGGATAAGGCAGCTAGTCTTATTGGCGGCGATCCGGTAATGGATCGGATGCTGGCAAAGACCCGTCGGTTTATGCAATCTAGAAAGCGCTAATACCGGTTAATTCACGACCTACTGCCAGTTGATGAATGGTTTCTGTGCCTTCGTAAGTAATCACACTCTCAAGATTAAGCATATGCCTGATGGGGCTGTATTCAGTAGTAATACCAAAACCCCCAAGTATATCGCGAGCATCGCGGGCAATATCGAGCGCCATTCTGACATTATTCCATTTCGCCAAATTGACTTGCGTGTGCTCCATTTTACCTGCATCTTTAAGCCTGCCTAATTGCAATGCTAATAATTGGGCATTAGTAATTCGCCGTGCCATATCCGCCAGTCGCAACTGAATGGCCTGATTAGCCGCCAACGGCCGACCAAATAATTTACGCTCTTCGGTATATTTAATAACCGTACTGAGACAGTCCTGAGCACAGCCTATAGGCCCCCATGAAATACCAAAACGGGCCTGAGTTAAACACGATAGCGGGCCTTTTAAACCTTTCACACCCGCTAACCGGCTGGAATCGGATAAACGGACATTATCGAAATATAATTCAGAAGTGGTTGATGCTCGTAATGACATTTTGCCATGAATATCCTGAGTGACGAAACCCGGCATGTCCTTTTCTACCAAAAACCCCTGAATACCGTCTGCTGTTTTAGCCCAGACAATCGCAATATCGGCAACAGAGCCATTGGTTATCCACATTTTGGCACCGTTTAACAACCAGTCGTCACCATCTTTTTTGGCATGGGTGTTCATATTGGCAGGGTCTGACCCGCCTTGTGGCTCGGTTAAACCAAAACAACCGATTACCCGTCCTGCGGCCATATCAGGCAACCAGCGCTGCTTCTGTTCTTGCGTACCAAAACTGTAAATTGGGTACATACATAAACTGCTTTGCACCGAAACAAAACTACGCAAGCCAGAATCACAGCGTTCTAATTCTTGACAAATAAGACCATAGGAAACCGCGTTCAAGCCAGCACAACCATAGCCTTCAAGGCTAGAACCAAGCAAACCCAAATCAGCAATCTCAGTGATCAGTTCAGTAGGAAAACGAGACTCATTAAAACACTCAGCTATCAGCGGCATCGCCCGTTCATCAACCCAGTGTGCGACACTGTCTTGAACCATCTGTTCTTCTTCGCTCAGCAGCGAGCGGACATCAAAAAGGTCGAGTGGATTCAACTTTGCCATAATAAATTTTCCGAGAATAAATTAATGAGAAGATATTAATCCAGTATTTTATCATCAGCGACTGGATAATAGTCAGGATTGAGCCCTTTCTTTTCTTCCAATCAACGGGCCACATGCAATCCTTGGAAATGCCCAAGACAACCTATCTGCCTTCTTTTAGCCTTGATGAGTAAAACTTTATCGGTTGAGTTGCGTTTTATTATTTGTGCTTATTATCTGGATTTCCTCAAATCACAAGCACTCCGGAGGCTGGTTTTGCGGCATACTTTAAATACCTTTGGACTAACAACCCTACGAATTTAACGACCACCCTATCCTTCTAGCCCAATCCCCAGATAGAAACACAGAAAGCCTTGAAAGGGGGATTCAGCGGCCCTTGGAGCGTTGATGAAATCCTATTTGGGGATTTGGGGACAAAACTTGCATTCGCATTTTTTGTAAGTATAATTACAAATATGAAAAATACTGCGTCGCCCTCGAACCAGGCTAGCAACCGATAGCTTGGTACCAAGTACATCTTTTTTAGGATAAATAACCATGAAGTATTATTGTATCTTGTTATTTCTAGTGTTCAGTTCAGTAACATTCGCTGCGAATAAACCGCTTACTGATTATGAAGGAACGCTGATCGTCCAGTGGGGTGATACTTTTAACCGTGGAAAGGCTGGTTCGGTGGTGAATTATTATTTGCACACCGGCGACCAAAAAATAAAATTACGCATCAGTGATGAGATGAAGGCAGCCCCTCATGTTCGGCACTGGTTAGGTAAACAGGTGAAAGTTAGATCAACCACCACAGGCTCAAAGCCAGCTGAGATTCGGGCTAATTCTATTGAGCTATTAAGCAGCGAAAATTCGAGTCACGAACTTACTGGATCACAACCCTGGGTCAGCCTGTTATGCAAGTTTAGCGATATCACCGATGAACCAGAAGACCTGAATTACTTTCAAGAAATGTATGCCAACCAGCCTGGCGGCCTTGATCATTATTGGCGCGAAGTTTCTTATAATAATATCAATGTAGCCGGATCTATCGCCGTCGACTGGGTTACATTGCCTTCCACCCATGAGACCTATATAAAAACACCAGGTGAAGATGGTGCTGTTCCTGCTGATACTGACCTGGACCTTTTATTCAATGACTGTGTAGCAGCAGCTGACCCCTTCGTGGACTTCTCAAACGCTGACGGTAACGGCAATAGTTTTGTCGGCATTAATTTGATGTTTAATGAATTAATAGGTTGCTGTGCTTGGGGTGGTGGTATAACAGCTGATTTGGATGGAGAGTCCAAGCACTGGCGAACGACCTGGAATCCACCATGGGCATTTCGTAATGTGAGCGTTATTGTGCATGAAATGGGGCACGGTTTTGGCCTTCCTCATACTAATAATTCAGATATGGATTTTAACCCTTACGACAACCCCTGGGATGTGATGAGTATGCTCCGGCCCTATGTTGTCGAAGATCCTGTTTATGGTGGTCGAGGGAAGCATATTAATGCTTATCACAAACTGCAATTAGGCTGGATTGAGCCAACCGAAATTTTTAATGTAAGTGGCGATACCAACGCTACAATTATTATTGACGAGACCTCCTTAGCAAGCACCAGCAACTACCGAATGGCACAAATCAACCTAGAAAACCAGAGCTATTATACGATTGAGGCGAGGAAAAAAGCCGGCGAGTATGAGGCTGGATTGCCGGGTAGCGCAATCATTATCCACCATATAACTAATGAAAAGCGTGAGCCTTCCTGGGTTGTTGATGCAGATAACCCCGCCGCAGAGCGCGCCGATACGGAAGGAGTAATGTGGAAAGTTGGGGAAACTTTTGTCGATATGGATAACGGCTTTAAACTCGAAGTGCTGGCTGAAACTACGAATGGGTTTGAAGTCAATATAGTGCTTACCGATAAGCTTGAAAAGGTGGACATCAATACACCATTCTCATCCGGTTCTCAATTACACCCAATAAAAGGCCTGGTCGCCATGCCTGATGCTGAATTTCAGGCTGTGGGCCTAGTCAAGCCAACGATCCGAACCGAAGTCGTAGTAAGTGACGGCACTCCATTTGAACCATTTAATGGCGATGGCGGGAATATAGTCGAACTATTTGATGTTCCTGCAGATGCTTTACTGCTAAGGGCCACGATTGGAAATACTCAGGCCTTTGATATGGATCTGTATATAGGCTTAGATAGCAATGGCAATGGCAGCCCGGACGAGGATGAGCTTGTTTGTTTTGGTCAATTATGGGGTGTTTCTGATGAGCTTTGCGAAATAGTATCACCGGCTCCTGGTCAATGGTGGGTTATGATGCAGGCATTCTTGAACCCTGTAGAAGTAGAGGCCACTTTGTCAGCAGCAGTGGTGGTTGGCACAAACGCTGAAGCGGTTTTAACAGCGACAGGCCCAGCTATTCTGGCTGAAAACTCAGAGGGTCAGTTGCGAGTCAGTTGGCGGGATGTTCAAGTAGCTCAAGATGAGCAATTATGGGGTGCAATTGCCGTGGGAACAACACCTTCTAGCCCACAAGACCTAGTTGTAGTTCCAGTCACCTATACCCGTACCGGTGAAGAGGATATACAAAAATCCATTATTCTTGGCAACGATAGCCCAGCATCATTTGCTCTGCCAGCCGGTGCCACCCACAAGCGTTTGGTGTTTGATGTGCCTCCAGGCGGGGGCGTAGTGGACTTTTCATTAACTGCGGATAATCGTGCAGACAATCGCGACATTAAGTTTAGAGTGCATCGTATGGCATTCAGAAATGCCTTTAATGATGCGCCTTTTGTTACTGAAATGCCTGCCAACTTACAGGGCAAGGGCCGAGATAGAGGTGGCCCTCAAGCAGCAAGAGTTAGTGTAAGCGATGCGGCTTTAACCCCCGGTCGTTATTATATTGCGGTTGAAAACATTGGTGATGAGACTATCGGGGTGACAGCCAGAGCTGTTTATCAAGGGGGGAGTGAACGCATAAAACCGCGCACTGGCGTTTGGGGCGATGGATCCTACGGTGCAGGTGGTGCCCAGGGTTTTGAGTATGGCGAGGTTAATGGTGTTTGGTTTGGTATTTGGTATACCTATAATGAAGACGGCACACCCACATGGTACTCAATGGATGTAGGCGTATTAGACCCGATGAACAATAGTCACACGGTGGATATATTAGAGTTCACCAACAACCCGAAGGTAAACCCGCCAACTCAGAAATTCACCGTTGTTGGAAAAGCAACATTTACTGCCATTTCTGAAACAGATATGAAAATCAGCTATACCCTAAACGGTGAATATGGTGGTAGTAGCGCGGCCCCTCTTTCAACTAACACCTGTATATTACAAGGTGGCAACCCTGCACCCATAACTGGAACCTGGGCACCGGATATCAACATAGCTGGCGGTATCGGGGGCTCGTCCGTTGAATATGGCGTAACGGAAGCATTAATCCATTATATATATGATGACACTGGCGAACCTGTTTGGGTAATCAGTGGTAATCAACTTGCGGTCCCGGCGTATGAGGCATGGGAGTTTAGAGGCTTTTGTCCAACTTGTACCTTTGTACCACCAACTTACTCGGTAATAGGCACAGTCTCTCAGACTTATACCTCAGATACTCAAGGTTCACACACACTGGATTTCACCTTGTTGCCCCCTAATAATTCGGTATTTGATCGGAGGATGGATGTGTTTCGTCTGGGCGGGGCAATTAATTGTCAATAGGCTTTGGTGAATGCCCCACTTGTTTGATTACCGTTGAGATGCCTGTGCACTCGATGATATGATGATATTAGGGGGATGACCAGCAGTGCGAGATATTAGCCTCTGAACCGACCAACCGTCCGCGTCATCGGCTTCAAACTACCCAAACTTGCAAAGCCTAAAGAGAACTTTGAAGCTACCCCCTATTCTTTAAAAGTGCCGGCTGAACTGGGGGGGGGGTTCAAACCACCCCCCCCTATTCTTCCACTCTGACTCCGACTGTGTTTGCTGTAAAGCGCCGGGCTAGAAATTCACTCCCAACCTGCGGCGTAGGCCCAGCATGCCAATACCAGCCATCAGTAACAACAATACCAATAACGCCCATTGATCTAGGGTTGGGATTGGTATAGCACAGCCATTGTTTGGGTTAGTCAAGTTTGGATTGGAACTACAGCCATCCACATCATCCGCGAGACCATCGCCGTCGAAGTCGGTCATCAGGAACAACACAAAACCATCGTGATCAGCGGCGCGTAAGGGCGTGCTTGGATCCTCAATCAGATCCTCAGCTGCATCGACATTGCCGCGACCAAACTCAAAACCACGAATCCAGGGGTCGGTAGCGGCAGATGTAAGCGCATGGTCAAGGGTTTGCACATGACCGCGGAAATTAAAGGAGTAACGCTCAGCGGCTGGCAATAACTCTACCTGGTTGACCAGATTCGGGTTGACCAGATCAGCGCCAGATTGCAGGCTTTCTGCTGGATCAAAATCACCTTTAATGTGCCCCATAACATCAACATAACCATCTGTAAATTCAAAGGCATTAAAATCACCAAGAACAATCAGCGGTATAGACGAGTTTGCAGTTTGATAATTTTGCACCATGGTGGCTACAGATTCCGCCTGTGCCAGGCGTTTTAACTGAACCCTTAAAGTATCGATGCCATTTAATGAGCGGTTGTGTACTACCATTACCGCCAGCGGGAAATCTTGACCATTGCCGGTATAGCGCCCTTCCAACAATAACGGTGGGCGATCATGCAATATAGAGTTATCGAAGCTGAATATTTCCGCTGCGCCCAACTGAGTTATGGCATCTACGGCAATGTCTGCACGCAACAAGAAGCCAACATCAATGCCACCAAAATCGTTACCTTCGACCAAGTGGGCTGTGTAATTAACACTGTTATCATCTTGGGAAATTTCAGTTGCCAAGTCCTGTAATGCGGTTATATCAGCGGCTTCCTGAACACCCAGAATATCGGGTGAGTTCAACACTTCCCTGATATGCAAGGATAGTTTGGCCAGCCTAGTCGCATAATCACCGTCTGTGGCAAAGCGCAGCAAGTTCAGTGATCCCACTGTGGTTTCTCCAGCAAGTCTTCCTCTGACTGGAGCCGGGATTACAGCCTCAGTTACTGTCAGCGAAGTAGGCCAGAGTTCGTAGCCACCAAAATCGAAGCCAATTACACCAACTGCATCAAAGCTGGAACCACCAGGAATAATAATATTCGGCAGGCCCATGCGATCAGGGTCTAATTCAAATACCTCAGGATTACCGTCCCAGACTGGAATAGAACCACCTAAGTCAAGTGGATATTCTGTACCCGGTTCGCGGAAACTACGCGTGGCTGCTGCGCGGATATTAACTTCCGCTATCGGGTCAGAACCAAAGGACTGATTAGCGTTAGTGACACTACCACCGGTAATTTGCACCAGCATGGATTCGTAGCACTCATACTCAATCGCACAACTCGGTGTCGCCGGGTTGGGGCTTGGCACAGTAGCATCGAAAATCACAACTGCAGGCAGTGCATTGCCTGAACTATTGATAGTAACTGTGGCCGAATTATCGAATTCTGTGAAGTCGAAAAACTCAACTACTTGACCCGTTACATCAACGCTATCGCCAACTGCCACTGTTGGTGCCGCTCCGGTAAATACATAAATACCATTAGAGGTATCAATGCTGGCATCTGCTCTAGCGTCGGGGGTTTGCATGGTGAAACCTTCGGGTCCAACCGCAGTCACAATATTATCAAGCGTGCTAACAGTGGTATTTGCGAACATACTGAGCACGCCCGCACCCTGAATATCCCAAATTTCAAGCGGTGGGCACTCGTTGATAGCACCCGGTGTTGGTGCAGCTTGAATATAAGTATCCGTATTTCTTTCGCCGCCAGAACCATTGGTACAGCGCTGGTTTGAATCAACATCGGCATCGGTGCCACCGTCTTCATTGACCTGTGGCTGGCCTGCATTCAGTAAGGATAACAGGCCTGCATCATCGCCATCATTGGTACCATAAACAATAGCATCCACCAAGTTGTTAGTGGTCGCCGGTGTATCGTTAGGGAAATTACTAGCATCGCCAACATACAAGGCCACTGCATCAGCACCATTTTGGATCAAGTTGGTGTTGGGTGTCACATCCAAATCACAGTTGGCAGTATTAGCTGCATCCCCGCAGAGTACAAAATAACCGTTAGCATTGGTGCTCAGACCATCCAGATCAAAAGCAAGATAAGAGGCATCATCCGAACCATTAAAGAGCACTAACACAAAACCATCAAGCGCTAAATTACCAACACCGCCATCAAATAACTCAATGAATTCAGCCGCATCAGTACCAGCTTGGTCGGCATCCACCTCATTGATAATGGGTGATGGACAATCATTTAAAGCACCAGGAGTCGGTAGTGCCTGAATATAGGTATCTGTATTTCTGGCACCACCCGCACCACTTGGACATCTTTGGCTAGAATGCGCACCACCATCACCGCCGTCGCGTTCATTAACTTGCGGTTGCCCGCCATTAAGAAGGGTTAAAAGAGCTGCATCGTCACTGTCATCGGTATCGTAAACAATCGCATCGATAAGGGCGTTGGTAGTTACCGCTGTGCCACCGGGAAAATCTGTGGCGTCAGCCAGATACAAAGCCACCGCATCGGCGCCATTTTGAATCAGGTTAGTGTTGGGACTCACATCCAAGTCGCAGTTGGCAGTATTAGCCGCATCCCCACAAAGCACAAAATAACCGCTAGCATTGGTACTCTGGCCATCTAGGTCAAAGGCCTGATATGAAGTATCACCCGAACCATTAAAGAGCACTATCACCAGGCCATCAAGTGCTGTATTACCAGCGCCGCCATCGAATAACTCAACAAACTCAGCAGCATCAGAACCTGCCTGATCGGCATCCATCTCGTTGATTAGCACTGGGGAAGTCACGGGCGGTGTAGCCGTGGTAAAGATAAACTGGAAGTCCGAAGCCATATTATCCGGGGGATCATCTGCATCCGAATCAGTTACTTGTGCTGCGAAAACATCAACTGTGCAGGTCTCGCTCATCACAAAATCTGCAGCCGGATCTAGCATGTAAGACTGCGGGCCGCCAGTGACGGTGGCACTGTGTGCGCCACTAGTAGTGCAATTTATCTCAAACCAGGTGCCGGCGACTACGACATCTTCACTAAAGTTAATGCTGATATTTGCATCAAGTGCAATACCACTACCACCGTTAGGTGGCATGGTGCTGCTAACGCTGGGGGCAACATCACCCGCCGCACAAAGATTGGCAGCGCCTGGTGTTGGTATAGCCTGGATATAAGTGTCCGTATTTCTTGCGCCGCCAGAACCATTTGCACAGCGCTGGTTTGATTCAGTAGTGGAATCAACACCACCATCTTCATTGATCTGAGGCTGACCTGCATTCAATAGTGGTAGCAAACCTGCGTCATCACCATCATTGGTGTCATAAACAATGGCATCAATTAGATTGGTTGTGGTCACCGGGGTATCGTTTGGGAAATCTGCAGCATCAGCGGAAAATAAAGCCACCGCGTCCGCACCGTTTTGAATCAGGTTGGTATTGGGACTCACATCTAGGTCGCAGTTGGCCGTATTAGTCGCATCGCCACAGAGCACAAAATAACCATTAGCATTGGTGCTCAGGCCATCCAGATCAAAGGCAAGGTAGGAGGCATCATCCGAGCCGTTAAATAACACTATTACATGGCCATCTAGTGCCGTGTTACCCGCACCACCATCAAATAATTCAACAAATTCAGCCGCATCAGTGCCCGTCTGATCGGCATCAACCTCGTTGATTACTAATTGTGCATTCGCTGGGGCTGCAAACAACATAAATACTAATGCCGTGATCAGCATAAATACCTTATTTAGCTTTCGGAATATATCGTAATTGTGCGGCTTCTCGGTATTCAGGCTGTTTGGATGGCGTAGCATATATTATCCCTCGATTCTCTAGTTGTAATAACCGACGCTTAAGTAGCCAAAGCAGTAAAAGCTCCGAAATTTACCTTTTAGGGTAGTTTAAGAGTGTTTTAGTAAGAGTCGGCATTTAATATTGCCTAAGCTAAGAGTTTATCCTAAAACCACCTCAATTCCACGATTAATTAATATCTAATCCAATAACCGCACCTCCTCAGTGAAAAATTTGCGCAAACTTAACATTTATGACTAATGAAAATGTCCCGCTAGATTAGCAGTCCAGCATAATAGCGGGGACATTGTGAAGACACCTCAATCCATTTACTTTCTTAACTGCTCGCCCCGCTTTTCTCATATTTTGAGAATCCCTTTTGTTATAGTGGTCATATGCCTAATAGACCATCCCTTATAAAAAAAGCTGATTCAGTGGAAGCCAAGCCTCTAGTCGTCGCGATAGCCTCACGGGCGTTGTTCGATTTAGATGAGGCGCATAAAGTATTCGAGCAACAAGGCCTTGAGGCTTATGCAAACTACCAGCGCGAGCATGAAGATGAGCTACTAGGTGAAGGTGTGGCTTTTCCACTGGTTAAAAAATTACTCATGCTTAACCAAGGCCGTGAAGACAATCCGCTGGTTGAAGTCATTTTGTTATCGCGTAATAGCGCCGATAGCGGGCTGCGAATATTCAACACTATCGAAGCCTTTGGTCTGGATATTATTCGTGCGGCGTTTACTAATGGGGAGCCCCCACAACAATATATGCGGGCTTTTGGTGCGCAGTTATTCCTTTCTGCCAACGGTGAAGATGTCCGTAATACGCTTGAGTCGGGCTTTGCGGCGGCAACGATTTTGCCTTCAAGCAACCATTTTCGACACCCTGAACAATTGCGTATTGCTTTCGATGGTGATGCGGTTATTTTTTCCGACGAAGCCGAAAAAATCGCCAAAGCATCTGGACTGGCCGCATTTTCCGCTTCCGAAAAAGCCGCAGCACATCAACCGCTACAGGATGGGCCGTTCCGTCAGGTACTACAAGCATTGCACCGGATTCAATCTGCCTGGCCGATGGAGAACAACCCGATCAGAACGGCATTGGTTACAGCGCGTTCAGCACCGGCGCATAAACGGGTTATCCTAACACTGCGGGACTGGGGCATACGCATTGATGAAGCCTTGTTTTTAGGGGGTAAGGAAAAAGGCGCTTTTTTGAGTGCCTTTGGTGCCGATATCTTTTTTGATGATCAAACCCTGAATTGTGAATCAGCCCAGGAACATGTACCTACAGGGCATGTACCCCACGGGGTCGCTAATCAATAATGTCACGACACACAGCAAAAAAACCCGTGTTCTAACGGAATTGCTCATTGAGGATACGCTCTTCCAGAGAGTGATCCTGATCGAACATCAGGGTTAAAACCGTTGCCGCATCCTCAACCACTTTCACCCCGATAACATCGCGGAACTCAATATAATCAGCCGTAGCGCTAACCGGTCGCCGCTTGGCTTGCAGTATCTCAATTTCGACACTGGCCTCTGATGGTAATACTGCGCCATGCCAACGCCGTGGTCTGAACGGGGAAATGGGAGTAACCGCCAATGCATCGGTACCCAGTGGCAGAATAGGCCCTCTGGCGGAAAAATTATAAGCGGTACTCCCCGCCGCCGTCGATACCAAAATACCATCAGCAACCAACTCATCAATTTTAATTGAGGCATTAATGGAAAGGCGTAAATGTGCGGCCTGATTACTCTGTCTGAGCAATGAAACCTCATTAATGGCCAGTGCCTCTTGTACACTGCCATCCGCGCAAACAGCCGTCATGCGTAATGGATTCAACCTGACACTGGTTGCCTGTTCCAGTCTCTCAAGCAATTTATTATCCTGAAAACCATTCATCAGAAAGCCTATTCTACCCATACGCATGCCGTAAACCGGCAAACCAGAATCAACCATTTGATGCAAAACCCTGAGCATAAAACCATCGCCACCCAGCGCTACAATTATATCTGCAGCATCCAGTTCGGCATGACCATACATTGATTTAAGTTTTTTTATCGCTGCGGGCGTTTCCGCATGGTCACTGCCGAGAAAGTGTATTTTGCTTGTGCTCATAAGCTACTGTCAGTTAATAATGCCCGCAGAGCCTGTACGGCAACCGAAATAGTTGCGAAATCAATTTCTGACAAAGTACGCATATCCGCCAGCATTTCAATCACCCGATCGAGCTCTTGTTGATTAGTCTGCAACCAGTGCTCAACCGGGTTTTCACCTTTACTCCCATAAGCGGCTAGGACCTGCCCTGCTAATGCTCGGTGGTATCGATACAATTCTTCGCGTAAATTGCTGCGGGCAGATGCATGCCAATAACCATCGACTGCCAAACCTTCGATCTGTTGCATCAACCATTTCAGATTCATGGTCTGACCTAGCTGGTAATAAACAGAGGCAACTTTTTCAACCGGCAATTCCCTACGACCGGCTTCATCCACAATATCCAGCGCCGAAGGTAGCCGATCAAACAATGCCAACTGCTCGGCGAGATCCGCCGGAAAGCCTGATTCGGTATAGCGTTTGACCTTGCTTTTGAGCAGCCTTTGTTCATCCGCATTAATTAAAGTTGGTAGGCTATCGCGCAACTGTTGAATACCGGGTTTCAGTCGATCTGACTGAATTTGGATATCCAGCTGTTTTCCGGGTTGAACCAATAACCAACGGGTGGCGTGTCGGGTCAGTGTCCAGATCACCACAAGCGCATCGGTCTGTGCGCTCGCAGAAACTTTATTGTCCAATGCCTCAACGGCTAACCATAAAGGATTCAAGTTAAAAGTATCTCTGACGATGGTATAAGCTTTTGCAACCTCACTCGGACTGCTGCCGGTCGCCTGCTGCATCATTAAGCCAAATGAAGCACCCATTCGATTGACCATGGAATTGGTGACCATGGTTGCTATGATTTCGCGTTTTAACCGATGTTGCTGCATTTCCTCCGGGAAACGCTGCTGGATGGCCTGCGGGAAATATCGGTGCAGTTCGCTACCAAGATAGTCATCTTCAGGTACATCAGAATCCAGTAATTGCTGGTAGAGTACGATTTTTGCATAAGAAAGCAATACCGCTAACTCGGGTCTACTCAAACCCTTGCGGCTTAACCTGCGCTCTTCAAGCAAGTCATCCGCGGGTAAAAACTCAATTTCGCGATCCAGCAAACCATCCTGTTCAAGCGCACGGATAAAGTGCGCCTGAGCACCTAATCTGGTACCGGTCAAATGGACCATCATTGAAATAGTCTGAGATTGCAGATAATTAGAACGCAATACCAATTGGTCAACATCCGCTGTCATTTCCACTAGCAGCGCATTCCTCTGCAACATATCAAGCTTACCCTGATGCATGACTTGGTTGAGCAATATCTTAATATTGACCTCATGATCCGAGCAATCAACTCCCGCTGAATTATCAATGAAATCTGAATTAATACGGCCGCCGGATAACGCATATTCGATTCGTCCAAGCTGGGTAAAACCCAGATTGCCACCCTCTCCTACTACTTTAGCATTTAGCTCTTTGCCATTGATTCTTAGAATATTGTTCGCTGTATCTCCTACATCAGCATCAGTTTCCTCTGCAGATTTAACATAGGTTCCAATGCCGCCGTTCCAGAGTAAGTCAACCTGCGCTGTAAGCAAAGACTTAATCAAGACAGTTGGTGCCATTTGTTGATCTTTGACTCCCAACCATTCGCGCATTTCATCACTGAGTTCGATTGTTTTTGCCTGCCGGGAGAATATCCCGCCACCTTTTGATATCAGCTTCTGATTGTAATCTTCCCAACTGGAACCCGGCAAATTAAACAGCCGCTGACGCTCTACAAAGCTAATTTTCGCATCCGGGTCAGGGTCAAGGAAAATATGCATATGGTTAAATGCAGCTTTCAGGCAAATATGTTCCGACAATAACATGCCATTGCCGAAAACATCACCCGCCATGTCACCAATGCCTACAACCGTAAAATCTGTGGTTTGAATATCAACATTGATCTCTCGAAAATGTCGCCTGACTGATTCCCATGCGCCCTTGGCGGTAATACCCATGGCTTTGTGGTCATAACCAACTGAACCACCGGAAGCAAAGGCATCACTCAGCCAGAAGTTATAATCTGTTGAAATCCCATTGGCAATATCTGAGAAAGCTGCGGTGCCTTTATCGGCAGCCACTACCAGATACGGGTCATCATCATCCCGCCTGACGACCCCTGGCGGGGGTAGAGTTTTATCTTCATCGAGGTTGTCTGTAACATCCAGCAAGCCACGAATAAAGTTCTTGTAGCAATAAATACCTTCTGCCAACACCGCTTCCCGACTACCACCAGGGCTTTGTTTAACAAAAAACCCACCCTTGGCACCCACAGGGACAATCATTGTATTTTTCACATTCTGGGCTTTCATCAGGCCCAGTACCTCAGTACGAAAATCCTCTCGTCTGTCCGACCAACGCAAACCACCCCTGGCGACTTTCCCCATGCGCAAATGTATGCCCTCCACCCGTGGTGAGTACACCCAAATCTCTCTATATGGGCAGGGTTTAGGTAAGTCAGGAACTCGCGCTGAGTCCAATTTGAAAGACATAAATTCACGCGCTGTACCGTTATCATCCTGGCAGAAGTAATTGGTTCTCAAGGTGGCGCCAATGGTTTCACTAAAGGCCCGCATAATCCGATCCTGATCCAAACTTCCAACCAGCTCCAGGGCGTTGACTACTGCCGTCAGAATCGCCTCGAGGTGGGCTTTTCTATCTCTTTCAATGCGTGAGCGGACTACCCACCCCAATGCATCTGCGAGTGCCGGGGACTCATATTTATCCAGCACCCTGAATATTTTTTTCAAGCGGTTTGCATGCCGGAGGGCACGCGCTTCACTTTCATCAATTCGAGCCGGGTCGAATTGCTCTTTAAACTGTTCTACCAGTAAACGCGCAATTAATGGGTAGGACTCCAGAGTTTCTGCCATATAGGTGTGCGAAAACGGCATCCCAGTTTGTAGCAGGTACTTACTGTAAGCGCGTAAAATAGCCACCTGCCGACAGGGCAGTCGCGAAGCCAACACCAAGCGGTTAAAGCTGTCACTTTCAACACCGCCCCGCCAGGTTTCTTCAAATGCCTGTTGAAATATATTCCGAACTGCTTCGATATCGAGATCGCCGCCATTGGCCAGCACCATATCAAAATCCTGTACCCAAACGGTCTTTTCCGGCCCCAACACAAACTCATAGGGCCGCTCACTGACAATTTTCAGGCCTAGGTTTTCTAACATCGGCAAGACATCACTGAGGGGAATCGGCCGGCTGTGTTTAAATATTTTAAAGCGCAACACACCCATGCGTTTCTTGCGCGGCCGATACAAACTCATGCGCAAGTCGTCTTCACCGGCTAAGGCCGCAATATTCTGCAGGTCATAACTGGCAACCCAGGGCGAGACATCCTCAGCATAAGATGCCGATACCGTCTGTGCATATTTGTCATAAAGTGCCAGTCCTTCCGCTTCACCCAGTTTCTGAATTAAAATTTCACGCAGTTCATCAGCCCATGAACGCACGGCTTTAATGATTCTTTGCTCAAGTTCATCGATATTAATTTTCGGTCTTTTGCCAGCGCGCGGACGCACCAAAATATGTAGTCGCGCCAATGTGGATTCAGAAACTTTAACCTGATAATCGAGGGTTTCAGCTTTCAGTGCACGCTTCAAAATTGACTGGATTGCTATTCGGTTTTCAGTATTAAAACGATCCCTGGGCAAGTACAACATGCACGAATAAAACCGTCCAAAGCGTTCACGGCGAATAAATAAACGAATTCTCTGGCGTTCCTGTAGCTTAAGCACCCCCAGTGCTAATGCCGAAAGTTCAGCAACAGTGGACTGGAACAGCTCATCCCTGGGTAAAGTTTCGAGAATATGCACCAGTGCTTTCCAGGCATGCGAGCCGGGTCGCAGTGTTGACTGCTGCATAACCGCTTCAACTCGGTGCCGCAGCAAAGGTGTTGACCAGGCACTGCGGGTATAAGTATTGGATGTAAACAAGCCGATAAAACGGTGCTCACCGATGGCTAAACCATCGTCGGCATAGATTTTTACGCCGATGTAATCCATGTATCCACTGCGGTGAATAATTGAACGGGAGTTGGTTTTGGTAATAATCAGCGGTTCAGGATGTGCCTCTCGCGCAAGCGCGTGTTTATCCGGCAAATCCGACATTGGTCGACTGGTCACCGGGGCGTGTTTTTCTGCGAGCATTCCTAGGCCAGTTTCCGCTTTGGCCTGCAGCACCGCTTTCTTAGCGGATCCTGTTACAGCATACTCACGATAACCTAGGAAAATAAAATGATCATCCGCAAGCCAGTTAATGAAATCGGCAGCTTCTGCTGCAGTAGATTTGTCCACGGCCGAGCTGTGTGTAGATAACAAGCCCGCTGCTACTCTGGCCTGGTCTTGCATTTTCGACCAATCTTTAACCGCATACTGCACAACATTCAGAGTTTCGAGCGCTTTCTTTTTCAATCGCTGAATTCGGTCCTTGCTCAGATGGGCTATATCCAGCTGAATTAGTGATTCGGTAAAGCAATCTGCATTGTCCGTATTGGCACCTACTTCAAGGAGTTGTTGCAGATTACCTTGTTGATCGCGTTGTACTGTAATTACCGGATGAAACAAGTGCCGAATTGCAATCCCGTTTTCCGCCAGCAACAGGCTGATAGAGTCGACTAGAAAGGGACCGTCAATGTTCAATAACTGAATGACCGTGGAAGGTGATTCCCAACCATCTTCATCCAGTTTTGGATTGAATATCCGCAGTTTTGGCTGACGGGTATCGCGTTGCTGGATAAATTTATAGAGGTGCTTAATCCGGGTCAATAAATGCGCCGCTGTTTGCCCAGAAAGCTCATCACTGGTTGCGCGCTGAAATAAGGTAGCAGCCAGCTGTCGCAGGCCTTTCTTTTCCCGCGCTGAATATTCCGAGTCTGGTTGCCCATCTAACAGCGCTGTTACTGCTGTATATATCTCTTTTATTTCATTCATTGTTACTGTTTCCACAGTTATATTAGCATTTCTCGGCCCGGCAAAATTACCTGATCCCTGTAACACTGCGGGATATGACCATGCGCTGAATTTCACTGGTCCCCTCATAAATCTCGGTTATTTTAGCATCTCGAAAATAACGCTCAATCGGCATTTCCCTGCTATAGCCCATGCCACCGTGTATCTGTACCGCCTGATGGGTAACAAACATAGCCGTTTCAGAAGCAAATAGCTTGGCCATTGCGGCTTCAGTGGTAAATCGTCCGCCGTTACCCTCTGCCTGTGATTGCTTGGCAATGGCAGCCTGATAAATCAACAGACGACTGGCTTCTATTCGGGTTTTCATATCCGCAATTTTAGTCTGGGTCATTTGAAAAGCACCGATGGGCTGACCAAAGGCTTTGCGTTCTTTTACATACTCAATAGAAGCTTCATAGGCAGCAAGAGCGATGCCTAATGCCTGAGAAGCAATGCCGATTCGTCCAGCATCCAGCACACTCATTGCACTGATAAACCCCATACCCGGCTCGCCCAGCATATTTTCTGCTGGACAATGGTAATTATCAAACTCAATTTCACAAGTGGCGGATGCACGGATGCCCAGTTTAGGTTCTTTTTTTCCACGAATATAACCGGGCCGGTCCGCCTCAACAATAAACGCGCTGATCCCGCGCGCGCCTTTATCCGGGTCGGTAACCGCAAACAACACTCCGTACTCGGCTACTGGGCCGGAAGTGATCCAGGATTTTTTACCATTAATGACAAAGTGGCTGCCATCTTTGCTCAGTTTAGCCTGAGTGTTCATTGCTGCTGCATCTGAGCCAGATTGCGGTTCGGTTAACAAATAAGCGCCAATTTTTTTACCACTGGCAATATCGCGAACATACTTCTGCTTTTGCGTCTCGGTACCATTCTTGAGAATACCGTAACAAAACAATGAATTATTGACTGACATTATTACTGCATGGGCCGCATCTGCTTTGGCTATTTCTATCATCGCCAGCACATAAGCAATGCCATCCATACCGGCACCACCATACGCTTGCGGAACTTCTACCCCCATCAAACCAAGCTCCCCCATCTGACGGATATTGTCTAATGGGAATTCACCACTTTCATCAAAAGCTGCGGCTACTGGAACAATCTGAGACTGGGCAAAATCCCGTGCCGCATCCTGAATCATTTCCTGTTCTTCGCTTAGCCTAAAATCCATGCCTAAAACCCATGTCGAAATCCCGTTTCTCTAAAGCTTGAATTATAAACCCTTGTAGCGGATACCGCACACACTTGAGCAGGCTTTCCCGTGGATATCTGCCATTAAAGTGCTTCAACAACGAAATAAATAGGCATTGTGGTGCTCTCCCGATTGAGTTTCTGCACCAGCTGTTGCATTATTGGCGCGAAGATTAAAACTGGTGAGAATTCCAATCGACCTGCAAACTGCATCGCAACACATCCGCCTGCTCTCTGATACTACCCGTGCCCGGCTGTTATTCCTGCTAGAACAGGAAGAACTCAGTGTGGCAGAACTGGCTGCAATTACTCGGCTGGCACAACCCAGGGTGTCAACACATCTTGCCAAGCTACGGGAAGCAGGTTTAGTCAATGGCCGCCGCGATGGTGCTTCGGTCTATTATCGGCTGAGCTCGCGACAAGATAACCCTCAACTAACCGCACTATGGGAAACCTTTTGCGAAAGTGTTCGCGATCCTTTGGTTGAACAGGACCGTAACCGTATTTCAGATATTCTGGCGCAGCGTACCGCCGGACGCAACTGGGCAGATTCTGTAGCTGGCGATATGGACCGGCATTATTCCCCCGGCCGTACCTGGGAAGCAACCGCACGCGCCCTTGTGCACTTACTCAAGCTTGGGGATGTAGTCGATATCGCTTCTGGTGATGGAGTGATGGCCGAATTACTTAGCGAGCACGCCCGCAGCATTACTTGTTTTGACATCAGCGACCACATTCTAAAAGCCGCTAGAAACCGCCTACAGGGCAAAGCAAATGTCAGCTTCCAGAAAGGCGATATGCATAATCTACAGCTAGCAAACAACAGCATGGATACAGTATTGCTGATGCATGCCCTGACCTACACCACCGACCCGCAAACGGTTTTTAATGAAGCCGCAAGAGTATTACGACCCGGTGGCCAGTTACTGGCGGCAACCTTGTTAGAGCATAAACATGAACGAGCGGTTTCAAGCTTTGATCATCTGAACCAGGGTTTCAGTCAGGCGGATTTGCAGGCATTTTGTGATGCAGCCGGGCTCCGGGTTGACTACTGCACAACCTCATCCATAGAAAAACGCCCGCCCCACTTTGCGGTGTTGACATTGCTTGCTAGTTTGCCATTGGAGACCGACTAGCTCAGAGATAACTTCCAGTCAAAGAATAGAGAATAAACTCAACCTGCCCCTATTTCAAGCATGAGAGAAAACCGCCATTATAATGAGGGTTATCTGGTTTAAAAGAGCTATTTGGGATTTGAAGTCGACAAAAGATTACATTGCTCAAGACAAGCCCCAGGCTGCTCAACAAATAGTTCAGAGAATTAAAAACAAAGTTTCATTGTTAAGCGAACAACCTAGTATTGGTAGACCAGGGAGAGTACCAAACACAAAGGAGTTTGTAGTAGATCGAACCCCGTTTATTTTGCCGTATCGGGTTCGGGATAACAGAATTGAAATCCTGCGCGTATTACATTCCTCAAGGCGCTGGCCAAAAAATATTTAGTAAAGCGGCCGCGTGGGTATTGGACCTCACCTTTGAACGAGTTTTGTCGCTGATTAAAAGTGTCCGTTGAACTGGGGGAGGGTTAGTCTGTCCCGAATGGCACTAAGTTAAGCCATTCTTGCATTGAATCAACACCTTCTAATTTGGCTTTAAATAAGGGTTAAGTCATTGATAGGTCAGATGATAAAACCCCTTAACTTAGTGCCATTCGGGTCTGCCCCATATTCTTTCAATGATGGAAGCGAATTATTAAGCAATCACACTGTTTTTCAGGCACAATTAGATGAAAAATAATCGTATGAGTAACCAATATACAAATAAAGCGGTTAGCTAATAACGCTGCTTCATTTAATAACATGAGATATTTTCAATACCAATTAAGAGCATGGAAAATTTGCTAGTTAAGGGTTATAAACAAAGAGAAGAAAGCCAATGAGTGAAAAACCAGCCGACTACTTCAAGCGATACCGGCAAGCTATTGGCTTCACCAGCCAAATGACTGCAAAACAATTTCTTTCCGGAAAAGATGTTTCTCCAGAAATTGATTTTGCTTACATTGATAAGCTCAATCATAGACTTTGTGACATCATAAACGCAATCAATGACATTTCTGATGCAAGCTATAAACTCACTGACATAGCTGAATTTACCCAAAACAATATTTATTCACCCTATAAGACTATCAAAGATGCCGGCCTCATTCCGCGCCTTAACAATCAAGGCCGACGGCCCGAATCTGTTCTATTTTCATGGCTTCGTGGTTACATGATTGTTCAATTTTTCACACCTCTTTTCTCGAATTTATTTTCAGCCAACATGGTTACCATTGGTGATGATGACTTATGTAATATTGAAACCTTTAGACGGAGCCCCAAAGCCGACTTGGAATTTACACATGACAATCAATGCGTTAGGATCGAGGTGCAGTCTGGATTTCAGGGCATAAATGATATAAAAGAACATAAGGTTAGAGAGGCACACCGAATTTTCAAAACTCCGGATAACCCTATAAAAACCATTTGCATTCATTTAGATATTTTTAATGGGCAAGTCGCCTTCGTTCAGCTGGATAAAATTCAAACAAACGATGCTAATTTTGTAACCAGACAACAGATGGAAGGACAAAGCGTTCTGGCAATTGACCAGAACTATTTTAAATGGAGATTGCTGGATAGCCTGCCTGAAATCGATGATCTGGAATTATCCTTATGAGACTAGCGAAAAAGCCCATTGCGATAGAGCTTTTTTCAGGCGCCGGAGGGCTCAGTATTGGACTAGAAAGAGCGGGGTTTAATATCGTTCTTGCCAATGAAATAGAAAATGACTTTTCAGAATCATTTAGACTCAATCATGGGCATACAAAAATGATTTGTGATGACATCCATAACATTTCATTCGCTAAAGAACTAGGCAACTTAGGAGTGAGCAAAGTCGATTTGGTATCGGGTGGTCCCCCATGCCAAGGTTTTAGTACCGTTGGCTCAAAAAATATTAAGGACTCTCGCAATAGCCTATTTTATGAATATTTAAGGGCTGTAGCTGAGGTAGACCCGAGTTATATAATTTTTGAAAATGTTGCTGGTTTTAAGACCATGTACAACGGATCCGCTTTCAGGACTTTAGAAAAAGAGCTTGATTTATTAGGTTATGCTACAGCCTCATCAATCTTAGAAGCATCTGACTATGGCCTTCCACAAGTTCGTAAAAGAACTATCGTCGTCGGCTGGAAAAAAAACTTACCCAGCGTTCAACTGCCTGCTGCAACACACTTCGATGGCAAGAACATTTTCAATTTTCCGGATAAACTCACCATAATGGATGCTATATCTGACCTACCAACACTTCTTGCCAACCAATCGAAGTATAAATACAAGTGTAAAGCTAAAAACGAATATCAACGCTCCATCAGAGGAGCCAGCAAAGATTTGACAGAGCACAACAGTTCAAATTACGGTGCAAAAATGTTAGAAATTTTATCACTAATACCCGCCGGCGGGGCTATTAAGGATTTACCACAACGGTTGCGGCCAAAAAGTTATTTTGCAAATACCTATGCCAGACTTTTACCTGACAGCCCATCTCCAACGATAACAAGAAATTTTGGCACCCCTTCATCCTCACGATGCGTACACCCCTTTCAAAATAGAGCATTGAGCACAAGAGAAGGCGCAAGGCTGCAGGGCTTCCCTGACAGCTATGAGTTTTCTGGTAGCAAGACCTCCAAAAACCTGCAAATTGGCAATGCTGTGCCACCAATTTTCGGAGAGGTCATAGCTAAGGAAATCATCAAGTCAATGCAGGCAAACCCTGAAAAAAATAACTTCCAAGCTTACAGTGCGCACAACAGCCCATTTTCGGACTCTCATAAAAAGGAAGCAACCCTGCTACCAAACTAAATCATCCGGAACCGGGTGCTCGGATTCTTCCGGGTTATCTACCCCCTGT
This sequence comes from Lysobacterales bacterium, assembly GCA_021648125.1. GTDB lineage: Bacteria > Pseudomonadota > Gammaproteobacteria > Xanthomonadales > SZUA-36 > SZUA-51. The sequence continues at coordinate 24,666 of JAKITK010000001.1, forward strand.
AAATCTGGCACATGCTCCGGAGATAGTTTTTTAGCTTCAACAGCAATCGCTGCATCTACTAGATAGTAACGACCCCGCAAGTAAACCACCCCTAAACTTCCGGAATTAAGTTGCTCTAGTTGTTGTTTATCAAGCATGATTTTGCGGATCTTTCCAAAGTGGGAAAAGTTTCTACAGATCTCAGCTGAATCTTTGTTTTGCTTGTTTGAATCAAGCAAGTCTACCAGTTTATTATTGATTTCACGCCGACGCTTTTGCTCTGCTTGTTTTAAAGCAATGCGTTTTTTCGCGCTATCTTTTTCATATTTCGCCCGAGCCCGCCAAGCACTAGCAAGATCTGATGAGCCCCCTGATTTTGTATGTACGGGTTTTGTACGCGTGGATTTTTTGTGCTGTCGCAACGGCTTTTTGTTCGCAACTTTAGTTTTTGCCAGCCCTGCCTTCAGCAATTGATCCCGTAATGACTCAGACATTCCCATCTAACCGCTTTTGAAAATAGGCAATTGTTTTCAACAAACCATCGTGTAATTCAGTTTCTGCTTTCCAACCAAGCCCGTCAACCGCCCGCTGGATGTCAGGTTGTCTTTGCGTTGGGTCATCATCAGGCAACGCATGGTGTTCAATGGTTGATCTGGAGCCAGTCAATTTAATCACCTGCTCTGCCAGTTCATTCATGCTAAAGGGATTCGGGTTACCCAAATTAATTGGCCCAGTGAGGTTTGAATCCATTAGTCGCACCAGTCCAACGATTAAATCATCCCGATAACAGAAAGACCGGGTTTGTGAGCCATCTCCATAGATAGTGAGGGGCTGATTTTTTAATGCCTGGACAATAAAATTGGAGATCACCCTGCCGTCATTGACTTGCATACCCGGGCCATAAGTATTAAAAATCCGGGCCACACAGATATCTAGATCATATTCACGGTAATAATCGAAAAATAGGGTTTCTGCACAGCGCTTACCCTCATCGTAACAGGCACGGATTCCGATAGGATTAACATTTCCCCAATATTCTTCAGGCTGGGGATGTACTGCAGGGTCACCGTAGACTTCAGAAGTTGAAGCTTGCAGGATTCGTGCGCCGGTTTGATGTGCTAGATCCAGCATGTTGATAGCGCCGAGTACCGATGTACGGGTGGTTTTCACCGGATCATGTTGATAGTGAACTGGAGATGCGGGACAGGCAAGGTTATATATCTGATCAATTTCTAGCGACAGCGGCAGCGTAACATCGTGGCAGATCACTTCAAAACTCGGCTGATCCAGCAGATGTTCGATGTTTTGCTTGCAACCGGTAAAGTAGTTATCCAAGCAGGTCACACTATGCCCTTGCGAAACCAAGTGCTCACATAGATGAGAACCAAGGAACCCGGCACCACCGGTAACCAGAATGCGTTGCGGATTAGTCACCTGAAACGCCTGTTATCAAAGGTAAATATTTAGGATAGAAAACCCCGGGCAGTAGAATCAACACCCGGGGTATACAGTGTAATGTTACTCCGCATCACCAATTGAAATCAGTTCAACTTCAAATATCAGTGTTGAGTTAGGCATAATTGATGGCGGGCTGCCCTGCTCACCATAGGCCATGGCGGAAGGAATGAAGAATTTATACTTGCTGCCGATAGGCATCAGCTGCACGCCTTCTGTCCAACCTGGGATAACCCGGTTAAGCGGAAACGATGCTGGCGCATTACGCTTATAAGAACTATCAAACTCCTGCCCATTCAAGGTAGTCCCGCGATAGTGCACAGTAACCGTATCCTCGGCTTTAGGTTTAGCACCTTTACCGGCTTCAAGTATCTGGTATTGCAAACCGGATGCAGTAGTAACTACACCATCTTTCTTGCCATTTTCAGCTAGGAACGCAACGCCTTCAGCAGCATTTGAGGAAGCAATTTCTGCTACTTTGGCATTCTGTTCTTCCGTTTTACGGGCGATAAAAGCCTGCCGGGCCGTATTGATTTCTTCTTCAGTCATCAGTGTTTCACCACCTTCAAAACCCGTCTGAATAGCAGCTGATAAGGTTTTAAAATCCACATCCATACCCTGGGTCTTTAAGGTACGACCAATATCCAAGCCAAAAATATAGCTTAGCTGCTGTGCTTCAGTTTTCAATTCTGAGGCAGTTGCAGTTACTGTTACGCTAAGCGCGCTACCTAAAACCAGGGTGATCAAACCCTTAGAAATCATTGTTTTGTTCATTTGTTGAAACTCCGTTAATGTCAGCTCGTTATTGTCACCTCTAAACCCGCAGATGGCAACAATAGTTGATAAATATATTTGACCTGCCATTATTCTAACAAGCCTGCACAGGGAATATGAACACAGGGAATGGAATCAGTTCCCTTGGGGGGTAAATAATGATTGCCGGCACCATCAACGGCGCATAGAAAGGTATTGAATTTATTCAATTTAGGGTATAATTAGCGGCTAAATTTTAATCTGTACCTAGGTACAAAAATAGGTACAATTTCACTACTGGAGCGCCTACGGGCGACAATAAAATGAGCTCAAATTTCACCGCCCACGGCGGCCCATTAAAAAACCTATTCATTCCAGATGCCGAGCTTGAGGCCGCTAAAGCCCACGCCGGCACCCTGCCCGATTGGGATCTCAGCGGCCGCCAAATTTGCGATCTGGAATTAATCATGAACGGCGGATTCTCGCCACTTGAAGGTTTCCTTACAGAAGCGGATTATCAGTCCGTGTTATCTGACATGCGCCTTGCGGATGGTAGCCTATGGCCCATACCGGTAACCCTGGATGTGAGTGAGGCCTTTGCTACAAAACTTAAAACCGGAGATGAGTTTGTACTCCGTGACCTTGAAGGCGTGGCTATCGCTACCATGACTGCAGATTCCATCTGGACTCCAGACATGGATGCTGAAGCACAGGCTGTGTATGGCACAACTGATAGCAAACACCCAGCAGTAGCCTACCTTAAGCAACACAGCCAGCCGGTCTATATTGGTGGTCAGGTCAAAGGCCTGCAGGCACCGGTACATTATGACTGCAAACATTTACGGCATTCACCGGCTGAACTACGCGAACTATTTGAGAAACTGGGCTGGCAGCGCGTAGTTGCCTTTCAAACCCGTAACCCGATGCACCGTGCGCATCAGGAATTAACCTTTAGAGCGGCCCGCGAAACCCAGGCCAATTTGTTGATCCATCCCGTGGTAGGTATGACCAAACCGGGCGATATCGACCACCTTACCCGGGTTCGTTGTTACGAAGCCTTATTGCCGAGCTATCCTGAACAAACGACCCAGTTGAGCCTGCTACCACTGGCCATGCGCATGGGTGGACCACGCGAAGCACTATGGCATGCCATTATTCGTAAAAACTTCGGCTGTACTCACCTGATTGTCGGTCGAGACCACGCTGGCCCCGGTAACGATAGTAATGACCAGCCGTTTTATGGACCATTTGATGCACAGGAACTGCTTTCCAAGCACGAAGATGAGCTGGGCATCAAAATGGTTCCGTTCAAAATGATGGTATATGTAGAAGAACGCGCCCAATATGCGCCGGTTGATGAAATTAAAGCGGGCGAAAGCGTACTCAATATCAGTGGTACCGAATTACGCCGTCGCCTTTATGAAGGCCTGGATATTCCAGAGTGGTTTACCTTTCCAAAGGTAGTTGCTGCCTTGCGTTTACGCTACCCACCTCGCCACAAACAAGGCTTTACTGTGTTTTTCACCGGGCTTTCAGGTTCCGGGAAGTCTACTATTGCCAATGTTTTAATGATTAAACTGCTGGAAATGGGTGGCCGTCCTGTTACCCTTTTGGATGGTGATGTAGTTCGCAAGAACCTGTCTTCAGAATTAGGCTTCTCCCGCGAGCATCGTAATTTAAATGTTCTTCGAATTGGTTATGTTGCCAGTGAAATAACCAAAAACAGCGGTGTTGCCATCTGTGCACCTATTGCCCCGTATGCCGATATACGCGACCAGATAAGAGATGAAATCGAACCCCTGGGTGGTTTCCTTGAAGTACATATATCAACCCCGATTGAAGTCTGTGAGAAACGCGACCGCAAAGGCTTGTATGCCAAAGCCCGTCGTGGTGAAATTAAACAGTTCACCGGCATTGATGACCCTTATGAAGCACCACTACATGCCGAAGTGGTACTAGACACTCTTGATATGAGCCCAGAGCAGGCAGCCCAGGAGATTATTCTCAAACTTGAAGCCATGGGATTAATTTCCGGGATGGCTTAACCCTTCCCTAACCAGTCCAGTATCGCAACCCGGGTTATTCACCCGGGTTTTTTTGGCCTATTTCAACAAATTTATTTGCATAATTCATTCTATGGTGTTATAGTTCACTACATCACTACAACTAAATGACACAGCAACAGAGAAGAGGACATTGATTATGCTAAGAATGGCCACAAAAAAATTAAACATGATCCCACATTCAATGGCGATCCTTAGTGCAGCGTTGCTTATTTGGAGTACCCAGGCAAGTGATACAAGTCTCGATGCTCTCAATAAGCCCGTTGACCAACAAGTTGTGCACTTACAGCCTTGTAATGAAGGTCAGCGGACTAGTGCGATTAAGTCGACAACCACAGTGACTATCGAAAAACCTGTGCCCACCAATCCCTGGGCCGTTTTACGTTTGTTCTGAGGCTGAAATCAATGACCCATAACTGGAATGAAAACCAGCCAATTTACTGGCAGCTCTGCGAACGCACCATCGAACGGATACTCGAAGGCTCACTGAATGAAGCAGATCCCCTGCCCTCGGTTAGGCAAGTAGCTGCCGAGCTACAAATCAACCCGATTACGGTCTCTAAAGCCTATCAACTATTGGTTGATGAAGGCATTGTGGAAAAGCGCCGCGGGCTTGGAATGTTCGTTAAAATCGGGGCTCGAAAGCAATTATTATTGTCTGAAAGAGAAAAATTTCGCAGTCAAATCTGGCCAGATATCCTAGCGCGCATGCGACGACTAGATATTGACCCTGCCAGTTTGCTCGAACCCCTTAAAAAGAATACACACCAATAAACAGGCCAGTAAACCCATGAACACAGTGATTAGCACACAAGATCTATGTAAAAAATATGGCAATCAATATGCCGTTGACCATGTGAACCTGGAGATCGGTAACGGCCGTATAATTGGCCTGATAGGTCCTAATGGCGCAGGTAAAACCACTCTTTTAAAAGCCATCCTTGGGCTCACTACTTTTGCCGGTGAGTTAAAGGTTCTCGGGCTTGACCCGCGCAAAGATCGGGATGAATTAATGGAACAGGTGTCATTTATCGCCGATGTCGCTGTTCTGCCCCGCTGGATAAAAGTAAGTGAGGCCATTGATCTGGTGGAAGGTCTGCATACCCGCTTTTCAAGGGGGAAATGCATGCAGTTGCTGAGCAAAACCAAAATCAGGATGGATAGCAAAGTTAAACAGCTATCCAAAGGCATGGTGGCACAATTGCACCTGGCCCTAGTGATGTCAATTGACGCCAAATTACTGGTGCTGGATGAACCCACCCTAGGCCTTGATATTATTTATCGAAAAACTTTTTACACGAATTTACTCAATGATTATTTTGATGAAGAGCGCACCATTATTATAACCACCCACCAAGTCGAAGAAATTGAGCATATCCTCAGTGATCTTATATTTATTCGCGACGGAAAAATCGTCCTCAACAGTACCATGGAAGAAGTGCAGCAAAGCTATTTCGAACTAATGGCTCCGCCGGAGTCCGTTGATGCAGCTAGGCAACTAAAACCTTTGAATGAGCGCTCTCTCTTCGGCAAACATATTTTTCTCTTCCAAGGTGTCGACTCAGCATTGCTCGAACCACTGGGTGAGGTTCGCACACCTAATGTTGCTGATCTGTTTGTTGCTGTAATGGGAGAAGATCAATGAACACCAGCTGGTCAATTACTAAATTAAAAGTTCTGATGCGCCGGGAATATTGGGAAAATCGCGGGGCCTTTCGCAATACTCCCGCAATACTTGGTGCAATCACTGTGGCCTTTATGTTGATGGGCTTGGTGATCAAAGTTCGTTTCGACAACGAGGGCTATACTTTCCGTGAAGCCATGCGTTTGTTTGCATTGCAATCGGAAGCCGTACGCGGTTACCAAGTCACCCAAAGCATGATGGCAATGTCTGGGTTTTTTCTGATGGTTATGTCGGTTGTGATTTTTTTCTACTTGTTGGGTTCTCTATACGATGACCGCAAAGATAAATCCATCCTGTTCTGGAAGTCATTGCCGGCATCCGATGGACTCACCATCACCTCAAAACTTTTTTCTGCAATGTTTGTAATTCCGCTTATTTTTTGGGGGTTCCTGGTAGCAACAGAAATCATTATGATGGTAATTGGCGGCTTAATGGTCTGGACGGCAGACCAAAACCCCTGGACACTTGTGTTCGGACCGGCGCAACCACTGAAAGCCTGGGGCTTGGTACTCACCGGCTGGATAGCCAACTCATTCTGGATGCTACCAATTTATGCATGGTTACTGCTGGTTTCCTCTAAAGCGCCACGCGTACCGATGCTTTTCGCTATCCTACCACCCATAATTCTGGCAGTATTACAGGCATGGATCGGGTTTTTAAAGACCTTCCAACTACAAGACAATGTACTGGGCATTACCAGCAAATGGATAGCCAATAGTCCGGCCATACTGGCGGGTCAAATCACCGGCGGTAGTGACTCAGAACATACTGTGTCGGTGAGTCTCGGTATGCCGGTTACTTCCACCTTTGACCATGCGCCAACAATCACTAATATGCTCGATCGTTTGTTTTCCATGCAAATGTTGATGGGTTTAGTGGTAACCGCGGTGTTCCTGTTTATCGCTCTCTGGTTCCGTCGTCGTGCTAGTGATGGGTAGTTAGTGCCTGACCGAGAAAGAAGTAATCTACTGCGGAAAAGCTGGATTTGACCAAAATTTTCCATTATTCTCGTCAAATAGCCAGCTATTCTCCTCAAATAATGAAATATTTTGCTTCAAACCAGTCTTTCCCTCGCTACGATTCCTTTCTCGGTCAGGCACTAGTTAGGTATATTTGTTCGGTAATCCAATACAGAACTGGAAAGTTGCGATGAATAGATTTATGATTGAATTTGAAGATCACCTACGGGACTATATGTAGCCAATTGATTTGCTTACATAGTTTAAATCCCACACTTTCTCAAATCACTTATAACCTGTTCTGCTGACTTAGGGGTTAGTCATAATGTGGGAAACACCCAATAAAGCGTTGATATCAACACTGCCTAGTAGTATAAAAGTACATTTTTTATGCCCTCATACTGATAAGCGCGGAGTATTGACAGAAATTCACCGCAACTCTTGGCAACAGTGCAGCAAATTAATCCAGTACAACCATGTGGTTTCTAAAGCCAATGCCTTGCGTGGTGTTCATGCACACCCTACTCACACAGATTATCTTTATGTAAGCTCAGGCTGTATGCAACTTGGTCTGGTGGATATTCGTAAGAATTCTTCCAGCTATATGCGCTCCTGGTCACTCCGCATCCATGCCACCGACCACATCGCTATAACCATCGCACCGGGAATAGCACATGGTTTTTACTTCGCTGATGCGGGCAGTTACATCTATGGTGTGGACGCTTACTGGGAGAAATCCCACCACTACTTTTTGCCACCGGCGATTACACAGGCTCAAACCTGGATGGTGTTCTGGCAATATTTGGTAGTTCTCCAACTGCGATTATCGAAACCTCCTCACGCCAACTGCATACGAGTCGCCAAGTCACCCTATCTTGCGAAAATGGAGTAGCCGCAATGGAGTCACCGCTGGCTGAACATATAAATATTGTAAGATTCAACAACTCTACAGAAATAAGTCAAGCACGCTCAGAACGGCGCAGTATCCCAGCAACTATGCCATTATTTATGGAGCTAAAACATTTTTGTGACTATATCAAAGGCGGATCCGCACCGCTGGTAAATGCAGTGAAAGGTGCAGAAATGGCCCGTAGGATTACTGAGTTACGACAATTTATTAGTCAATCTTAAGCAATGTTAAAAATTGTCATAATTTGTCCAACTTATGATCACCAAGACTCTCTGTACGCTAGCCTGAAAAGTGTACAACAGCAAAGCTTGCAAGATTTTGAAGTGCATGTTATTGGCGATGGTTCACCTCCTCGAACCAGCGAAATAATGGCTGAAATTTGTGCAACAGACTCACGCTTCCATTTTCAGGCATTTCCTAAAGATGTACGTCATGCTGAGGCTCGCCGCGATGAATTAATTCGCAAACTGGAGCATATAGAATATTTTGCTTATATCGCCGATGATGACCTGTGGCTACCGTGGCATCTGGAGTTACTTATAAAAGGGTTACAACAATCAGGTTTCGCACATAGTATAAATCATCAATTACAGCGCAATGGGCATATCCAGGTGCTGATGTTTCACAACCGCTCTAGTAGTCAGAGCCGTGCTCTCCAATCAAGAAAACTACCTTGTTTTGGGCTCTCACATGCAGCCCATACTAGAGCTGCATATTTTCAGCTCAAAGAGGGCTGGGTTACCACCCCACGCGAAGTGATGACCGATTTGCATATGTGGGCTAAGTTTGCAGAAAACCCGCAGATTAGCCAGGCCGAATATTTATTTCCAACGGTACTGCATTTACCTGCAAACCAACGCCATGACCTGAGCCCAGCTGAGCGCAATAGTGAGGCTCAAGAGCTATTGAAAGAGTGGGACAACAAAGCACCGTTATCAGGCATTATCCAACGCTCTTCATTCATACACAGCTTCGATTTTATGCTGCTGCCACATACCCCACAACACTTAAATTGCATAGAAGATGTGCTCGCCTACCATGAATACTCAGTAGAGTTAATTTCTCGCAATAACCCCATACCAGACCCTTTACAAATCAAAACGAACACACTCTACTTATACCCATTTCAGCTTGAATGCCTAAGCTTATTACTAAAGCAAAAGCGTATGGGTATTAGCCGGGAAATATGTGACCAATGGGACCAGTTTTATAAGGACAACCCCGTTGACAATGACATTCTCTATAGAATCGCAGAAGCTGAATTAGCACTCGGTAATCCTCAAGCAACGATTAATAAGATAAGCGAAAACATTAACTTCGATAATTGCCAATCAAACTTTCTAATTCTAATGGCGCATGCCTTTGTGCAATGCAATCAAATAGATAATGCGCAAAAAATCTTGGAAAATGGGATCAACAGATTTCCTGGTGACTATTGGGTAAGTTTGCGTTTACTAGAACTGTATTTACACTGCGGATTAACTCAACAGGCTCGAGAGCTCGGCCTGGAGTCTTTAAAATATCATCCGAATGATGAACAACTGAACCGAATGTGTTCTGCAATAGGATTGAGTCATTAGATTAAGTCGCAAAAAACGGGCAGAGCTGCACCCAAAATTTAGGATGTTGAGCCTCCCCCCTAGTTTGCTAATTAAGAGGAAGTAGTGATGAAGAACTTTTACATTGTAACGACATTGATAGCCGTATTATTTGGTTGTACAAATTCCACAATCAATAGTGATTCCACCGAAGCTGTAGCAACTATTTATTTTGGCGGCGATATTATTACCATGGAAGGTGATAAACCAGAGTATGTAGAGGCAGTAGTTCAGGTAAACGGGAAAATTGTATTTGTAGGAACCAAAACACAAGCAGATAAAAACTATAACAATGCGGAGCAACAAGACCTAAAAGGTAAAACAATGTTGCCAGGATTTATTGATGCCCATTCACATTTTGCGAATTTTGGTATACAGGCAATTGGGGCGCAAATTTTGCCACCACCCGATGCGACCGCTAACAATATACCTGCCTTGATTAAGATTTTAAAAGTGTGGGCAACGCCAGAAAATATTGCCCTCACAGGCTGGATTTTTGGTATGGGCTTTGATGATTCTGTTATAGAAGAAAACAGATTTCCTACTAAAGATGATTTAGATAAAGTCTCCACTGAACATCCTGTTTTTTTAATTCATATTTCCGGCCATTTTGCAGCAGTGAACTCTAAAGGATTAGAGCTGCTTAATATTACTTCTGCTAGCGAAGATCCTGAAGGTGGAAAAATTAGACGCATGCCTGGTACCAACGAACCTAACGGCGTTTTAGAAGAGTTAGCCGCAATTCCACACATGCTAAAAGTGCTGCAACCTAAAAGTAATGAAATCGCTGATGGGTTTTTAAAAGCAGGGCAAGACATGGCATTATCATATGGTTACACCACAGCTCAAGAGGGCAGAGCTATGGAAAATCAAGGAATGCTGATAACAGCGGCGGAAAATAATCAATTAAAGATTGATGTGAATAGCTATATTGATTACACCTTTGCGGACAAATACATGGGCTCTAAGTGGGATAGTAAGAGTTATGTGAACCACTACAGGATTGCGGGTGTTAAACTAACCTTAGATGGCTCTCCTCAGGGAAGAACGGCTTGGAGAACAACGCCTTACCTGCTTCCTCCTGATGGGTCTGATAAGGATTATTTAGGTTATCCTGCTATCCCAAAAGATGAAGATGTAGAGGCTATTTATGCAAAATCTTTTAAAAATAATTGGCAAATATTAACCCATGCCAATGGCGATGCTGCCATAGATCAAATGATCAGAGCCATGAAAGTTGTCGCAGAAGAACACGGCAATGCCAATAGAAGAAGTGTGCTTATTCATGGTCAATATGTAAGAGAAGATCAGTTGGATTCACTAAAAGCACTAAATGTAATCGTATCACTGTTTCCATTGCACACTTTTTACTGGGGTGACTGGCATAAACAAATTATTGGCGGCAAATTAGGTAATAAAATAAGCCCAACCAGAACTGCTTTAGATAAAGGGCTCAGGCTAACAATACATACAGATGCTCCAGTTGCACTACCCAATATTATGCGCATGGTTGGGATAGCAGTTACCAGGACTTCGCGCTCTGGATTAGTGATAGGAGAGAAAGAAAAGCTCACCGCTTATGAAGCCCTAAAAGGTGTTACCGACTGGAGTGCTTACCAACATTTTGAAGAAGATAAAAAAGGCACTATTACTGTAGGGAAATTATCCGATTTGGTTGTCCTGTCTAATAATCCCTTGAAAGTACCTGTTGATGAAATTAAAGACATTGTTGTGCTCAAAACCATCAAAGAGGGAGAGTTTGTTTATATTAGGTGATTTATTGTTAAGTCTTGCTCGTTTTAAAGGTCTACCTAGCTTACGAAATACTCCTCCCCAGTAATGAGCGCTTGAACAAGACTCCATGGCGGTTGAGGTGGTCTTGGCTATTGTTTCGTGTAGTTGTGCTCGCCGCACTTTGCGGTTAAAAAACAACTTCCTAACCGCTCGCGGTAAACCCGCACGCTACGGCCATGCTTTGCTTCCATTGAGAGCATATTTTTACCCATTAAACGGTAGAAACCTATCGACCAAATACTGAAGTTCGTGTAAATGGTTCTGGGAATGTGCATGTCCAGTCTGGATGTCACTAGTTAGGTGGCCAAAATAACTATGCCACTACCCTTTCGATTAGGGAAAGAACCACAATAAGAAGCTAATTAAGTCTGAAGAGAAGGCTACAAAAATTATGCTTTTGTGATTATTTCGTGATTAATTCCTAGCTTGATAGTGTTAAAGTGCATAGCTACCTTAAACTTAGAGATCATCATCGTGAAATTTACCTTGAATACCTTGAAATTCATCTTGAAATCAACCTTGCTGTCCCTAGTGTTGCCACTTGCATTTATAGTGCCGGCCCAAGCTGGGGAGTACTCAGCTCAATACAGGGTTACTTTTGTTGGTACATGGACTCCCGACTCTCACCCTACCGATTTCCCTGGAGGGGCTCATTTTTCTCCTCTAATTGGTAATACCCACAACGAAGAGGGCTTTATCTGGCAGGCTAATGAAATAGCGACAAATGCTATACGACAAATGGCAGAAACCGGTGGCACTTCTCTTTTAACTAACGAAATTAACAATATGATTATGAATACCGCTAGTGCGGAAAGCCTTATACGCGGCTCTGGTAATATAGGTGCTGTGGGTATGGATGCAATCGAATTTGATGTCTCCGAATCTCACCCGTTATTTAGCATAGTGACCATGATTGCTCCCAGTCCAGACTGGTTTGTTGGCGCGCACGGTATAGATTTACTTAATAATAATGGTGTATGGATTAGTGAATTAACGGTAGATTTATTACCATATGATGCTGGAACCGATAGCGGTAGCACATTCACTTCTGCTAATAGTGCCACTTCACCCAGAGTACCCATTCAACAAATCAACCAATCGCCTTTACCGGGTAATGTACCTTTAGGCTCTCTTATATTTGAGCTAATAAGCACTGAAGGTTCACCAGGTTTTATATTTATCAATGGCTTTGAATAAAACAGTTAGATAACCACCGATGCTCCATAAGGAAACTCTGATTTATTCTAAGTGAAGTAGATTACTCTCCAAGGAGCACATAATTGTAGGGTTGGCACTTATACCCACGCGTCAAAACTAACAAGAGCAACCACCCGTCGCAAGTAGTATCTATTTGATAAGCGTGGGCATAAATGTCCACGCTACTCGACTTGGCCCGAGTTCTTAGAAGCTGGTTTGTTATGAATCAATTGTGCTCTAACCCCAAATACTTTCATTTCTTTCTTGACCATGAAGTATGCTTCATGGTTTATCATGGCAGCCTGGAGAATATGATAATGAGCCTAATCAGCATCGGGAAAGTTGCTAAAGAAACCATGGTAACGGTAGAAACAATACGCTTCTACGAAAAACAAGGCCTACTTGTGACTCCACAGCGCAATGCGTCCGGCTATCGTCAGTATCCGCAAGATGCGATAAAAAGAGTATTCTTTATCCAGCGGGCTAAAGAAGTTGGATTCACCTTAAAAGAAATTAAAGAGTTACTCTGTTTGAGAAAGAAGCCTGGCACTTCCTGCACAGAAATAAAATTGCGCTCATTAGAAAAAATCGAAGAAGTAGAGAAGAAAATACAGGACCTTGGGAAAATCAAACAAGCCCTTTCGTTGATGGTAATGCGCTGTTCTGGATCAGGCGATTTATCAGACTGTCCCATATTAGAAACCCTGGATTTTGGGGAAACCCGAAGTGACTAAAACTTTAATTTTAGCCATACTACTTATCCTTGCCAGCAATCTGGTCTGGGCGCATGATCCAATATTTGGTATGGGTCCGCATGTATTGTTTAAACAAGGCATTGAGGCATCTATAGAGATAGATAGCAATAAATCTGCCGAAAAACAAGAGTTTATCCACGCTCTTCAATTAACCTACGGTATTACTGGGAACTGGTCGGCAGGCATAGAGATACCTTATGCGTTCAAACAAAGGTACGGGGCTAATAGTCAGGGGTTCGCCAATCTTAATATATTTACAAAATACAGATTTTGGCGTAAAGACAGTCTGGGCTTACAAGAAAGTGCTGCCGTAATTCTGCAGGTCAAAACCGATAGTGGAAGTATTACCGACACCCCGGCCTTGGGAACCGACACAACTGATGGTATTGTTGGCCTTGCCTATGGCTATGAAGGCCGCACCTGGTACCGCTGGGCCAGTTTGCGTTATCGGTATAATGGAACCACTAATGCTGGGCTGCAACGCGGCAATAAGGTTCTATTGGACTTAGTTGCCGGTGTGCGCACCAACTTGACCAGCTACACTGAAGCCGACACTGTTTGGTTACTGGAATTAAATGGCGAGTTTTCTGACACAACAAACTTAAATGGCTTTGATATTGCAAATACAGGCGGTAGGCAATGGTTTTTATCCCCAGGCATTTTTTGGACCAAAAGAAATTTTGCAATTAAAGCAGGCCTGCAAATTCCCATTACTGCCAGCTTGAATGGCAATCAAAATCAGGATGACTATCGAGCCAAATTGGTTTTTGAATGGCATCCATAAGGAGACTACGATATGAAACGCATTTTATTCGCAATATTAATGGCCTGGAGCGTGACGGCTTTGGCAGAAAATGTACAGTACACGATGCGCGTAGATGGTATGGCCTGCCCGTATTGTGCCTATGGGATTGAAAAGAAACTCAAAGCAATTGAGGGCATACAGAGTATTGATATTGATTTGGATAAAGGCCTGGTTATCGTCATTAGCGATCAGAGCGTAGACCTGAGCGATAAGAAAATGACCAGCTTATTCCAAGATGCGGGTTTTACCTTTCGGAGCATGAAAAAGGCTGCGGTGGTGGATGAAGACTAAACCACCTGCTAACACGCTCAGTTGGTTAAGCTTATTCAGTAGCACCGGTACTTTAATCTGCTGTGCATTACCAATTGTTTTGGTGACACTAGGGCTTGGAGCCAGTGTTGCGGCTTTAACCAATGCCTTTCCTTTCCTGATTTTCCTGAGTATTCATAAAGCCTGGGTTTTCTTTATTTCGGGATTGCTACTGACATTCACCGCTTGGTTAATTTACCGGCCGGCAAGAACCTGCCCCAGCGACTCACAGACGGGTGATTTATGTACGCGCGCACACATCTGGAATCTGCGTATTTTTTGCTTATCCACACTCATTTGGGTGACTGGCTTTATTGCAGCATTTCTTGCCTTACCCCTGCGTATTTTCTTTGAGAGTTGAAATTGTGCTTGCAAGCGGCAAAACGAGCACTGTCGATAATCAAGGGTTTATTGAACCTATCGCATAGCTCTTTTACCGCACGAATATTTGCTATCGAAACCGGCTGCCCAGCACCGATATCAAACCCATGAACACCTTCACCTAGCAACGGCCCTACGGCAGCGATCATTGGCCACATATTGCCTCCAGTATTCTGGCGCAAGTCTAGCACCCACCCACAGACACCAGCCGACTCAAGAGACTGTATTATTTCGTGTCCCGTTTTAGCATACTTCTTGGCTTCCAGGTCATTACTTTCGCCACTAAAACTTTCGAGTGCAATATAAGCTATATTTGGCTCTAGTTTGTGCCCATGAATAGCGCCTCCCTCACTACGGTTTGGCACTTCTTTCGAGTTAACCATTAAACGACTATGACCATCATTAAGCTTCTGGATAGCCACTCTAGCAGCAGCGTATGCCTGATCAATGGTTTGCATACCCGCTGCGGCGGTATTACCAGCGTTTCGCACTTCAGCCCAATCAATATTCTTGCGGTTAACATGGCGTGCCTCTAATCACTTAAAACCAGAACCCAACGGTTTTAGTTTTGCCGTGAAGTGGCGTAAGGACTGCGGCTCATAAGTGACTTCCATACCGGGAATTTCGCTGGTGCTTCCAACCAATTCCTCAAACACTTCGATCATGTAATCTGCCTGCGCTTGTGTGTATACTCGCCGTGGCATTGCCATTCTTACTAACTCCATAGCTGCAGGTTTTTCACTGCCATCGGCTTGCCTGCCAAACATTAGCGAGCCAATTTCAACCGTGCGAATACCCCCCTGAATATACAGGGCAATGGCTAATGCTTGCGCAGGATATTGCAAAGCTGGGATATGCGGTAGCATTTTACTGGCATCAATAAATATGGCATGCCCGCCAGCAGGCTTCATCACCGGCACGCCAAGTTCATCTAGACCTTCGTTAATATATTGGATAGAGCGTATTCGGTACTGCAGGTAGTCTTCATTAACAATTTCGCCAAGCCCTATGGCAAGGCACTCCATATCCCGACCGGATAAACCGCCGTAGGTAGGAAAGCCTTCAGTCATTATCAACCGGGTGCGGGCGCGTTCGGCCCATTCGTCATCATTCAGTGCTAACCAGCCGCCCATATTGGAGAAGGCATCCTTTTTCGCACTCATGGTCATGCCATCGGCGTAAGAGAAGATTTCTCGCACAATTTCCTTTACCGATTTATCCTGATAACCCTCTTCCCGCAGCTTAATAAAATACGCGTTTTCGGCAAAACGAGCACTGTCGATAATCAAAGGCTTATTAAATCTATCGCATAGTTCTTTTACCGCACGAATATTTTCCATCGAAACCGGCTGACCACCACCGGCATTGTTAGTGATGGTAATTTCCACCATCGGTATATTATCGCTCTCTGCAGTTAATAATGCTTCAAGTTTTTGTAAATTCATATTGCCTTTAAAGGGGTGAATTAAGGCGGTATTCATAGCCTCGTCAATCACCAAATCGCGGGCATCAATACCGGCATCTTCAAAGTTGGCGCGGGTGGTATCAAAATGGGTATTATTCGGCACTATCATGCCTTTGCCTCGCCCTTGGGTGATAATTGAGGTGAGGATATGTTCCGCCGCCCTGCCCTGATGGGTAGGGATAATATGTTTGAACGGCATTAGTTCTCTAACGGCGGCTTCAAATCGATAAAAAGAAGGCGAGCCGGCATAAGATTCATCACCTTTCATCAGCGCTGCCCACTGGTCGGTGCTCATAGCTGATGTTCCTGAGTCTGTTAGCAAGTCAATCAGGACATCATCAGATTTTATAGAAAAAAGATTGTAGTCTGCCTCAGCAATAAGCTGCCGGCGTTCTTCAATTGTGGTCATTCGAATCGGTTCTACGGTTTTAATCCGGAACGGCTCAATAATTGTCCTCATTATAGTCTTTACCCTTACTAAATTTCTAAAATAAATGAACAGATGGTTCCGGTATATCCGAAACACCTGTGACTGCCTGATCGAATTTAACTTATTTGGGGATTCCGCCCTTGGTCAAGCTTAGTGGATTCAATAAGCGTTTTAATTCCGCTTCAGATAGGCCAGTTATTTCGCGTGCCACTTCCAATATCGGCCGACCTTCTTTATAAGCTTGCTTTGCCGTTGCAGCACCCTTCTCATAGCCAATGACACCATTGAGTGCGGTAACCAATATTGGGTTACGCGACAAGGCCGCATCAATATTATCGGTGCGCACTTTGAACGATGCAATCGCATTATCGGCTAATAAGCGACTGACATTTGCTAACAGTGTAATGCTTTCTGTCAGGCTGGAAATTGTCAGTGGTAACATCACATTTAACTGGAAATTACCCGACTGGCCAGCAATAGTTATGCTGCTGTCATTGCCAATAACCCGCGCGCAAACCATAGCTGTCGCCTCCGGAATAACAGGGTTTACCTTGCCCGGCATAATTGAGCTACCCGGCTGCAGCGCCTTCAATTCAATTTCTCCAATACCCGCCAGCGGGCCTGAGTTCATCCAACGCAAGTCGTTAGCAATTTTCATTAAGCTGACCGCTGTGGTTTTCAGTTGCCCGGATAGCTCAACTGCAACATCGAGGCTTGAAATCCCTTCAAACAAGTTTTTGGCGCGTTCAAACTTAACCCCAGTGGCTTCTGTCAGGGCGGCAGCCATCGCTGCTGCAAATTTAGGTTCCGCATTAATGCCCGTACCAACCGCTGTGCCACCCTGTGGCAATTTACGCAAGCGTTTTTGCGCGGAACGGATGCGTTCAATATTGCTGTTTACTTGCTGAGACCAAGTAGCAAGTTCTTGACCAAAAGTGACCGGCATCGCATCCATTAAATGGGTACGACCGGTTTTAACTACATTTTTTAGTTCTTTAGAACGCGCATCCATGACTGATTTCAAATGCTGCAAAGCCGGTAACAAATCCTCTTCGAGCTGCAAATTCGCACTCACCTGCATCGCCGTCGGAATCACATCATTGGAGCTTTGCCCCATATTGACATGATCATTGGGGTGGATAAGGGCATTTTTCTTGCCCACATTGGCAAGCCGAGTAATGACTTCGTTGGCATTCATATTGGAAGATGTGCCAGAGCCTGTTTGATAAACATCAATAGGAAAATGCGCATCGACTTTACCTGAAGCAACTTGTTTGGCTGCCGATACTATTACTCGGGCACGCGCTTTTGAGAGTAATCCAAAATCCGAATTAACCGTTGCAGCAGCCGCTTTTATTAAGCCAAGGGCGCGGATAAATGAACGCGGCATTGGCTGCCCGCTAATGGGGAAGTTATTGACTGCGCGCTGGGTTTGCGCGCCCCAAAGCGCATCAATGGGAACCTTGAGCGTGCCCATACTGTCGGCTTCGTTACGAAAACTGGGTCGCGAATTTTTCAGGGTCTTTTTAGTACTCATTATGTTTTTGCTCCAAAGGCAGAATCAATGCTTAATTATAGCCAAGTTAGCGTCATATTACGCTTTAATTTTACCCTGACAACAAGCGCAAAATGCAAGAAAAGAGTATCATTAGACATTGCCGACACCCGCTTGAAAGGATATACAATGCTTGAGCTTACGCCCCTGACCTCAGTCACCTCAGTGGATGGCCGTTATGCAGAAAAAACCACCAGTTTGCGACCAATATTCAGTGAGTACGGATTAATTTATCGCCGTGTTATTGTGGAGGTTCGCTGGTTTCAAATACTGGCAGAACAACAGATTCTGCCCGCCTTGCCGAAACTCTCAGCACAAGCCTGTGTCTACCTTGATCAACTGCTGGCTGATTTTAATGAACAGTCCGCACAGCAAGTTAAAGCTATAGAAGCCACCACCAACCATGATGTGAAAGCGGTTGAGTATTACCTGAAAGATGAATTCTCCAAACATCCAGAGCTCGCAGCACATACTGAGTTTATTCATTTCGCCTGCACCTCTGAAGACATAAACAATCTAGCCTATGGGCTTATGCTGAAAGATGCACGCGACCAAATAATAGTTCCGCAAATACTCGAACTGCGCAATAAGCTGGCGGAAATGGCAGTTGAACACGCTGACCTGGCAATGCTCTCGCGTACCCATGGGCAGACCGCCAGCCCTACAACCTTGGGTAAAGAAATGGCTAATGTTGCTGCGCGCCTAGATCGTCAGATTAAACAACTTCGCAAGCAAGCTATTCTGGGTAAAATCAATGGTGCAGTCGGCAATTTTAATGCCCATATTGTTGCTTGCCCTGAGACTGACTGGTTGCAGCTTTCTGCTGATTTTGTCGGCTCGCTGGGCTTGGAGTGGAATGCCTATACCACCCAAATCGAACCGCATGACTATATGGCAGAGTTATTTGCTGCTGTTGAACGGGCGCAAACCATCCAAATCGATCTGGCTCGCGATATCTGGGCTTATATTTCACTGGGCTATTTCAGTCAGAGTTTGGTTGCCGGTGAAATCGGATCCTCCACCATGCCGCATAAGGTGAATCCAATTGATTTTGAAAATGCTGAAGGCAACCTCGGCGTTTCTAATGCCTTGCTGGCACACTTGGCCGCCAAACTGCCCATTTCCCGTTGGCAACGAGACCTCAGCGATTCAACCGTATTGCGAACCATGGGTACCGCCTTTGGTCACAGCCTGATTGCCTGGGCATCGTTAATGAAAGGCCTGAATAAATTACGCGCAAACCCCGATCGGCTGGCGGAAGATTTGGATAATGCTTGGGAAATTCTCGCTGAACCTATACAAACCGTGATGCGCCTGCACGGTATTGAAAATCCCTACGAGCAATTAAAAGAACTGACCCGCGGAAAACCCATCAGCGCAAGTGTGCTAGAAGCATTCATCAATGAACTGGATTTAGCCGAAAGCGTAAAACAATCATTGAGAGAACTAACACCCGCAACTTATGTCGGCAATGCTGCGCAGTTAGCGCGTTCACTCACTAGTTTCAGCAGCAACGAGTGAATACCACAGACGGCTTGCAACCCCCTGCCAGCTTCCCCTTAGGAAAAATGACCGCGGCGATATTCCTGCGCGATTACTGGCAGAAAAAACCTTGTCTGTTGCGTGCAGTATGGCCGGAAATTGAAAATTGCTTACCGGTCAATGCCGATGAGTTGGCGGGTATTGCTGCAGAAGAAAATACCGAGGCGCGCCTGATCAGCGGCACGCACACAAAGCGTAACTGGAAAGTAGAGTACGGCCCATTTGAGAGCCAAGATTACACTCAACTCGGCGAGACGGATTGGACATTGCTGGTTCAGGATGTAGAAAAACATTACCCGCCATTAAAACAATGGTTGTCCAATTTCCGTTTCCTACCCAGTTGGCGCCTGGATGACATCATGATTAGCTTTGCCGCCAGCGGTGGCTCGGTCGGTCCACATACCGACCAATACGATGTGTTTTTATTCCAGGCAAGTGGCAAACGCCGCTGGCAAATTTCTGATACTTATAATCCTGAATTGCTTGACCACGAAGAAATCAAAGTGCTGCGGGAGTTCAACGCTGATCAAAGCTGGGACTTGGAGCCTGGCGACCTGCTCTATTTGCCACCGAATGTCGCTCATTTTGGGGTCGCGCTGGAACCCTGCCTTAGTTACTCTATTGGTTTAAGGGCGCCTTCCCGTGCGGAACTTTTTGCGCATCTGGCCGAGTGGTTCGCCCGCAGTGACGACCAGGGTGGCCGTTACGAGGATGCGGATTTAATCAGCAATGACATAGAGACAAGCACGGGGGAAGTAGACCCACAAGCGATTATGCGGGTTCAACAGTTACTGAACAGCAGCTTCAGCTCCAGCCATGAATTAACTCAAAACCCTGATTTGGCCGACTGGTTCTGTCAGTTTATCTGCGCTTATCGCCTGAGCGGATCCCCGGAGCCAGCACACATTACTCTGACAGAAAGTAAAATGGCAGGTTTGCTAGCCGATGGTGGCGTAATTTATCGCAATCCATGGTCGCGGTTTTGCTGGCGTAGCGATAATAACTCAGCCTGGCTGTATGCTACAGCTATGAAAATAGAGTGCCAACCACAACTGGCTGAACTGATTTGTGAATCCGCCGACACCCTGGATTTGAAACACAAAAATATCTCGCTAAATACAGCAACAATTCAAGTAATAACCGCACTTTACAATAAGGGCCATTTTTTCTTTGAAAATAATGACTAGGCGGTAAAAACTTGGCTTGATCAAATCTTGGTAATTACCCTACTATGCTAGGACTGGGGTATAATTAACAGTTGGTCTACGCTAGTTTCCGGGTGTCGCAGCCTGATCAGCGATTATTTAATAAAAAGGATGAAATGTGAACTCTCAGCTGGAAAAATTACGCGCCAGTTCTTCCCTGTTTGGCAGTAATGCTCCGTTCGTTGAATCCTTGTATGAAGACTGGCTCGCCGACAACAACTCGGTAGCAGCGCAATGGCAGCAGTTTTTTTCTTCGCTGCAAACTGCAGGCGAAAATAGTGTCGATAGAAATCATTCTGAGGTTATCGAGCACTTCCGCTCGATGGCACAGTTGCCAGCTGCAGCTGCCGACAGCTCCATATTAGATCACAAACAGGCGGGGGTACTCAAACTCATCAACGCCTACCGTGTTCGCGGGCACCAAAAAGCCAATTTGGATCCCCTGGGTCTTAGCCACCGTCCAGATTTTACTGACTTGGACCTGAGCACCCACGACCTGAATAATGAAGACCTTGAAAGCGAGTTCGATACCGGTTCGCTGGCTGCCGAAACCCGTCTGAAGCTGGGTGAAATTATCGCTATCTGTGAGCGCAGTTATTGTGGCCACCTCGGTACCGAGTATATGCATATCACCTCCACCAAGCAGCGACGCTGGTTACAGCAACGCCTTGAGGGTAGTTCCAGCCACTCACCATCTGTTGAGATTAAAAAACGCATACTGCAAAAACTCACCGGTGCTGAAGGCCTTGAAAAATACCTGCACACCCGCTTCACCGGTCAAAAGCGTTTTTCACTTGAGGGCTCCGACACCCTGATTTCATTTTTGAATGAAACAATCTTTCATAATGCCGAACTCGGCGTCCGAGAGTTAGTTTTGGGAATGGCTCACCGGGGTCGGCTTAATGTATTGGTTAACATCATGGGCAAACCCTCTGCCGACTTATTTGCAGAGTTTGCTGGGGAACTACCCGACCATGCCGAGCTTACCGCCGGCGATGTTAAGTATCACCTGGGTTATTCCTCCGATATTGATGTAAACGGTAAAAAAGTCCACCTAGCTTTGGCGTTTAACCCCTCGCACCTAGAAATCGTAAACCCGGTGGTTGCAGGCTCGACTCGCGCCCGTCAAACCCGCCGTAATGATGACAATCGCGAACAGGTTTTGCCGATAATAATCCATGGCGATGCCGCTTTTGCTGGCCAAGGTGTCGTTATGGAATTGTTTAATATGTCCCAGGCACGGGGATTTGCGGTCGGTGGTAGCCTGCATATTATCGTCAACAACCAGATTGGTTTCACCACATCAAATCCACTAGATACCCGTTCAACCCTGTATTGCACCGAAGTTGCCAAGCTGGTACAGGCACCCATTTTTCATGTGAATGCTGACGATCCTGAGGCGGTTCATTTCGCCATGCAGGCAGCCTCGGACTTCCGCCTTCAGTTTAAAAAAGATGTAGTGGTTGACCTGGTGAGTTATCGTCGCCACGGTCACAACGAAGCTGATGAACCCTCGGCAACCCAGCCGATGATGTATAAAGTCATTAAAAAAATGAAGACCGTACGGCATAAATATGCCGAGCAACTGGCTAACGAGGGTGTAGTTACCCGTGAGCAATCGCAGCAATCAGTTCGTGACTTCCGCGATGCACTTGACCGGGGTGACCCGGTGGCCCGTCCACGACATCACCAGGGCAACCCTGAATTCATTGTCGACTGGCAACCCCACCTTAATCGTGATTGGGATGAAACCGTAGACACTTCTCTACCGGTCGCTGAAATACAGCGGCTGTCTAACAAGCTGACCACATTGCCCAAAAAATTCAAATTGCATGCGCGTGTACAGAAAATCATGGATGACCGGGTGCGTATGGCCAATGAAGAAATCATGCTTGACTGGGGTTTTGCCGAAACACTCGCCTATGCCCGACTGGTTGAGAACGACTTTAGTTTACGCCTAGTCGGCCAGGATTCCGGGCGTGGAACCTTCTTTCACCGACATGCAGTTTTACATAACCAGTTACAGGTAGAAAGCTACACCCCGCTGGCTAACTTATCCTCGCGAAGCGCGGAAAAAAATCGGGTTACTATTATTGACTCGCTACTTTCCGAGGAGGCAGTGATGGGCTTTGAATATGGTTATGCCACTTCTGACCCCGACACTTTAGTCATTTGGGAAGGACAGTTTGGTGATTTTGCTAACGGTGCGCAGGTCGTAATCGATCAGTTTATAACTTCCGGCGAAGCCAAATGGGGTCGCCTGTGTGGACTGGTATTATTCCTGCCGCACGGCTATGAAGGCCAAGGCCCGGAACACTCATCTGCCCGGCTTGAGCGATTTATGCAGATGTGCTCGCATAATAATATTCAGGTTTGTATACCCTCCACCCCGGCACAAATGTTTCACCTGATCAGCCGTCAGATGATGCGTCCCTATCGCAAGCCATTGATCGTAATGACACCAAAAAGCATGCTCAGGAACAAAGCCTCCAGCTCACCCATGTGGGCGCTCAGCGAAGGCGGCTTTCAATTAGTAATTGATGATCGTGACTTTACCGATAAAGAAAGTAGCAAACCTAAATTCAAACAGGGCGTAAAACGCGTTGTACTTTGTTCCGGAAAAGTCTATTACGACCTGCACGAAAAACGGGAAAATGCTGACATTGAAGATATTGCCTTGGTGCGTATCGAACAGCTCTACCCCTTCCCACAGGCTAAAGTTGTCGAAATACTATCTCGCTACCCTAAGGCAAAAGAAATCATATGGTGCCAGGAAGAACCCGAAAACCAGGGTGCTTGGTATCAAATCAGACATCACCTTGAGGCCTGTATATCGACACAACACAGATTGTCTTATATCGGTCGCCAGTCATCACCTTCACCGGCTGTCGGGTATTTTTCCGTGCATCTGCAAGAACAGCAACTGTTAGTTAACCAGGCACTCGATATCGAGTCATCTTAACCTTATTGAATATCAGGTAATTCAGGCATGAGTATAGAAATCAAAGTTCCCGTCCTCCCAGAATCTGTGGCAGATGCCACTATCGCCAGCTGGCACCGGCAACCGGGTGAAAGCATTTTCAGAGATGAAAATATTGTTGACCTTGAAACCGATAAAGTCGTACTTGAGGTACCCTCCCCGGTGGATGGCACCATTATTGAAATACGCGAAGTCGAAGGTGAAACAGTGGTTTCCGGCCAAGTGATTGCTATCATCGAAGAAGGCGAAGTCGAAGCTGCCCCAGTCGATTCTGGTGTTGGTGCTGATACTGAAACTGCTACTGATTCCACAGCACCGCCTGAAGCAGGAAAACCTGCTGATACAGAAAAGCTGGCACCTTCGGTGCGACGCATGGTCAGCGAAGAAAACCTGGATGCTAAAGACATCAAAGGCAGCGGTCGTGGACAGCGGATTACTAAAAAAGATGTGCTTGAATTCATCAGTGGTGGCGGCTCCAGACATCAGGAGCGGGTAAAAATGACCCGTTTGCGCAGTCGCATTGCCGAGCGCATGAAAGAGGCACAAAACACCGCCGCAATTCTGACTTCATTCAATGAAGTCGACCTCAAAGCGGTGATGGATTTGCGTAAAAAGTATAAAGAACAGTTCATCGAAACCCATGGGGTCAAACTGGGACTGATGTCATTTTTTGTAAAAGCCAGCTGCGAAGCTCTTAAAAAGCATCCCATCGTTAACGCATCCTTGGATGGCAATGAAATTGTCTATCACAACTATATGGATATCGGTATTGCGGTTTCAACCGATCGCGGGCTGATGGTACCCGTGCTGCGCAATGCCGAAAACATGAGCCTTGCGCAAATCGAGTTAAATATTGCCGAATATGCCCGTCGGGCGCGCGATGGCAGCATCAGTCTGGAAGACATTCAGGGTGGAACTTTTAGCATTACCAATGGTGGTGTGTTTGGATCCTTGGTATCAACACCGCTGCTCAACCCGCCGCAGAGCGCGATTCTGGGAATGCACACGATTAAAGAGCGGCCGGTAGTGGTTAATGGTGATATTGTCGCCCGGCCGATGATGTTTACCGCCCTCAGTTACGACCACCGTATTATCGATGGCAAAGAAGCCGTGCAGTATCTGGTTGCAATTAAGAATGCACTTGAAGACCCCGCACGCCTGCTTTTAGGCCTTTAAGAAATAAGTGAGAAACTCATGACAGAACAATTTGACCTAATCGTCATCGGCGCCGGTCCCGCGGGTTATGTCGCGGCAATTCACGCAGCGCAACTCGGGCTGAAAACCGCCTGCATTGATAAAACTATTGGTAAAGACGGACAAGCTGCCCCCGGTGGCACCTGCCTGAATGTCGGCTGCATTCCATCCAAAGCCCTACTCGATTCAAGTAAACACTACGACCATCTACAACACACTTATGCTGAACATGGCATTAGTGCAGATAATGTGAGCATGGATGTAGGCACCATGATTGGCCGTAAAGACAAAATTGTTAAACAGTTAACCGGCGGTATATCACAATTATTCAAAGCCAATAAAGTCACTTTTTTCCATGGCACAGCAAGCCTGGAGAAAGACCATCGGGTCACGGTCAACCAAGTGTCCGGCGATGCTGTTGAGCTACAGGGAAAAAACATTCTTCTGGCCAGCGGTTCGGTATCCATCGAAATTCCGGGGGTTGCATTTGATGGCGAATATATTATTGATAATACCGCTGCCCTCGATATTAACACTGTGCCAAAACGCCTCGGAGTTATAGGTGCAGGCGTGATTGGTCTGGAGTTAGGTTCAGTCTGGTCCAGACTGGGTAGTGAAGTCACCATTTTCGAAGCATTGCCGGAATTCCTCGGCGTTGCCGATAAAGATATCGCCAAACTGGCTGCGCGCGAATTCCGCAAACAAAAGCTCGATATCAAGCTCAATACGATGGTGAAAAGTGCCAGTGTAAAAGGCCAACAAGTGGAAGTTACCATCGACACTAAAGACGGTGAACAGCAGCTCAGCTTCGACCGTCTCTTAGTTGCCGTCGGCAGAAAAGCTTTTACTGAGGGTCTATTAGCTGAAGGTTGCGGCGTAAAACTGAGCGAGCGCGGACAAATTGAAGTCGATGATAACTGCCTGACAAGTAGCGCTGGTGTCTACGCCATTGGGGATGCAGTGCGTGGCCCAATGCTGGCACACAAAGCATCCGAAGAAGGCGTGGCAGTGGTTAATCGAATTGCCGGTAAACACGGTCATCTTGATTTCAACACCATACCCTGGGTTATTTATACCGAACCGGAAATTGCCTGGGTTGGCAAAACCGAGCAGCAATTAAAAGCCGATGGAATCGAATACAAGAGTGGCAGCTTTCCCTTTGCAGCCAATGGCCGAGCTTTAGCCGGTGGTGCACCTGCTGGAATGGTAAAGTTGCTGGCTGATGCAACTACTGACGAATTGCTTGGCGCGCATATCATCGGTGCCAATGCATCCGAGTTGATTGCAGAGTGTGTGGTTACAATGGAGTTCCACGGTAGCTCAGAAGACTTAGCCCTGATTGTGCATGCGCACCCAACACTGTCGGAAGCTGTGCATGAGGCCGCCCTGAATATACACAAACACGCGATTCATCGGGTCAACTAATATGCCGCTTCCCGATACAGGTTTTGCTTATAGAATTCAACTCGACCGCAAAGGTTATCGAGCCGGTTTACAGCAGATGCCACTGTCTGAACTCTCAGCCGGTGATGTCACTATTAAGGTTCAGTGGTCATCGGTAAATTACAAAGACGCATTAGCAGGCACAGGTAAAGGCAAAATTCTCAGGAGCTTTCCGTTGAACGGCGGAATCGATGTTGCTGGGGTAATCGTTAGTTCATCAGTAGACAACTTTAAAATAGGCGATGAAGTTCTAGTGACCGGCTGCGGATTAAGCGAAACCAGAGACGGTGGATATAGCGAATATTTTAATGCCGACAGCCAGTGGTTAATCCCCTGCCCCGAGGGTCTCGATTTACGTGAAGCTATGATATTGGGTACGGCGGGTTTTACTGCCGCATTGTGTCTATGGCGGATGGAACAAAATGGACAGACACCAGAGCAGGGCCCAATTGTTGTAACTGGTGCTAGCGGTGGTGTCGGCAGCCTAGCTATCAGCCTGTTAAATAAAGCCGGCTACGAAGTCCACGCCATCAGTAGCAAGACCGACCAATTTGATTATTTGCAATCACTCGGAGCAACTCAGTGCATCTCCTCACGGGATCTACATTGGGGTGAAAACCCGCTGGAAAAAGCCCGCTGGGCAGGCGCTATCGATAATCTTGGCGCGGATATGCTCAACGGGCTAACCCGGGTAATCAAACCCTGGGGGAATATTACCAGTTGCGGAATGGCCGCAGGTTTCGGGCTTCAGAGCACAGTGATGCCTTTTATTATTCGCGGCATCAGCCTATTAGGCATCAATTCATCGCAATGCCCGCTTGATATTCGCCTGAAACTTTGGGAAAATCTCGGTAGTTGCTGGAAACCACCCGCACTCAATCAAATTGTCAGTCAGGAAATCAGCCTGGAAGAGCTAGACTCTACCTTTGCTACTATGCTGTCTGGTAAAAGTTTGGGTCGCACACTGGTTAACATTGACAGTTAATCCTGCATTTCAGCGGAATTGTCTGGTACTTTTTTCATCGGTTGGGTATGCTAATAGAGAAGCCACCCTTTTTTCAGGAAATAAAAATGGCAAGAATACTAATTGTTGACGACTCTCCCGCACAAATGTATGCAATTAAGCAAATCATTGAACCCGAAGGTCATGAGGTAATCACTGCCGAAAACGGCAAGTCAGGCTTAGAAGCGGCAAAAACTACCCGACCTGATGTGATTTTAATGGATATTGTGATGCCGGACATGAACGGCTATACCGTTACCCGTAAATTACGCCGGGACAGCTCAACCAAGGCTATCCCAGTAATTTTCGTATCGACCAAAAGCAATGAGTTTGATCGAGCTTGGGGGATGCGCCAGGGCGCCGTCGCTTATATTACCAAACCGGTTAACTCCAAAGACCTACTTCAGGCTGTACAAACTGCCCTTTCGAGTTAAGGGTTTTTTATTTTGGTGAGAATAAAAATCGGTGATAAGTTACCGTCCGGACATTTTTTACAAATGTCTAATTCAGGACCGAGCGTGGTAGAAATAGACGCTTATTTTGCTAAACGCAGGGTTTTAATATTTTCTGTCCCAGGGGCATTTACACCTACATGCTCAAATAGTCACCTCCCCGGCTTTATTAGTAAGTTCGACCAGTTTAAGCGCTTAAAAATTGATGCGATTGCCTGTACTGCCGTCAATGATAGTTTTGTTATGCACGCCTGGGGGAAATCCGCTGGTGCTGATAATATCGATATGCTGGCAGACGGAAATGGAGATTTTGTACGCTCTATCGGCCTGGAAATCGATGCTAGTGCATTTGAAATGGGTCAACGCGGCAGACGCTTTGCATTTATCGCAGATAACGGTGTTCTCAGCCACCTATTTGTTGAGCCACCCGGTGAGTTTCAAGTCTCATCAGCCGAGCATATTCTTACAGTCCTACATCAATCACCCTGCTAGAGTCCGAGCAGAGCATGTAATTGCAGAATTAAAAAAGCCCGGCAAGCCGGGCTTTTTCGTTTACAGAACAAACATTTATTCTGCTTCTGAGTCTTCTTGAGTATCAGTTGCTTGAGGCTGAACTTCAGCATCTGAATTTGAAACACCCGAATCTGATAGTTCATCATCTTCCGTCGGCATCGATTCAATTCTCGCCAAACCGACAAGTTTTTCCGACTCTCCAACTTTAATTAAGGTAACACCCTGGGTATTTCTACCAAGCGTTGAAATCCCCTCAACACCGGTTCTTACCAGCGTGCCATTGTCAGATATCAGCATGATATCGTCTTCATCCAATACCAGCTGCGCACCAACCAAACAGCCATTACGCGCCGATGTCTTGATTCCAATAACACCCATACCGCCACGACCCTGAACGGAGAATTCTTGCAATCTAGTGCGCTTGCCAAAGCCGCGTTCGGTTGCAGTAAGCACATCACCTTCGGTAGCCACCAACATGGAGACAACTTTTTCACCGGACTTCAGCTTGATACCACGAACACCGCGGGTTTGGCGACCCATGGGGCGGGCATCGGTTTCATTAAATCGAATACACTTACCGGAGCTAGAAAAGAGCATAATATCTTGATTGCCATCGGTTAAGGCAACCCCGATTAATGTATCGTCATCCGGGAGTTCAATCGCCCAAATACCGTTGGCCCGGGGACGGGAGTACGCGGGCAAGATGGTTTTCTTGACACTACCATTGGCGGTAGCAAAAAAGACAAATAAATCTTCAGAGAATTCACGCACGGGCAAAATAGCATTAACCCGCTCGCCTTTTTCTAATGGCAGTAAATTCACTATCGGCTTGCCTCGACTGACATGGCTAGCTTGAGGAATTTGGTAGACCTTCATCCAATGCACCTTACCTCGCGAAGTAAAGCAGAGCATGGTGTCGTGGGTATTTGCTACCCACAGTTGTTCGATAAAGTCTTGTTCTTTCATCTTAGTGGCAGACTTACCTTTACCACCACGGCGCTGGGACTGATAACGATCCAGAGTTTGTGATTTCACATAGCCTGCATGTGACAATGTCACAACCACATCCTCTTCGACGATTAGATCTTCAAGGCTTAAATTTAGCCGTGTTTGTAGGATCTCTGAACGGCGTTGATCGCCGTAGAGCTCACGAATCGCTTCAAGCTCTTCGCGAATCACTTCCATTAAGCGCTCTGGTTCTTGCAGGATATTAAGAAGTTCACGCACTGTTTGCAGAATTTGCTCGTATTCTTCAGTGAGCTTATCCTGCTCCAGCCCAGTTAAGCGGTGCAAGCGCAGATCGAGAATGGCCTGAGCCTGCTCTGCAGTTAACAGATAGCCGGCTTTATGCAAACCATATTGCGCTTCCAGATCCTCAGGGCGGGAAAGATCCGCACCTGCCTGGCCAAGCAAAGCTTTAACCAAGCCGGCTTCCCAATGTTTGGCCTGCAGACGCTGTTTCGCTTCTGCGGGATTAGCTGAAGTTTTAACCAATTCGATAACTTCATCAAGGTTCGCCAAAGCAATCGTCAAGCCCTCAAGGGTATGAGCACGGTTGCGGGCTTTGCGCAGTTCAAATAATGTGCGCCGGGTAACAACCTCGCGCCGATGGCGAATAAATGCACTCAGAATTTGTTTTAGATTGAGAAGTTTTGGCTGACCATTGATTAATGCAACCATATTAATGCCGAAGACATTTTGCATGGCTGTGTGCTGGTAAAGATTGTTGAGTATGACCTCGGCAACTTCACCGCGTTTAAGACCAATCACCATCCGCATACCGTCTTTATCGGACTCATCGCGCAAGACATTAATGCCTTCCAGGCGTTTTTCTTTAACCAAATCGGCAATTTTTTCTAGCAGTCGAGCTTTGTTCACCTGATACGGCAATTCAGTGACGATAATATACTGCTTGCCGGAAGATTCATCGGTTTCGATATGCGAACGGGCCCGTAGATAAATACGGCCTTTACCAGTCTTATAAGCCTCGAGAATCCCGGCGGCACCATTGATAAATCCAGCAGTTGGAAAATCCGGCCCCGGCAAGGTGTGCATTAGTTCTTCAATACTTAATTCTGGATTATGCATAAGGGCGATGGTGGTATCGATAACTTCGGTAATATTGTGTGGCGGTATATTGGTTGCCATACCCACAGCAATACCGGAAGAGCCATTGACCAGTAAAGTTGGAACCCGGGTAGGAAGAACCGATGGTTCATATTCTGACTCATCATAATTGGGGATGAAATCGACGGTTTCTTTATCTAGATCAGCCAGTAATTCATGTGCGAGCCGGGTCATACGAACTTCGGTATAACGCATAGCCGCTGCTGAATCGCCATCAACCGAGCCAAAGTTACCCTGACCATCTACCAGCATATAACGCATCGCAAAAGGCTGCGCCATGCGTACAATGGTGTCATAAACCGCTGTATCGCCGTGCGGATGGTATTTACCGATGACATCACCGACCACTCGGGCGGATTTTTTATACGACTTATTCCAGTCATTTCCGAGCACACGCATGGCAAAAAGCACTCGCCTGTGAACCGGTTTCAGACCATCGCGAACATCAGGTAAAGCACGCCCCACAATCACGCTCATGGCGTAATCGAGGTAGGATTGTTTCATCTCGTCTTCGAGACTAACCTGCAGGATTTCTTTGGCCATTTCTGCCATAGTGATAAAATCTCTCTAAGTGCGCTCTATCTTATTGTTATTTATTGTTTTTTTAACATATAAAACGAGCGTTACGCAGGCTTATTTCAGACCCGCAAGGAAGTCACTAATTATACCAGAAAACAGCTGATTTTACTGTATTAAATAGCTGTAACCGACCCTAGTTTCAGCTACTCAATTAGACTCTCAAACAACACTCAAGTGGCGCGAAATAATTCGCTGATAGAAGTTTTCCCCGGTTGCGGAAAAAGCCGCTGATCCAGCAGCAGCAATTCATTTCCCTGCCACTTTATCGGACGAATCGTGTCATTGCTGCGCATTGGTTACTCCTGCGAATTACTCCAGTTCCCAGTATATCTAAAAGTTAAGAAATTCCTTGCTGAATTCGGTATCATTACTTTTTGAACTTACCACTACTTTTAAAGGATCTATCGTTATGAGAGCCGGTTTAATTGCCCTGTTATTTCTTCTACTCCTGAGCACTGCTGTTTATTCATCTACACAACCTACTGTGCTGCTGCATACCAGCAAAGGTGACATCACCATTGAGCTGAATGCAGAAAAAGCCCCTATTTCCACACAAAATTTTATTGATTATGTCAATTCCGGTTTCTACACTGATACCATTTTCCACCGGGTAATTTCACACTTTATGGTTCAGGGTGGCGGGTTTAACGCCGACATGTCGAAAAAAGAAACCAACCCTCCAATCAAAAATGAAGCTTCGAATGGACTAAAAAACATGCGTGGCAGTATTGCCATGGCGCGTACTAATGTCTCTGACTCGGCAACCGCACAATTTTTCATCAATGTTCAGGATAATCGCTCACTTGACTACGGCCCTATAAATGACGGCTACGCCGTATTTGGCAAAGTGATTGAAGGCATGGATGTTGTCGATGATATCCGCTTTGTAGAAACCAGTGTTGCGAAGGGCATGGCTGATGTACCGACTGAGGCGGTGATCATAATTTCCGCCAAAATGTTGCCGGAATAAACACGGGAATCCTGCTTGATGCTACACAACGGCAAAACATATTTTATCTCTGACACCCACCTGGATGATAAACGCCCGGAAACCACCAGCCTATTTTTGCAAACACTGGAAACCCGGGTTCAAGGTGCCGATGCCCTTTACCTGCTCGGCGATGTTTTTGAGTACTGGATTGGTGATGATGCGATTGGTGAAACCGCCAGCGAAGTTGCTCGTATTTGCACTCGCTTATCAGATCAGGGCATGCGTATATATTTCCAACATGGTAATCGGGATTTCCTTTTGGGTGAAACCTATGCCAGGCACGCAAACTGGGAGTTGATTTCCGACCCGCTTGAAATTGATCTCTATGGACGACAAGTTTTACTGATGCACGGTGATAGCCTGTGTACCGATGATATCGCCTACCAAACTTTTCGTAACCAGGTACGCAAGCCGGTATGGCAGAAGACCTTCCTTACACATACTATCGCCGAACGCATTAACATGGCGCAGCAGGCTCGTAGCGAAAGTATGCAGCACACGGCCGATGCCGATAACAGCATTATGGATGTCAACAATAATGCTGTAATTAATGCCTTGCGCGAACACCAGTCAAAAATCCTGATACATGGTCACACCCATCGCCCTGCCATACATGACCTGGCTATTGAAGGCAAACCCTATAAACGGATGGTGCTTGGCGATTGGCATCAAAACGGGTGGTTAATTGAAGCTGACAAAAATAGCATTGAGCTAATTAAAATCTCTTAATCTAGGCATTTCGAGTTTTTTTAGTAGGATGGAGGGGGGCTAGTTCGCTTCCGCTTGGCGAAAGAGATATTCCAACTCTGCAACTGAAAAGCCTGCCTCTAGCCTCGCTGATTGGTTGAAAGGGCCTTTTAAGATGCCATAATATTCTGCCAAGAGCTGCCTAAACACTTGCTCATAATCAAGTCCACGCTGTTGACAACACCAGCGAAACCAATCTGAACCAATGGCTACATGACGGACTTCCTCCGCCAATATGACCTGTAATATTTCGACCGTTTGTGAATCACCAACGGCTTCCAGTCTAGCAATCATGGCGGGCGTTACATCGAGGCCACGCGCCTCCAGCACTCTGGGCACAAGCGCCATGCGAATCATCGGGTCAGCTGCAGTTTTAACAGCCATCTCCCAAAGACCATTATGCGCGGGAAAGTCGCCGTATTGATGACCCATTGCTTCGAGGCGTTGTTGTAACATTCTAAAATGACGAACCTCATCCCAGGCCACCGAAAGCCAGTCAGTATAATACTGGGTAGGAAAATCGCGAAACCGATAGGCCGCATCAAGT
Organism: Lysobacterales bacterium; assembly: GCA_021648125.1. Taxonomy (GTDB): domain Bacteria; phylum Pseudomonadota; class Gammaproteobacteria; order Xanthomonadales; family SZUA-36; genus SZUA-51. The sequence continues at coordinate 58,081 of JAKITK010000001.1, forward strand.
GCCAGATTAATTGCATTAAATTCGATATGCGCAATAGCATGCACAAGACTGGCGCGCCCTAGCTCGCTACCCAGTCCTCGTCGCGGGACTTTTGCTGGGTGAACCAGTAACGGCAACACCGGCCGCCCTGCTTCAGTTATTGCCTGTACAGGATCGCCGCTCAGTTCAATTTGTTGCGCTGAAACCTCAGCCCAAAGGCTTGCAACCATACTGCATTTGTCTTCCACTTGCGCAACTGCAATACAGTCGCGCAAGCGGTCATAAAAAGCCGCTAGCATATTTGCATGCTGCTGACATTTATATTTTTATAAGCCATGCTATTCCTAGTGTCAGACTGAAAGAAGTACTGGGTATTTCCCATGCTCAAATTTAAGCGCATGGCCTCGCTAATAAGTTTATCTGATTTATATAAATTAATATCGATTTAACCTGACATTTGCGATAATCCCCGCAGATGCGAATAATGATTAAACCCAATGCTGCAAACCAATAAACTCAGACATAGGAAACTAGCAAAAATATATAAATTTCCGCTGCTATTTGCGCTGCTAATCCATCTTGTTTTTATTGTTATGTTGGCTAGGCTCACACCGAGTATGCAAAACACAGCTGTAGAAAAGCCAGCTCTAACTTCATTGTCTGTCAGCCTGCAACCGGCCCCGCTTGAAACAATCAAACCCGAAGAGCCTAAGCCCGAAGCTAAGCCCGAGCCTATAGTTGTTGTTGAAGCCCTCGAAGAACCGCCACCACCAAAGGAACGCGAGATAGTTCAGGCAGAAACACCAACTACTGTGAAAGAGGAAAAAAACCCCATAGCACAGGATCAACAAAACGCTAGCTTGGCAGTATCCTCCGATTATCTGCACAGCCAGTTAATTCAACAATTGCAAGAAAATAGAATGCTTACTAAGTCCGCAAGGCTGGGAAAATTTAACAGTCGAAAATTACCGGAAAACTGGACCCGCAAAGCTGTTAGCTATACCCCAGGTATGTTTAGATCAGCCCAGTTGCCGCTCAAGGCTGAGATTCTGGATCAGTGGAATAGCCCGGATGGCGGCATGCAGAATAGAGTCAAACTTCCAAATGGTGATGTTGTCTGTGGAAATCTGGCAGCGCATAACCCCCTGGATATATATTCTATGTCAATCTGGATGTATCGCTCGTGTTAGCATAATCGCATGCTTGAACATATTTTTAATCTACTCGGCAGTTTTAACCTGCTGGATGTCTTTGTTATTGCCCTCAATATAGCGCTGTTTCTATTCTCAGGTATTTTATTAAATCGCATTCAAGGTGCGGCTGGCAGCACTAAGCGACCGCGTATGCTGACCATGCGCAGCCTGTCATTCATGCTACTGATTATGTACCTTATTGCTTTTATTCCCGGGGTTACATTCGGGCTGAAAGACTGTCAGGCCGATAATTGTAATCCGCATATCATCAAGCAATTGAGCGAAACCGGTGCAACCCTGGTCGTCAGCTATATTTTGATGCTGCTGACCCACCTACTAGTTATCAAACGATTTGGGCGGGAGCGCGAAGTTCAGGGGGAGTTAATTCATTATGAAACCTATCAAAGCCGCCTGGTATCTATTGTTGTACTCGTCACTGTAATCACATTTTTACTGCTCACTACCCTCACCATCTGGGGTCTGGAGGGATGGTTGCGACAGACCAGTGTGCTGGGTGGCCTGGCAGTGCTGATCTTCTTTACCAAAGACCTGTGGCTACCGGACAACATCAACGGTTTAATTTTGCTTTATAAAACCGATGTGGTACCCGGTAGCGTAGTCCGGGTAAGAAAACTCGACCTGTTGGCAATCACCCTCAGAACATCATTAATCGAAACTGCTTTTCGCGACTTGGTGCATGGCCAACGCATTATCATTCCCAATTCAATGTTCCGAAATCAGGTCATCGAGGTCATCAATCATGACGACACGATCAAAGATTTTGTTGAATTTAATATTGGCTATGCTGCTGAAATGGAAAACATCAAAGCCTTTCTTGCACAAGCACACAAGGATGCCTGTGAAATTGAGTCCGGTATTGATCCGCAATCAGAAGCCAGAATTAATGTAGTAACGACTGGCGATCATGCGGTAACCTGGCGACTCACCTATTCCCTCAACAATCCCTACCGTTTACGCAAAGCCCAGATGGCTATTTCTGAAGCGGCTCTAGCTTGCTCTGCAGGTTTTGGCATTGGGCTGAACACCCCGGTAACTCATCGCATCCTCGATGCCAACCTACACCCGCCTGAGGTGGTCAAAACTAGCCTCTCCAGCGGCGAACAAAATACGGATAAATGACGACTTTCTGGTCAGGTTAACCACCTAATTAATCACCTGTCCCGTAAACACTTGCCCAAAGCCCGTTATTATTCGATATCTGCTGAGGTTTTTATGGCACGATATTCGCATATAGATACTTATAAACTTCATTAATAAGTATCAGGAGAACTATATGAACGGACAAGGATCTGCTGGAAATGTCATCGCTGCACTGGCTAGCTTTTTTATCCCGGGTCTTGGGCAATTAATTCAAGGCAGTTGGTTCAAAGCCATTGTGTTTTTTCTATTGACTGCATTGTTCTGGATCATACTGATGGGTTGGGTGTTCCATCTGTGGGCAATCATTGATGCCGCGCTTTATAGTGCTCCAGAGAACCGAAGATCGCGAAATTACAGCTACTAACTGACAGTTGCTGATTGATTCTGGTAGGATACGCTTCGATTAACTCTAATAAACTTAATAAACCCTTAAAAAACCTTAAAATAAAAATTTAGGACTCACTATGTACTATGAACCGCTTCTTATCCCCCTCCTGCTACAGGCCGGTTTAATTCTGCTGGTCTGGCTGGCCATGTATGCAACCCGCCTAACTGAAATGAAGCGTAAGGGTATAGACCCACAAGACTTGGTCAACACTGAAACTAAGAATGAGCTACTAAAAAATGTTGCTGCGGCATCCGATAATTTTAAAAATCAGTTTGAACTACCTACGCTGTTTTTTATTGCAATACTAACCGCACTAATACTCGTGATTCACAGCCCGTTATTAAATTCACTGGCAATGGCATTCGTGCTTCTGCGGATGGTGCATAGTTTTGTACATATCACTTATAACAAGATAATGCATCGTTTCGCAGCCTATGCACTCAGTTCGTTCGCACTGATCGGTATGTGGGTGGTGATTGCAGCCAATGTAATTACACGATAGCACCCGTACAAACCTACATTGGCAGTTGCCAATCTATAGGCTCGCGATTTTTAGAGGTCAAATAAGCATTGGCACGGGAAAAATGCTGGCAGCCAAGAAACCCACGGTGGGCAGACAGAGGTGAAGGATGCGGCGCCTTGAGAACGCAGTGTTTGGCGCTATCCAGAAACTGACCTTTGCGTTGAGCATAGGCGCCCCATAACATAAACACCAAGTTCTCAGTTTCAACATTCAAGACTTCTATTACCCGGTCGGTAAAGCTTTCCCAACCCTTACCCTGATGAGCACCCGCGCTTCTGTGTTCAACCGTGAGCACAGCGTTTAATAACAATACTCCACTCTCAGCCCAAGGCTTTAAGTAACCATGACCGGGCACCTCAAAACCAATATCGGACTGTAACTCTTTATAAATATTTCTCAATGAAGGCGGTATAGCAGCGCCGGGCGGTACGGAAAAGGACAAGCCGTGTGCCTGCCCTGGGCCGTGATAAGGATCCTGGCCGATAATAACGACTTTCACATCCTCGAAAGCGGTAGTATTCAGGGCGTTGAAGATTTTCGCCCCGGGTGGAAAAACTTGGGCACCTGATTGCTTACGCAGGAGCAAAAACTTGCGCAAGTCCTGCATGTATTTTTGCTCGAACTCTGGTCCGATGTGGCATTTCCAGCTCTGTGATAATCCAATCTCAGTCATAGCGTACATTTTATCCTGCAGACCATATGGTTTTAGCATATCCTAGCCTTCAATCTTAAATGGATAAGCACTCAGATGAAACCAATTAAAACTGATGTCCTAATTATCGGTGCCGGCCCGGTTGGCCTCTTCCAGGTTTTCGAACTCGGCTTGCTCGATATTAAAGCCCATGTCATTGATGCCCTGCCACAGGTTGGCGGGCAATGTGCTGAACTTTACCCGGAAAAACCAATTTATGATATTCCGGCTTACCCGCAAATTGGGGCGCAGGAACTGATAGAAAAATTACTCTTGCAGATTGCCCCGTTCAAGCCTGAATTCCACCTACAACAAATGGTCAACGCCGTTGAAAGACAAGAGGATCAACGCTTTTTGGTTACCACTAGCACCGGCACACAATTTAATTGTGCTGCAATCATTATTGCTGCCGGACTCGGGCCCTTCCAGCCACGGCGCTTACGTATTGTGCAAGCTGACCAGTTTGAGGGCTCACAAATCAACTATAAAGTCGGTGACAAATCCGCCTTTGCTGGTAAAAAATTAGCAATTCTCGGTGGTGGTGACTCAGCCCTGGATTGGGTTTTGGAGCTCGCAACAGAAACCGAGCATATATCTCTCATCCACAGGCGTGCAGAATACCGGGCTCAGCCTACCTCAGTGAATAAAATGCGTTCTTTGGTTAGCGAAGGCAAGGTCAATGAATACTGCGCCCATGTATCGGGGCTTGAAACTACCGATCAACGCCTCAGCAAGCTGAATTTACAATTCATGGATGGCGAAAAACAAACGCTGAATATCGACTCGGTATTGGTGTTCTGGGGGCTTTCACCAAATCTTGGCCCGATTGCAAATTGGGGGCTGGAGTTAGAAAAGCGGCAACTACCCGTTGACACCGAAAAATTTCAAACCAGCGAGGCCGGTATTTATGCCGTCGGTGATATCAACACTTATCCCGGAAAGAAAAAACTGATCCTCAGTGGTTTCCACGAAACCGCCTTGGCTGCCTTTGCGATCAAGTCCTACCTAGAGCCTGGCAAGAGAGTTAATCTGCAATACACCACCACAAGTGCGCTTATGCAGCAACGATTAGGGGTAAACAAGACCTAACAAGAACTAGTTTATTGAGAAACAACTTGAAATTTTTTCAAAACCTACTATTATTAATGGTATGCGGTTCATCGCACAGGTTCCCCCCCTTTTCTGTGTAATGATCTCATCATGCAGATGAACCGCATTTTTTAAATTATTTACAGCCTAGGTAATTTACTCTTATCACCCTAGAGTCATAAAATTAATCACATATTTCGCCGGTACTCACCACCAACAGAGTACAGTGTGTTCGACATTTGCCCTAACGAACAAGATCTGGCAACTTCCATCAGCATAGCAAAAGTATTTTCTCGCTGGCGTGCGGTTTGCGCCAAAGCATCCAACAACGCCTCACTGTCAGCCTGATTCACTGCCCTGAACGCTTCAACCGCAGAAACTTGCGCATTCTTTTCAGCAGTTGTAGACCGGGCCAACTCTACAGGTTCAGCCGCTGGCTTGTCAGCGTTCGCATCTAGAAATGTATTTACGCCGACAATCGGCAAGCTACCGTCATGTTTTTTGTGTTCATACAGCATCGACTCTTCTTGAATCTTGCCGCGTTGATACATGGTATCCATAGCGCCCAAAACACCACCCCGATCGGAGATTCGCTCAAACTCAGCATATACCGCTTCTTCTACCAGCTCGGTTAGCTCTTCAATAATAAAGCTACCCTGAAGTGAGTTTTCACAAACATTCAAACCCAGCTCACGGTTAATAATTAATTGAATGGCGACCGCCCGACGCACAGACTCTTCAGTTGGCGTGGTAATGGCTTCATCATAGGCATTGGTGTGCAGGCTATTGCAGTTATCATAAAGTGCATAGAGTGCCTGTAAGGTTGTGCGGATGTCATTAAACTGAATTTCTTGGGCATGCAGGGAACGACCTGAGGTTTGAATATGGTATTTGAGCTTTTGCGAGCGCTCTGAAGCACCAAAGCGTTCGCGCATGGCACGCGCCCAAATCCGTCTTGCTACTCTGCCAATTACTGCATATTCTGCATCCATGCCGTTAGAGAAAAAGAAACTTAAATTGCCGGCAAAATCATCTATCTTCATTCCGCGGGCCAGATAATACTCAACGATAGTAAAACCATTAGAGAGAGTGAAAGCCAATTGTGAAATCGGATTCGCACCAGCTTCGGCAATATGGTATCCGGAAATGGACACGGAATAAAAATTGCCGATCTGATTGTCGACAAAGAACTGCTGGATATCGCCCATCATCCGGAGCGCGAATTCGGTAGCAAAAATACAAGTGTTCTGGGCTTGATCTTCCTTGAGAATATCCGCCTGGACCGTACCCCGAACCGTCATCAGCGTTTGTTTGCGAATGCGTTCATAGGTCTCTCTATCTACCAACTGGTCACCAGTGACGCCTAACATTGCCAGACCCAGGCCGTTATTAGTCGAGGGTAATTCACCTAGGTATTGTGGTCTAGTACCCGAACCTAACAAGCTATCAATTGTTTTCTCGGCCGCTTCCCACTGATTATTATCTTTCAGGTATTTTTCCACCTGCTGATCAATCGCTGTGTTCATATAAAATGCGAGTATCATCGGTGCCGGGCCATTAATGGTCATCGACACTGATGTCGTGGGCGCGCATAGATCGAAGCCTGAATAGAGTTTTTTCATATCATCAAGGGCTGCAATCGAGACACCGGAATTTCCGATTTTGCCAAAGATATCCGGACGCAGGTGCGGATCTTCTCCGTAAAGTGTTACCGAATCAAATGCAGTGGATAGCCGAGCCGTAGGCTGACCAGCGGCCAGCAAATGGAAACGGCGGTTTGTGCGCTCCGGAGTACCCTCACCTGCGAACATTCGAGTAGGATCTTCTCCCGCGCGACGATAGGGAAATAGACCTGCGGTGAAGGGGTAATAGCCGGGTAAATTTTCTGTCAACAAAAACCTTAAAATTGAACCCCAATCTGTATACGCCGGCAAACCAAGCTTGGGGATTTTTAAGGCCGATAAACTCTCGACAAAATTTGCACCGGTAACTTCCCGGTTCCTGACCATATAACTGAATTGTTCGGTTCGAGCCTGGGCTTTACGAGAAGGCCATTGCCGTAGTAATTGCAGACTTTCACCGGATAATTCGTGCAGCGCCTGATTATAGCGTTCACGCAGGACTTTGAGGCTAGGATCAGCACTGGCTGTAATCTGCTCTGGTAAATAGCTTACCAGTAGCTCCGGCAAGGCTTCATCTGCCAGCGTTTGCAACGCCAGATAAAGGCTTTGCAGGGTCCCGGCGGCCTCTATTTGGTGCTTAATTGCGTGTTTTATAGCACGGCCGCTCTCGGTAATTTCTGCCAGATAACGCTGCCTTGCCGCCGGAATCAACACGGTTTCTCTAGGGGCTTTTATGCGGGTATCAATCTCAGGCTGCCAATCTACCAACGGCAGTTCCAGCGACTCTTGCAATAGCCTGCAGAGATTCGCGAACATCCAACTCAAGCCAGGGTCATTAAACTGACTGGCGATGGTCGGGTAGACAGGCACTTGCTCATCCGCCATGTCGAACGCAAGATTGTTGCGCTTCCACTGTTTGCGGACATCTCGTAAGGCATCCTCAGCACCCCTGCGGTCATATTTATTTAGCACCACCAGCTTGGCAAAATCGAGCATGTCGATTTTCTCTAATTGGCTGGCAGCACCGAAGTCGGAGGTCATTACATACATCGGGAAATCGACCAGATCGACAATTTCAGAATCTGATTGACCAATACCTGCTGTTTCAACCAGGATTAAATTAAAGCCACTGGCTTTAAGGAAAGCAATAATATCGCGCAACATCGCACTGGTGGCCCGATGCTGTCGCCGGGTCGCCATCGAGCGCATATAGATATTCCCGTGGCGCAGGCTGTTCATACGAATACGGTCACCCAGTAATGCCCCGCCGCTACGCCTACGGGTAGGATCAACCGCCAATACTGCGATGCGTTTTTTCGGAAAATACTGTTGAAAGCGGTTCAGTAACTCGTCGGTTAAACTGGATTTTCCAGCGCCGCCGGTACCGGTTATGCCTACCACCGGTGCCTGTGAACTAACTGCTGCCCAAGCTTTGGATTTCAGTTTTAGCTCGGCATCGCCGAAGCTATCATTTTCGATAGCGCTTATCATGGTAGCAATGGAGTGGTCATCATCAAGACTCACCTGCCCAGGGACTGCCAACGGCTGTTGGGCTTTTCTTGAACGCGCCACCAAGTCTTCTATCATTTCAACTAGGCCCAAACTAAGGCCGTCATGCGGGTGGTAGATTCGTTCGACACCATAGTCCTGTAACTCGTCAATTTCCTGCAAAGTAATGGTGCCACCACCACCGGCAAATATTTGGATATGACCGGCACCGCACTCGCGCAAACGGTCAACCATATAACGAAAATACTCGTTATGCCCGCCCTGATAAGAAGAAATAGCAATGGCGTCTGCATCCTCCTGAATGGCTGCGCTAACAACTTCATCCACACTGCGATTATGTCCAAGGTGAATAACTTCTCCGCCCTGGGCCTGGATCAGGCGGCGCATAATATTGATAGCCGCGTCATGTCCATCGAAAAGCGAGGCCGCAGTAATAAATCGTAACGGCCGTAGCTCGGGTTTTGTTTGCACAGCAGGTGATTTTTCAGCAGTACGGTTCATCCGCAGAACTCCGAAATAATTTTGTTGAATGGATCTATTTTACTGCCTTTTGAGGCCTTGTGCGCAACTGTCAACGATGCGCAATAATCTTTGATTGAAAGCGCACAAGAGGAGCATAATTCTTGCTAATCAGGTAAAATGACCGGCTAAGGCACCGGGTGTTCTGGTTCGCTGATTTATGTATCACTTCAGCCCATCAACAACATCCTGTCAGCACCCTACAAACAATTTACAAACAACACTCCAGACTGCCGCAGCCAAACAGCCGCCGTCAGGATTACACTGGGTTTTTTGCCGCAACAACAGCGCAAAATACCTATCAATTACAGCATTTGGGAGAGTTATCAGTGGACTTATTTGAAACTATTCATGAAACCGAACACGAGCAGGTGGTTTTTTGCCACAACAAGAGTGCTGGTCTTAAAGCCATCATTGCCATCCACGACACGACACTGGGCCCAGCCCTGGGTGGTTTGCGTATGTGGCCGTATGAAACCGAACAAGCCGCACTCAATGATGTTTTACGCTTATCCCGCGGCATGACTTATAAAGCCTCGGTTTCCGGGCTTAATCTCGGCGGCGGAAAATCCGTCATCATCGGCGACCCGGCCAAAGATAAATCTGAAGAACTGTTTCGCTCATTAGGGCGCTTTATTGATTCGCTCAATGGTCGTTACATCACCGCAGAAGATGTTGGTATCGATGTCAATGATATGGAATATGTGTTCCAGGAAACCAGCAATGTTGTAGGTGTTCATCAGGTTCATGGCGGTTCAGGTGATCCATCACCTTTCACTGCATTCGGTACCCTTCAGGGTATTCGTGCCAGCCTGCAAAAGAAGTTTTCTGATGAAACTATCGGCGACTACAGTTACGCAGTACAGGGACTGGGTCATGTAGGCTTCGAATTGGTCAAATTACTACGCGCTGAAAACGCGAAAGTTTTTGTTACCGATATAAACCAAGATGCCGTAGCCAGAGCTGTAGAGCTGGGTTGCGAGCCGGTTGGTCTGGATGACATTTATACTATAGATGCCGATGTATTCTGCCCCTGCGCCCTCGGCGCGATAGTCAACGAAAAAACCATCTCGGAATTCAAATTCAAAATCATTTGTGGTGCTTCCAATAATCAGCTTGCCGATGATGAAGCCGGCGATGAGTTGGATAAACGCGGAATCGTGTATGCCCCAGATTACGCCGTAAATGCGGGCGGCCTGATGAATGTTGCTATCGAGCTGGAAGGTTATAACAGCGAACGCGCCAGTCGAATGATGCGCACAATTTATTATAATGTCGGGCGTATTTTCAAGATCGCCGAGCGCGATAACATCCCCAGCTATAAAGCCGCAGACCGCATGGCAGAAGAACGAATTGCGGCTATTGGCAAACTGAAACTACCCTATATGGGGCAGTCCCACCGCTTCCTCGGCCGGGTTCGCAACGGCGTATAAGTCGCCTAAGTCAGGAAAACATTGTCATGGATATGCCACAAAGTGAAGAGTTAGAGCTATTACGCGATAGCGTAAGAGGCTTTGCTGAACAGGAAATCAGCCCCAGGGCTGAAGCCATTGACCGGGATAATTCGTTTCCTCAGGACTTATGGCAAAAATTCGGCGATATGGGTTTCCTTGGCATCACCATTCCCACTGAGTATGGGGGTTCAGATTTAGGCTACCTAGCACACCTGCTTACAATGGAAGAAATCTCCCGGGCTTCAGGCTCGGTAGGTTTATCCTATGGTGCCAATAGCAATTTGTGTCTGGACAACCTGTTTCGCAACGCCACTACTGAACAGCGGGGAAAATATATCCCTGATTTGTGCAGCGGAACAAAAGTGGGCGCTTTGGCCATGTCAGAACCAGGTGCAGGCTCTGATGTTGTTGGCTCAATGGCCTGCCGGGCAGAACGCCATGGCGACATCTGGATTGCCAATGGCAGCAAGATGTGGATCACCAATGGACCCGAAGCCGATACCCTGCTGGTGTATATGCGCACCGCTGGTGCGGATGCCGGCTCCCGCTGTCTAACCGCATTTATTATTGAAAAAGACTTCAAGGGTTACTCCACAGCACAAAAACTGGACAAACTGGGAATGCGCGGCTCAAACACTTCTGAGCTGGTGTTTAAAGACTGTGAAATTCCACACGAAAATGTACTCGGTGAAGTCAATCAAGGCGTTGAAGTATTAATGAGCGGCTTGAACACTGAACGGGTAGTACTCAGCGGCGGTCCATTGGGCTTAATGCGTGCAGCTATGGATATCACCATGCCCTATTTGCAGGAACGCCGACAGTTTGGTCGTAGTATCGGCAGCTTTGGCTTAATGCAGGCTAAATTAGCTGATATGTATACCGCGATGCAAAGCTCGCGAGCTTTTGCCTACAGAATTGCCGAAGATTATGACAACGGCCTTAAATCAAGAGTAGACCCTGCTGCCTGTTTGCTGCACGCCTCGCGCAGTGCGGTTATGGTGGCTTTGGAAGCCATCCAATCGCTGGGTGGCAATGGCTATATTAACGAATACGCCAGCGGGCGTATCCTGCGCGATGCCAAGCTTTATGAGATTGGCGCTGGCACGAATGAAATACGACAAATGCTGATCGGACGGGAACTACTGCGCGACTTGTAAAAGCGCAATGCTCTGTCAGAAAACACACAAACTATCACTTATGGAGAACTATAATGAGTGCTGAAAAAATCGTTATAACCGGCGCTAAACGAACGCCCATCGGCTCCTTTCAAGGCCAGTTTTCCGGCGTTGCCGCACCAAAACTTGGGGCGGCTGCCATTCAGGCTGCCTGTGAACAGGCAGCCATTGATAGCAATACTATTGATGAAGTCATTATTGGCTGCGTGCTGCCTGCAGGTCTTGGCCAGGCACCAGCCCGTCAGGCGGCACTGGCTGCCGGGCTTCCATTAACCGCCGGTTGCACAACCATTAACAAAGTTTGCGGCTCGGGCATGAAAGCCGTCATGCTAGCGCATGATCTGATTAAAGCCGGTACTGCCAACACGGTTATTGCCGGGGGCATGGAATCAATGACTGAAGCGCCTTATATATTACCCAAAGCCCGCAGCGGCTACCGTATGGGGCATGGTCAGGTGCTCGACCATATGTTCCTTGATGGCTTGCAAAACCCCTACGACAATCAGATGATGGGTGTCTTTGCCGAGGCTTGTGCCGATAAATATGCATTTAGTCGGCAAGCTCAGGATGAATTTTCAGCAACTTCAGTAACCCGGGCAATGCGGGCGATGCAGAGCGAAGAATTTGCCAGCGAAATTACTCCCGTTACCCTCAGCAGTCGGCGAGGCGATACCATTGTTAGTCTAGATGAAGAGCCACCCCGTTGTAATCTGGAAAAGATTCCCAGCCTGCGCCCGGCATTTCGCAAAGACGGTACGGTAACTGCTGCAAATGCATCGAAAATTTCCGATGGCGCTGCAGCCCTTGTGGTGATGTCGGAGAATGCCGCAAGCGCATCAGGTGCAGCAGTGCTGGCAACCATTATTGCCCATACCACCCATGCCCAAGAACCGGAATGGTTTACCACCGCACCCGTGGGTGCTATTGAAAAGCTCCTTAAAAAGACCGGCTGGTCAATTGCCGATGTAGACTTATTTGAAATCAACGAGGCTTTCGCGGTAGTCACCATGGCCGCCATTAAGGAGTTGCAACTAGACCCTGAAAAAGTCAATGTAAACGGCGGCGCCTGTGCGCTCGGCCACCCTATTGGTGCTTCCGGCGCGCGTCTGATCGTAAGCCTGATCAATGCCCTGCAACAGCGTGGACTTAAACGCGGCATCGCCAGCCTGTGCATCGGCGGCGGCGAAGCCACGGCTATTGCAATCGAGGTATAAGCGGCTTGCATGATATGCTTAATCTACTCGCCTTGAAATAAATATTAAATTAGAGATTAAACAAAACAACTTATGGGATTAATCAAAACTCAGGTTCAGCCCGATAGCGAGGATTTCCTTGCTAACTACGAGAATAACTCAGCATTAGTGGCTGATTTGCGGCAGCGCCTCAAAGACACCGCCGTTGGCGGCAGTGAAAAGGCCCGCAAAAAACACTTGGCGCGTGGAAAATTACTGCCACGGGAGCGCATAAACCGCCTGCTTGATCCCGGCAGTCCTTTTCTTGAGCTTTCACCACTAGCAGCAGCAGGTATGTATGATGATGCCGCTCCTGGAGCTGGAATCATTACCGGTATCGGCCGTGTTAGTGGCCAGGAAGTGGTTATCGTTGCCAATGATGCTACCGTTAAAGGCGGCACTTATTTTCCCCTAACAGTAAAAAAACACCTACGCGCGCAAGAGATTGCTAGCGAAAATAATCTACCGTGTATTTACTTGGTAGATTCTGGCGGTGCGTTTCTGCCAGAGCAAGACAATGTATTTCCGGACCGTGATCACTTTGGTCGTATTTTTTATAACCAGGCGCAGATGTCCGCGCGCAATATCCCACAAATCGCAATTGTCATGGGTTCCTGTACCGCCGGCGGTGCTTATGTTCCCGCCATGAGCGATGAATCCATTATCGTCAATAATCAAGGCACCATCTTTCTTGGCGGTCCGCCATTGGTAAAAGCTGCTACCGGGGAAGAAGTCGATGCCGAGAGCCTGGGTGGTGCTGATGTGCACACCCGACTTTCCGGAGTTGCAGACCATCTGGCTGAAAACGATGAGCATGCGCTTGAACTCGCCCGCGAGGCCATTGCCAACCTCAATCGAGTCAAACCTCTGGCGACTAAATTAAAAACGGCGGAAGCCCCCGCTTATCCAAGCAGTGAAATTTATGGCTTGCTGCCCCGAGATACTCGCTCCCCGATTGATGTACACGAAATCATCGCCAGACTGGTAGATGCCTCCGAGCTGCATGAATTTAAGGCGCGTTATGGCAAAACTCTGGTTTGCGGATTTGCCCATATAGAGGGCATGCCGGTTGGTATTATTGCCAACAACGGAATTTTATTTTCCGCATCGGCGCTCAAGGGAACGCACTTTATCCAACTTTGCAATCAACGCAATATCCCCTTGATATTCCTACAAAACATTACTGGCTTTATGGTTGGAAAACAGTATGAAAACGCCGGCATAGCAAAAGACGGTGCGAAAATGGTAACCGCTGTTGCCTGCACGCATGTACCTAAGTTTACTGTCGTTATCGGCGGCTCTTTCGGGGCCGGTAATTATGCAATGTGCGGACGCGCCTACCAGCCACGGATGATGTGGATGTGGCCAAATGCGCGCATCTCAGTAATGGGCGGCGAGCAAGCAGCCTCGGTACTGGCCACGGTGAAAAGAGATGTTTTGGAGGCTGCCGGTAAAGACTGGGAAACAGATGATGAAACCGACTTCCGGGATGGCATCAAAGCGCAATACGAACATCAGGGTAATCCCTATTACGCCAGTGCCCGACTCTGGGATGACGGTATTATTGATCCTCTCGATACCCGCCGGGTGCTTGCATTGGCACTATCGGCTTCATTGAATGCTGAAACTAAAATTACACCTACCGGTATCTATCGAATGTAGGCTCGGAGACATCCGAATTTATAATCGCTAAGAATTTACTAAGGAAACTTGAATGAGCCAGTTTATCAGCCAGAAAAAAGATCGAAACGGTGTGGTTACGCTGCAGCTAAATCGACCGGAAGTTCATAATGCATTTAATGCGGAGTTAATTTCCGAACTCAGCTCTAGCCTGCTGATACTCGGGCAGGACTCCAAGTTGCGCGCGGTGGTGATTACCGGCGCTGGTAAGTCGTTCTCTGCTGGCGCTGATATTCATGAAATGCGTGCAGGCATCAATGCCACCGATGCAGAAAACCAGCAACAGGCAATGGCGCTAGCCGTACTGCTGCGAACCCTGAACTATTTTCCCAAACCCACCATTGCCAAAGTTAATGGTAATGCCTTTGGCGGTGGAGTCGGCTTAATTGCTTGCTGTGATATCGCCATAGCTGCAGATACCTGCACTTTCGGACTTACAGAAACCCGGCTTGGACTGGTGCCGGCGGTTATATCGGCTTATGTAGTCCGGCGCATTGGAGAACCTGCTGCGCGGCGGTATTTTCTTAACGGCGACCGTTTTAACGCCATTGAGGCGGTTCGAATCGGATTGATACATGAACTCTGCCCTGCAACATCACTCAATGAGAAGGTAGCATTAGAAATCGATAAATTACTCGCCAGCGGGCCTATAGCCAGTATATTCGCCAAACAACTGGTGTTTGCCATCAGTGGCAATGATCAGGAAAAACAAAAACGCCTGGATGAAAACACCACGGCAATGATTGCCCGTTTGCGCACTTCCGATGAAGGCCAGGAAGGGCTTCAAGCCTTTCTTGAAAAACGCCGCCCTGCTTGGCAGCCAAAAAAGTGAACACTAATAACATCAGTAGCATTCTGATTGCCAATCGCGGTGAAATAGCCTGCCGGGTAATCCGTAGCTGTAAAAAAATGGGCATTCGTTCAATCGCAGTCTATTCTGATGCCGACCGAAATGCCCAGCATGTCAAACTCGCCGATGTAGCCATATACCTTGGTGCTGCATCTGCGGCCGACTCTTATCTGGATATTTCTAAAGTAATACAAGCTGCAAAAGATAGTCAGGCAGATGCTATTCACCCCGGTTATGGCTTCCTTTCAGAAAATGCTGGTTTCGCCAGAGCGCTAGAAAAAAACAACATCATTTTTATCGGCCCACGGGCAGCCGTACTTGAATTAATGGCCTCAAAAGCCGCTGCAAAAATCGCTATGGAAAAAGCGCAAGTGGCCTGTGTTCCCGGTTATCACAGCGCAGCGCAAGATGATGACACGCTAATCAAAGCTGCGGCTGAAGTTGGTTATCCTCTGCTGATAAAGGCCAGCGCCGGTGGTGGTGGCAAGGGTATGCGAATTTCCCATGAAAGTTCGGACTTTGAAGAAGCATTGGCTGCAACCCGGCGGGAAGCGATGCGGGCCTTCGGTGATGATCAGGTCATTCTAGAGCGTTATATTGAGAGACCCCGACATATCGAGGTTCAGGTTTTCGCTGATCAACAGGGTAATGTAGTCCACCTTTTCGAGCGCGACTGCTCGAGTCAACGGCGTTACCAAAAAGTTATTGAGGAAGCCCCCGCACCCAATCTTGATGAAAACATCCGCGAGGCCATGTACAAAGCGGCGGTCACCGCTACCGCCGCAGTAGATTACAGTGGTGCTGGAACCATCGAATTTATCCTCTCAGAAGATGGCGAGTTCTGGTTTATGGAAATGAATACCCGCCTCCAAGTAGAACATCCAGTAACTGAAATGCTGACCGGAATTGACCTGGTTGAGTGGCAAATTATGGTTGCTTCAGGTGAAGCCCTACCGCTAGAGCAAACAGCAATACATGCACAAGGCCACACTATTGAGGCACGACTATATGCTGAGGACCCAGATAATGAGTTTCTACCTGCTGCTGGTGTCATAAGCAAGCTAGTCCAACCAGCGCAAAACCAAACCATCCGTTTTGACTCCGGTGTCATCAGTGGTGACCGCATTAGTGTGCATTACGATCCGATGATTGCCAAATTATGTGTACATGCTAAAGATAGAGATACCGCCATCGCATGCTTGAAAGATGCGCTAGCAGCCTGTTGGGTTGATGGCATTAGTAATAATTTGGATTTCTTGCAACGCTTGCTTGCATCCGACCCGTTTATTAACGCTAGCATGCACACAGCCTGGATCGATCACAATCTGGCCGAACTGCTGGAGCCAAAAGACCTAAATTATGAGTTAACAATCGCGGCTGCAGGGGTGTTTTTACAACAACAACTACAGGCAGATAAATTACCTGAAAGCCCCTGGAATACGACTGACAACTGGCGAATTGGTGTAAAGGCTACAGAGCATATTTTGTTGCAATATAAGGATCAAATCTTTGAGTTTTCCACCCGCGGCTCTGCCGGCAAGTTTGTCATTCAGTCCGCTTCAGAGCAAACAGAAACAGCCGTGGAATGCCAACTGCTCAGCCTGAATAAAAATGGTTTTCAGTTTTCTTTGCACATTGGCCAACAAAGCTTTGAGCGCAAAATGTACTGTAAGCACAATAGTTACTGCCTAGTTGCTGAAACCTCGCGCCTAAGTTTTAATCAACTAAAGTGGCAAGCATCAGCCGAGATGCAACTCATAGCCAACACTAAAATTGTAGCGCCAATGCCGGGCAATATTATTGAAATTAAAGTCCAAGCCGGCCAATCTGTGAAACAGGGTGATGTACTGGTTATCATGGAGGCGATGAAAATGGAGTTATCCCTGCGCGCAGAAGTAAGTGCAGTAGTGAAATCCGTAATTGAGCAAAGCAGTGGCTTTGTTGACGCCGATACTTTGCTGCTTGAGCTGGAAACAGAAAAATCATGAGCACTCAAATAGCTTACCCTGATAGCGTCAGAATTGTTGAAGTCGGTCTGCGCGACGGCTTACAGAACGAACAACAAATCATCCCCATGCAGGTCAAGCTATCATTGCTGCACCGTTTGGAAAAAACCGGTTTACGCAGCATTGAATTAACCGGCTTTGTGCACCCCTTGTGGGTACCGCAACTGGCGGATGCCGAATCCATGCTCAGCCAACATCAACCAATGCCGGGTATCCAATACCCTGTGTTAGTACCCAACCTCACCGGTATGCAGCGGGCGCTTGCAGCGGGCGCCCAAGAAATCGCAGTGTTCACTGCTGCATCTGAAGGCTTTAACCAGAAGAACATCAACTGCAGTATAGAAGAGTCCTTACAGCGATCAGCTGCTGTGATAGAGCTCGCAAAAGCCAATAGTTTACGCGTTCGAGGTTATATTTCCTGCGTTTTGGGCTGCCCAATTGATGGCAAAGTTAAAGTAGCAGAAGTTGTTAGAGTAGCCGAGAGATTACTGGCACTTGGCTGCGACGAAATATCATTGGGCGATACCATTGGCGTTGGCACACCACTGAAAGCTAAACAAATGCTGGAAGCCGTGGCCGCAGTTGTACCCATGCCACAATTGGCGGTACATTTTCATGATACTAATGGTCAGGCTCTGGCGAACATCCTTGCCTGCCTTGAGTCCGGCGTACAGGTGGTTGATTCCAGCATTGCGGGCCTTGGCGGTTGCCCTTACGCCCCGGGTGCTACTGGTAATGTTGCCAGCGAAGATGTCGTCTATATGCTCAATGGTATGGGTATTGAAAGCGGCATTAATCTCGATGCGCTGGTGGCCGCCGGACACTTTATCTCAGGAGCACTGGGACGCACCAATGCCAGCGCAGTGGGTCGAGCATGGAAACATTAAATTCTTTAAATTTAAAAAAACAGGTCATTAAGAAATGAACAAACATTCGCAAAAAGCCATTATTACCGGCGGTGCATCCGGATTGGGATTCGCTGTTGCTAAAAACATCATTGCTGCCGGTGGTCAGGTTTGCCTACTGGATATCAATGATGAGCGCGGTCAGCAAGCGGTAGCAGAACTAGGTGCAAGATCAGCCTTTATTAACACCGATGTCAGCTCGGAAGATAATGTAAAAGCTGCGGTAGAAACCGCTAATCAGAGTATGCAAGGGATCAACATTTTGATTAATTGTGCTGGAATTCTAGGTTCCGGTCGGGTCCTCGGACGCGAAGCGCCAATGCCACTGGATACTTTCCGCCGCACCATTGAAGTCAACCTGATAGGCAGCTTCAATGTGGCCAAGAGTGCTGCTGCTGTGATGGCAAAAAATACCGCGGATGACGACGGACAACGCGGGGTGATTATTAACACCGCATCTATTGCTGCCTACGAGGGTCAAATAGGCCAGGCCGCCTACTCTGCCTCCAAGGGTGGTATAGTCGGTATGACTTTACCAATGGCACGGGAATTTACCCGTTTTGGTATCCGCGTAATGACCATTGCCCCAGGTGTATTTCGCACACCAATGATCGATAACGCGCCGCAGGAAGTACAAGATGCACTCGGTGCTGCGGTACCCTTTCCCAGTCGTTTGGGACAGGCTGAAGAATTTGCTGACCTGGCAGCGCATATAATAGATAATCACTATTTGAATGGCAGCACCATCAGATTGGACGGTGCTATTAGGCTGGCGCCAAAATAGAAACACATGCAGGGACGAATACGATGAAAACATTTGCAGGAATCCGTGAAGTTATCCAAAACAATAATGAACTGGTTCACGACGAACCCTTTATTATCGGCTTTGAGTATCAAATCGAAGAAACCGGGCGTCGCCAGAGCATATTTTTGGCGGAAATAAAAGATGATTCCGACCATCGTTACCTGCGTATCGAAACCACGGTTATTCCACTAGACCACTATGATGCCGAGAAATGCCTGCGAATAAATCAAATGCTACGGGTTGGCTATCTGGCAGTAGGTGATCTTGGTGGAACTGCCTATATTAAAATGTGCCATAACATTGCCTATTCCAGCCTGGTAATGTCAGAAGTGGAATCGGCAATCAGCTATATCGCCCGACTTGCTGATGATTTTGAGAATCAGTTCGAAGACGGCGCGGATATATTCTAACTCGATTTTTAAAAAACCCAAAAACCCAAAAAACCAACACATGCCTGCAATAGTATTAACATACCATAGCTGTAATATCACCGGCCATGAGTATTCCAGCAACGATCATACCGCACTAGAACATGACTTGCGGACTATCGACTCACAAGGCTTTCAAATTGTGTCTGTCCAAGATGCTATAACTTCAGGGCTATCCGGCTCTACTGACTCAGTAGTCGCTTTGACATTTGATGATGGTCCGATTTTTGATTTTGAAGACTTTATTCACCCACAATTTGGCAAACAAAAGAGCTTCGCACGGATCATGCGTGAATTCACGCATGCTACCGGCAATAAAGCAATCGCCAGCTCATTTGTCATTGCCTCTCCATCTGGTAGACAGCAAATGGATGAAAAAGATTATGGCGGCAGAGATTGGTGGCATGACCGCTGGTGGCTGCCTGCAACTGAAAGCGGTCTAATCAAAATAGAGAATCACAGCTGGGACCATAACCATCGGGCGATATCAGTCTCGGCCCAAAAAATCAATCAGCGTGGTCAGTTCCACAATATAGATACTCATCCAGAGTGCGCTATTGAGGTGCAAAAAGCTAATACCTATATATCTGAGCTGGTCAAAAGAAGCCCCAAGTTTTTTGCTTACCCCTGGGGTCAAGCGAGCAACTACATTTACCAGGACTACATGCCAAATATAGCTTCGAAATTCGGCCTGGAGGCTGCTTTCAGTACACAGCCAAAAGCTATCACCCCTCATGCTAATAAATGGTTTCTCCCGCGCTTTGTTTCCGGAGAACACTGGAAAAGCACACAAGACCTACAGCAATTACTGGGCGGATAAATATGACTATAGAAACCTTACCTAGCAACATATTTTGCACTGAAATAGCCGAAGGCCAAGTCGTCGCAAATGACATCTTTCAGCGTAAATTCTTCAACGAGGCCCCAGCAGACCCCCACCACCTTTTTGTGATCTACCAAGCCCCGGATGGCACGCTCTCACCACTAAGTTATGTTCATTTTATGCCCGTCGGTGACATTTGTCTTGTTGGGGGTGGTTGTACAGATGGGCGTGTATTTAATAAAATGACAGACTCCGAGCGAAATACAATTAAATTGCTTGATGGGGTGTTTTATTATTTATTAAGGTATGGTTTCGAACGCTTTTCAGATGAGTTCAGCGCCTTTTTCGGTTATTGCGGTAATGAACGCGCGGAATCTATCGATTTAAGAGCGGGCTTTAAAAAAACCGAGCATAAACACCTCTTAAAACACATCCCAAAACCACTTCATCCAACAATTGAGCGGGCTTTAATTGCCAAGGCTCATGCCATTGGATTGTTCTAACTAGAGCTGTGATAGCAATAGCGCGTTACCTCGCTTTAATGGTCACGGATAACCATCTGCTCCGCTAAGTCTCTTAGTAAGTCAGCAGATTCATCAAAATGCTCTAAGGCTATAATAGCGCGCTCATAGAGCTGCCCTGTTCGCACATGTGCTTGCTTCACTCCAAAGCGTGCTGGCCATGTGGCTTTATCCAGTTCGGCATCCGAGCCCTGAGGCTTACCCATTATTTCGCTGTTACCTGTGACATCAAGCACATCATCACGAATCTGAAAAGCAAGCCCAATGGCCTCGGCATAATCAGCCAGTGCCAGACACTTGGATTCTGTTAAGTTTTCTGCAAAGGCTGTGGCAATTAAAGTACTGGCGCTAATTAAAGCCCCGGTTTTTAGTTGCAACATTTCTTCGAGTTGCGTTTGTTCTGGTTGCAAGCCTTCATAGGCAATATCTAGGGCTTGCCCTTTGACCATATCCAAGGCGGCTTTTGTTAAAATTTGCAATGCCTGTATTTTACTTGTATCACTTACTGCGGTTTGCTGAATCAGCAAATCAAAGGCCATTGTTTGCAATGCATCACCGGCCAGAATAGCGGTGGCTTCATTAAAAGCCTTATGCACTGTTGCTTGACCGCGCCGCAGGTCATCATCATCCATTGCCGGCAAATCGTCATGAATCAATGAATAACAGTGGATTAACTCAACCGCCAGTGCCGCTCGATCTAGTTGTTCAGGCTGAATACCAAGCGCATCACCGGATGCATAAACCAATAACGGGCGTAAACGTTTACCCCCGGAAAGTGCGGCATAGCGTATCGCGGCAGAAAGACTATCACCTGAGCCTAGCGACGCAGCCGGCAGCACTAGCTCAAGGTATTCAGCATGGCGCTGCCGATAGCGATTGAGTAAAGATTCAGTCATCAAGGCAATCATCTGGATTAAAAGTGAGTAAATAGTGTACCTTAAAATACATACCTTAAAATACAGTCATTTCAGTATAACCACCATCAGACCTACTATTTATATGCATTGACTGGTGTCATTCTAGAATGAAAAATGAAACAGCGGATATATTTAAATGTATAGTATTGGTTCTGGCATGGCAGTCGTCATACCTCCTATGTACCCGGCTGGGCTACCGGAAAATTTCGCGGCTATAATACCGTCGAAGTCCAGATGACTATAAACTCAGACGGCCGTATGAATGGGTTTGCTGGCGGTGGTGATGTTCACGGCTATTTCAATGACGGACAACTGCATATTGGGAGTGTCAGCTTCGATGTTACGCGCACACCGCAGGGGTTTGAAACTCGTCAACACGGCGACTACAGAAACACTGTGCGCTATCACCAGGTTCGCTAAGCTGTTCAATCGAGCACGGGGACTTGTGTTTCTGGAAAGATTAAAAAACCCGGCAATAGCCGGGCTTTTTAATGCATCAGATTTTACTTACTTCGGCTTACGAAATTTAAGCGTCCAGCGATCAGTATTTCCGGTGACAGTTTTACGCCCTACTTCATAACGCAGCTCATCATCAAGCCGGTAATGCAGTTTGGAATAGTCTTCGAAAACAAAACCTGCGGCCTGAATTTCCTTAATCGCTAGAACCGCGTCAAAACGACGGCCATTTTCATCATTATCACCCTGCATATGCCGACGGGTATGGTCGACCAGTGCATAAACACCGCCTGGCTTGAGAGCATCGAAAGACACCTGGTTCATAACCGCACGCCCGGGTGCATCAAAATTATGATAGTTACGGAAAGTTAAAACCATATCCGCGCCATCGACACCCAAGTCATTAACATTCAGATGATAACGCGCTGCGCCAGGTTTGCGGCCCATAGTGGCCTCTTTAGCAGTTACTACCACTTTTTCGAAACCCTTCTCCTTCAGCAAACCATCTTCAAGTCTGCCAGCACCTAACGCAACAAAGAGTTTGCCTTTATCGGCCAGTACCGGTGCCAGCAATTTGGTATACCAACCGCCGCCTGGAACCAGTTCAACAACCGTCATATCATCCCTGAAGCCGAAGAACTTAAGGGTCGCAACCGGCTTGCGATTGCGGTCGCGTTTTATCTCAGCTTCTGTACGCGCTGCTGATTTCATAGCTTTTTCCAGCTTTGCCTCTACAGCTTTAAATTCATCCGCTGCCTGCAAGTTGCTGCTCAACAGTGCCAACATGGCAATTGCAAGGATACTCGTTGTAGCTTTATTCATCATATGATCTCCAGAAAAAATATTCATGATAGCCTATCATACCACCAGCTTATATCGCCACGACTGTTTTTAACCGATAATAGGCTAATTACGATGAATCTCTGATTTATGCACACAATAACTGCAATTGCTCACCCAAACATTGCCCTAATTAAATACTGGGGGAAACGCGATACTGTACGCAATTTACCCGCTACCCACTCGCTCTCAATTACCCTTAACACACTGGAAACTCATACCTGTGTGAATTTTTCTGCTGAGCTTAGCGCGGATCAAGTATATTTAAACAAGGCACTGGCAGATGACGCTTTTAGTGCTCGCGTGGGTGCCTGCCTTGATGGATTTCGCACACTCGCAGGTGTACATACATTTGCCAGTGTACATACCAGCAATAATTTCCCCACAGCTGCCGGCTTAGCATCTTCCGCTTCCGGTTTTGCCGCCTTGCTAACGGCAGCCAATGCAGCGCTAGAATCCCCGCTGAATTTACGCCAACTGGCTATACTGGCCAGAGAGGCATCGGGATCAGCCGGGCGTTCCTTGTTTGGTGGTTATGTAATCCAACATCGTGGGCAACACAGCGATGGCAGCGACAGTTACGCCGAAGCACTTTTTCCTGCTAAACACTGGCCACTAGAAGTAGTCATTGCGATCACTTCCGAGAAGGAGAAAAACATCGGGTCCACTGAAGGTATGTTACACACAGCCGCAACGGCGCCCTACTGGCGGGCCTGGGTTGATCGTTCTGCGGCAGATATACAAGCCGCTACTGCCGCCATTAAACAGCGCGACTTTGCAGCGCTTGCAGAAGTTGCCGAAGCCTCTTGCCTGGCCATGCATGCGCTAATGCAATCGGCACGCCCGGGCTTGTTGTACTGGAATGCAGCCACTATAGAATTGATTCACAAAATCAGACAACTACGGGCGACCGGGCTCGCTGTGTTTTTCACCATTGATGCCGGCCCGCAAGTAAAAGCCGTATGCCTGCCCGAAGCGGCTGACAAGGTAGAGGCGGCACTAAAAGCTGTACCCGGTGTGCTGCGTACACTACGCTGCTTGCTTGGTGCTGGCGCGCGGATCAGCAACGATGCAAATACCGAGTAACTTCGCGCAATGCGCCAGTGCCCCCGGTAAAATGGTGCTGATTGGCGAGTATGCCGTCACCAAGGGCTTACCCGCTTTGAGCATGGCCGTTAATCAACGCGTTAGTGTGTGCCGCTCAAATGCCCCAAACCAGCAACATACCGTCTGCTCCAGCATGCTTGATGGTCAGCTCTTTAGTTTCGATAAAGGACCACTTAATTACCATTGGAAGCAACTGCCACCGACAGCAATTCAGGAGCTTGTTGAGCAGTTACCATGGCCACAGACTCGCAGCGATCTGAAGGGCATCAGCCTTGACCTCGATAGTAAGCAGCTTTTTTTGCATGATAGGGGTGAACACCAAAAAATCGGTATAGGCTCAAGTGCGGCCTTGATGCTCGCCGCTTGCCGAGTGCTCGAAGAAAGTGGTGAACATAGTGACCGCACGGGTAAATCACACTATCAACTGCAAAGCCAAACCGGTAGCGGCATCGACCTTGCAACTTCAATACACGGCGGGTTGATCTGTTTTCAAAAACTGCAAAATGTGAAACCATTGAGCCTACCGGCGAATTTTTACTGGCAGGCTGTTTGGACCGGTCAGAGTGCGAAAACACAAGATTTCTTGCAAGCCTTTAACCAGTGGCTTGAGACAAACCCTGCCCAGTGGAAGATACAACAAAACTCAGCTGCAAGCCTAATTGCAGAAGCCATTCGCGCTGTTGGCAGAAATGATGGCATCGCTTTAAGCGCCTGTATTCGGGCCTATGGCGAATGGATGCGGGACTTGGGAAACTGGATTCAGCAGCCGATATACACCTCCACTTTTGAAAAAATCCGGAAAATATCCCTGGCAACTGACTGTGCCTGGAAGCCTAGCGGCGCCGGCGGTGGAGATATTGGCATAATTTGTGCCACATCCCGCCACAATTTAACAGAAATAAGCCGCACAATCAGTGATGCAGGGTATAAAATACTTGATCTGGAAGTTGATATGGATGGATTAAAGGTATTTAAACAATGAGCTATCAAATGAGCTAACCAATGAGCCTGTCTAAGATCCCAAAATTTTATA
Source organism: Lysobacterales bacterium (assembly GCA_021648125.1). Classification (GTDB taxonomy): domain Bacteria; phylum Pseudomonadota; class Gammaproteobacteria; order Xanthomonadales; family SZUA-36; genus SZUA-51. The sequence continues at coordinate 82,987 of JAKITK010000001.1, forward strand.
AACTCTCAGTAGCCGAACGGCTGCGGGAAGTGCACGAGCGTGGCTTACTTTCTAAAGAGGATTACCTCAGCCTGCTTAAAGGCGACCACCTGTTGGAGCCAGAAACCGCTGATAAGATGATAGAAAATGTCATCGGTGTAATGGGTATTCCCAATGGTATAGCGGTAAATTTCCTGATTAATGACAAAGAATATTTAATCCCTCTGGCGGTAGAAGAGCCCTCGATTGTTGCAGCCTTAAGCTCTGCTGCCAAAACAGTGCATGCAGCCGGTGGATTCCAAGCCGAATCGAGCGAGTCACTTTTAATTGGTCAAGTACAACTGATTGATGTCCCCAATCATGCCAAAGCCCGGGCTGCCATTATCCAAAATGAAATGGAAGTGTTGAATTTGGCGAATTCATTACATCCTAACCTGGTCGCCCGCGGCGGTGGTGCACGCGAGCTTGAAGTTCGTACCATACCCTCCTCTGGTGATGCAGGCGATATGCTAGTCATCCATATCATCGTAGACACCTGTGATGCTATGGGTGCTAACTTGGTCAATACCATGTGTGAGGGTATTGCCCCTCTGCTTGAAAAAATTACCAACGGCAAGAGTTTCCTACGCATACTTTCAAACCTTACCGATCGTGCATTGGTGCGTGCATGGACCCGAATCCCGGTTGATCTACTGGCGGGTAAAGGAATGAATGGTGATCTCGATGGTGAACAAGTACGCGATGGCATTATCATCGCCAGCGATTTCGCCCTAGCCGACCCCTACCGAGCAGTAACTCACAACAAAGGCGTGATGAATGGCATCGATGCGGTAGCACTGGCAACCGGCAATGACTGGCGTGCTATCGAAGCAGCCGCTCATGCCTGGGCATCCCGTGGCGGCCAATACACTGCCTTAACCCGCTGGAGCAAGGGCGAGGATGGTTCGTTGATGGGTTTTATCGAAATCCCCTTAAAAGTCGGTATTGTTGGTGGTCCCTTACAATCGAATAAAACGGTCGGTGTCAACCACCGTATTATGAAGATCAAGTCAGCCCAGGAATTGGCGAGAATAATGGCGGCGGTAGGCCTGGCACAAAACTTTTCAGCACTGCGCGCATTGGCCACCGATGGCATACAAAAAGGTCATATGACCCTGCACGCCCGCAGTGTAGTGATGGCCGCTGGTGCTGGCACTGGAATATTTGATACTGTGGTGGATCGGTTAATTGAAGATGGGCAAATAAAAATCTGGCGGGCCCGGGAAATCATAGAAGAAATTAACAAAGACACGCGACCACTGCGTGCCGTTAGCACTGAGCAAGCCAATACCAATGAGGACTCGGAACATTGCTCAGCCGGACATGGCAAGATCATCCTTTTAGGCGAGCATGCGGTGGTTTATGGCCGGCACGCGATTGCAGCACCCGTACCAATGGCGGCAAGGGCAAGCATTCATCCATCCGCGCGGGGTGAAATCGAATTTATAGTGCCCCGCTGGGGTATCGAATACACCCTTAACCGTGACCCGTTAAAGCGGACATCTTTTGAGCGACCACTGGGTACAATGTTGGAAAAATTTGGCTTGCTGGATGAGGCGATTCGGATTGAAGTCTTCCCCAGTGTTCCCAGAGCGATGGGCTTGGGGGGTTCCGCAGCAGTTGCGGTTGCTATGGTAAGAGCCCTCGATAAATACTTTAATTTACACATGGCTGATGCCGAAATTAACAGCTTCGCCTTTGAGTTTGAAAAAGTAGCCCACAGCAAGCCCTCTGGCATCGATAATACTGTGGCTACCTATGGCAAGTTGATGATGTACACCCCGGCCAAGACATTGTCTAAAACATCGGATAAAACAACGGATAAAACAACGGGCAAAACATTGGCTGAGGCTGCCACCATCGATACTTTGACCCCCGGCTGTTCAATTCCAATAGTCATAGGAATCTCCGGGATAGAGAGTTTAACCGCAGGTATGGTTACCCAGGTGCGCAAAGGTTGGCAGCAAAACCCCGACCTCTACAACCGGGTTTTTAATGAAATCGACCAACTCACTTTAAGCGCTAGGGAAGCCATCATTAATGCTGATTTAAGCAGCCTCGGCAACTTAATGAATTTCTGTCAAGGTCAGTTAAATGCCCTACAGACATCCAGCTGGGAGCTTGAAGAAATGATTCAAATCAGCCGGCGTCACGGCGCACTTGGGGCTAAATTAACGGGTGCTGGCGGCGGTGGTTCAATTATTGCCCTATGCCCGGAGAACCGCCATCAGGTGGTACATGCACTCCAGGAAAGTGGCTACCAAGCCATGGAGGTCGATATTGGCTAAGCCATCTGCCGCCATTGTTTCTTTTAATGATGAATCCCTGATTCTGGTGAACAGCAATGATGAAATTTTAGGCTATGCCTCTAAAGATGAGGCCCATAACGGTGCTGGTTTACTGCACCGAGCTTTTTCCTTGTTTATTTTTAACGCCCGGGGCGAATTGTTATTACAGCAACGGGCACAAAAAAAACGCCTTTGGGGCGGCTACTGGTCAAACAGTGTCTGTAGCCACCCGCGGCAAGGCGAAGATATTGAAACAGCTACCCGGCGCCGTTTGCACGAAGAGCTTGGCCTTAGCTGCCCTTTGCAATATCTATATAAATTTGAATACCAGGCTGCATTCTCAGGTCAGGGTGCCGAAAACGAACTTTGTTCGGTTTTTATTGGCTATAATAACAGCAACGATGATCAGGCAATTCGGGTTAATCCAAACGAAATTTCCGCATGGCGTTGGATCAGTGAAGAGCAACTGAAGCTGGAATTAGAACAACACCCTGAAAAATTTACCCCCTGGTTTATTATGGAGTGGAAAACGCTCAAGCAAGACTGGGACACAAGCATTCAGCAAATAATCGAATCAAGGAAATAAACAATGGAAAAGATCAAAAGCTTTTTTAATGAGCTATTTCAAAATCAAGCAGTTCACGATACTGGACTGCAACTAGCAGCGGCACTTGCCTACCTCGTCATTGGCCACTTTGTAGCTAAATTCATTGCCCGCATGGTGAGTAAATTATTGCGGCGTAAAAATACCGCTGACCTACTGGTAGATTTCATCAGTAAAGTGGTTTATGTAGCTGCCTTTTCCGTACCCTTAATGGCAGCTTTGGAAGTTACCGGCTTGAATGTAACCACGGTAATGGCTATCCTCGGTGCCATGGGCCTTGCCATCGGTCTGGCCTTAAAAGACTCTTTGTCTAATTTTGCTGCCGGCGTAATTATTTCTATACTGGGCCCCTTCCGTACCGGAGATTTTGTTGAAGTAGCCGATCTCAGTGGTACAGTAACTGATGTATCCCTATTTTCCACCATACTGACAACCACCGATAATAAACTGGTCACCATCCCCAATAACTCGATTATCAGCAACCCAATCACCAATTTTACCGCTAAAAATACCCGCCGGATCGATATGACTATCGGTATTAGCTATAACGATGACCTTAAAGTTGCTCGGGATATTTTGACCCGGGTAATGAATGCAAACTCAAGGGTTCTGAAAGATCCGGCTGCTACTGTTGTGCTGATGGACCTTGCCGATAGCAGTATCAATTTTGCTTGCCGGCCCTGGGTTAACAAAGAAGATTACTGGGGTGTCAGAGATGAGCTGCTGGAAGCCTTCAAAAGCGAACTGGAAGCCGCCGGTTGTTCATTCCCTTATCCACAACAAGATGTACATATGCATACAGTCAGCAGTGGCTAAACTCGAAGCAGCAAGCTAGGACTTTTATAGCTCTAGCTTTTAGGACTTGCTGTATTTAGCAAGCTTTTTGTGGTTATCCTTAACTCGCTGAATACAGGCCTGAAGCGCGTCTTCACGCATTCCGAACAACTGAACTTTCGGGTTGATCATACGGTGTGACCGCCCCAACTCGCGTTGCTCGGTGTTACTAACCACTACAGCATAGAGTAGTATTTCTTCAATATCCGAAAGTACAATCATGGATTCTAGCGTATGGCTATAACTTTCATGCCGATGGGCTAGTACGCAGAAGTATTTGGGCATGGCGGCTTTAACTAAGCCAAAAGCTTTGGCTATATGCTCGCCTTTGAGCTCAACTCCAGCACTCACCGACACTTCAACCACACCATCAGCTACGATCTTCCAATCGAAATAACCTAATTTAGAATCCCGCATTTAATTGATATTCCAGTTATAGTTGTTAGTAAATCCGTAGTTAATAATATAACTTAAAATTCCTGCTTAGTCCAAACACCAGCGAGTACTACTGGAAAATGCTTGCATATCTTGTCAATCATCACCGTTCACGACTGCGCCAGCGAATGCCAAGCTCTGTGCTATAACCAACTGAACGGGAGATGATTTGACCGGCCTCATTAAGTACATAGTAGGTGGGAAAGGCTTGGATTTTCCAGTCGATCATTTGTTGACTACCACCCAGCAATACTGGCATTTGCAACTCGTGTTTATCAACAAACGCCCAGATCTCACTTTCCTGCTGATACTCTACACCCAATGCTAGAATAACCAAATCCGGATCGCGCTTTGCTGCCACATCAACCAAATTATGCATGCTTAAAGAGCAAATTTTGCACCAGGGGGCGAAAAAATACACCACCACCCGTTTACCACGAAAGTCTTCAAGATTAACAATATTACCCTGACGATCAGGCAGGCTAAACACTGGTGCTGTCTGCTCTGAACCCGGCGGCAATAAGTCGCGCGCCTGCCACATACCAATAGCCAGAAATACCGAAATAATCAGCACTGCATCAAATACCAGCGCAAGCCAGTAGTTATTGCGAAAGCGTCGCCACAAGGTTAATCGCTGTTTGTTTTCCATCCTAAAATTGTCCCGAAAGTATTTTCCAAAATCACTTTACTATATATTTACCTTTCAAAAAACCCAGACCAAAGCTGTTCATCAATCACAGCATCAGCCTGATATAAATTCAGATTCAGCCGGCCTTTAATAAAAACCACGCCTTCAGAGCACAACAATTCATATTGTCGAATATACTCTGCTGAATCCTTGGGAAAGGATATTTTCCCTTGTGAGTTAATCACCCGCTGCCAAGGCAACTGCATTTTAGGTGGTGCCTTGCGCAAGGCGCTGCTCACCATTCGGGCAGCTCTGCCAAGACCTGCCCTATCAGCAACTTGCGCATAAGTCATTACCCGTCCTCGCGGTATAGCAGCAACCACAGCCCACACCGCGTGTTGGGCTGGGGTGGCGTTGGCGGCTTCAGGTGAATTCATCGACGAAAGGCTTTACTCATCGACTACCGGGGTCTGCTCCGGCTTTATAAAGTCTGTGGCGCAGGCTCGCTGACTGGCAGCCAAAATTCCACGCAATATATTGATTTCATTTTGATCAGGACGGGCTCGTGAATACAATCTACGCAAACGCGCCATCAACATTTTAGGCTGTGCTGGATTAAGAAAGCGGGTGTCGGTAAGGGCCTGTTCCAAGTGTTCAAAAAAGCGTTCCATCTGGCTAGCATCAACTGGTGAATAATCCAACGGCGCTTTAGTTAAGCCTGCCTCCCCCAACGCCGCTACGCGTAACTCATAACTCACAACCTGAACTGCCTGAGAAAGATTCAAAGAACTGAAACCAGGGTTGCTGGGAATGTTTAGTAAATAGTGACAACGCTGCATTTCTTCATTCAGTAAGCCGTGCCGCTCGCGCCCAAACAAAATAGCTACCTCATGTTGGCTGGCTTCAATTACAGCCCTTTCTGCAGCAGCACGAACATCCATCTGCGGCATTGACAGCGTACGCAAGCGGGCACTTGTGCCCAATATCAATGGTACACCCTCAAGTGCACTCTCAAGGCTGTCGTGGACCACTGCATTATGCAATATATCGTCCGCACCGGAGGCCATGGCGGTGGCCTGGGCATCAGGAAACTTCAGCGGAGTAACAAGGTGTAGCTCACTTAAGCCCATTACCTTCATGGCTCTAGCAACCGAACCAATATTGCCCGGATGGGTAGTGTTAATTAGGATGATACGAATATTATTCAATAGTTGAGTCATACTTTGCTCATGTCTGATCTGTTATACTGCGCGGCTAAACATGGACTAGATATTATGTCAGAAGCTGCCCTGAATATTGCCATTGATGCCGCCCGCAAAGCCGGTGACATCATTCACCGTTATCTGCCCAAAATGGATAGAATTGCGGTCAGCAAAAAAACCCGGAACGACTATGTTTCTGAAGTTGATCGTGCCTGTGAATACGCTATTGTAAATCATATTCGCAAACTGCACCCGGAACATGCCATTCTTGCTGAAGAAGGTGGTGCTGATGGTGACAGTAACGAACTGTGGATCATTGATCCGCTCGATGGCACCACCAATTTCCTGCATGGCATTCCCCATTACGCCATTTCGATTGCGCATCAGGTTAACGGCAAACTGGTGGCTGCGGTGATTTACGACCCGATTAAAGAGGAGCTATTCACTGCCAGTAGAGGTCGCGGCGCCTACCTCAATGACCACCGTATCCGGGTTAGTTCACGGATCAATCTAGATGGCGCAATTATGGCGACTGCCCTGCCCTTCAGGCGCCGCCGCCACCTACCCCAAGCACTAAACATCCTGGCCAGTGTGTTTCCTGAAATTGAGGACATCCGTCGCGGCGGCAGTGCCGCACTAGACCTGGCTTATGTCGCAGCTGGCAGATTGGATGGCTATTGGGAAATGGGCCTAGACCGCTGGGATATAGCAGCGGGTATATTGCTGGTGCGTGAAGCCGGTGGCATTGTGACTGATTTTTCTGGCAATGATACTCTAGAGAAAGGCGGTAATATAATTGCTGCACCCTATAAAGTATTAGCTGCCTTGCAACCGCTTATCAGCAAACACGGGTAGAGTCCTCACCTAGGCTCAACTGAGCTCAACGCGTAGTATTCTTTAAGCTTTTTGCATAAAAAAAAGCCCCTTTGATACTCTGATCAAAGGGGCTACTGATTGCTTTTCACAATAACGCTAGGGTAAAGCGTCTATCTCCGGATTTTCTTTAACTATATCCATTAAGTCCTGCTTGCTTACCCCCAACTGTAAGATTGCAGTGCTGGCTACATAAATCGATGAATAAGTACCCACGATAACACCGGCTAACAGTGTAAAGGCAAAGCTGTGAATGATTTCACCACCAAAATAGAACAAAGATACAAGCACCATTATTGTAGTTAAAGAGGTCACCAAGGTTCTGGCGAGCGTCTGATTAATGGAAGTATTCACTACTTCACTCGGTTCGTCTTTACGCAGGCGGCGGAAATTCTCCCTGATCCTGTCATACAAGACGATAGTGTCGTTCAGTGAATAACCAATAACCGCCAACAATGCCGCAACTACTGTTAAGTCAAATTCAATTTGCAGTAGCGATAATATTCCCACAGTAACCAGTACATCGTGTACCAGGGCTAACACCGCACCGACTGAAAAACGCCACTGGAAACGGAACATAATGTAGACAAAGATGCCTGCAAGTACCCAGAGCATTGCCAAACCACCCTGCTCGGCCAGCTCATCGCCAATTTGTGGACCCACAAACTCAACCCGGCGCATTTCGACACCATCGCCTAAGGCCGCCAGTACCATGCTGGAGAGTTCTGCATCGCTGGATTCACCTTCAGCTGCCAGCCTAACCACAATGTTTTTCGAACTACCGAAGGTTTGCACCACTACATCATCAAAACCCGCAGTGGCTAGTCCATTACGAATATCTGCTATTTTTGGTGCTTCAGCGTAGACAACTTCAATCAGCGTACCGCCGGTAAAATCGAGGCCAAAATTTAAACCCTTGGTGATTAGTGAACCCAGGCCGATAACGATCAAGGCACTTGAAAATGCAATCGCAAGCCAGCGTTGGCGCATAAAATCGATATGTGTATTGGTTAAAAATTGCATGCTGATAACTCCTTTATATCGACAGTTTTCTGACACGGGCCTTACGACCGTATATCAGGTTAACCAAGCCGCGTGTCAACACAATGGCTGTGAACATGGATGAGATAATACCCAGCGATAAAGTTACCGCAAAACCCTTAATCGGGCCGGTACCAAAGGCGAACAACACAATCGCTGCGATCAGGGTGGTGATGTTTGCATCAGCAATCGTTGAAAACGCTTTGTCATAACCCCCACGAATGGCTGCTTGAGGGGTGGTGCCATTACGCAATTCCTCGCGTATTCGTTCAAAAATCAACACATTGGCATCTACCGCCATACCCACGGTTAATACGATACCGGCAATACCTGGCAAGGTTAATGTTGCACCCAGCAAGGATAGCATCGCGATGATGAAAATCAGATTTACAAACAGTGCCACATTAGCTATCAGACCAAATACTTTGTAATAAATAGTCATGAAAATCAGTACCAGAATAAACCCGATGACCACGGAATTGAAGCCTTGATCAATGTTGTCCTGGCCGAGGCTGGGGCCCACTGTTCTTTCTTCAATAATTTCAACCGGCGCTGCCAATGCACCCGCGCGCAGCAGCAAAGCTAGCTGGCCTGCGTATTCTATCGAGTCAAGACCACTGGTCTGGAAGCGCGAACTGAACACTTCACGGATGGTCGCAACGGATATCACTTCTTCTGTTTTAATCCCACCCGGCTTGTTCTCAATAAAAACCACCGCCATGCCATTACCCACATTGTCGCGAGTGAAGTCCAGCATCCGTTTAGCACCGACACCATCGAGATCTACTGTCACAGCCGGTGAACCAGAACGCTGATCAAAGCCAGCCGAAGCACCGGTAAGTTGATCGCCGGAGACAATCAAGCGTTTCTTTAACAATACTGGTTGTTTATCGCGATCGTAATACAGCCTTGATGTTGGTGGAATCCGCCCGGTTTGCGCCGCGGTAATCGGGTTAGTTGATTCATCAACTGCGCGATATTCCAGCGTTGCTGTAGCACCGAGTATTTGTTTTGCACGCGCGGTGTCTTGCACACCTGGTAACTGCACAACTATGCGATCAGCGCCTTGCTGTTGAACCACAGGTTCTGCAACGCCAAGCTCGTTTACACGGTTACGCAGGGTAATAATGTTTTGTTGTAAAGCGGTTTGTTGGAGCTCCTGTAATACCGCACCTGGCACAGTAATGCGCAAATTGTAGCTTTCGCCGCCGGAAATCTCCTTGGTCAAAAGGGCACTTAATGAAGTATCATTACTAATCGCAGCAAGCGCCTTATCCCGGTCTTCAGGGCTGCGTAATTCCGCCAAAATACCCTGGGGATCGTTACGCACCGATTTATACCGAATTTTGGCACTGCGCAGTGTGACCCGAATATCATCAACAAAGCGGTCAAGTTGCTGGGATGCAGCCGTCTTCATATCCACCTGCATCAGGAAATGTACCCCGCCCTGTAGGTCCAGACCCAAAACCATTGGTGCTGCCCCCAGGCTGCGCAACCAGTCGGGAGTGGCGGGCGCCAGGTTTAAGGCCACCACATATTGCTCGCCTAGCTGTTCTTTAATAGTGTCCGAGGCTTTTAACTGGTCTTCTGTATTATTAAAACGGAACAATAATCGCTCACGCGTAGACTCTGAGGCTTTGATGAAAATATCAGCCGCGTTAAGTGCGGAATTAACTGTATCTACAATTTCAGCTGGCAGGCTGAAGCCCTTATTATGGGATACCTGAACAGCAGGGTCATCACCAAATAGGTTTGGCGTGGCATAAAGCGCACCAAGCACTAACAGCACTACGATTAGTATATATTTCCATCGGGGATATTGATTCATTGATATTACTCTATAGGTTTAAGCCGCCGCGACTGCTAGCAGTGCGCGGCATTTAAGCAATTTAGCTGCCTGAAATTGTGCCTTTAGGCAAGACATTGGCAACCGCATGGCGCTGGACTTTAATTACCACACCTTTGGCCATTTCAATATCAACAAACGAATCACTTACCATGGTGATAAGACCAAGCATGCCACCGTTAGTGACCACTTCATCGCCAGCTTTAAGCTCCTCGACCAGTGCCCGATGTTCTTTGGCGCGCTTCATTTGCGGGCGAATCATCAGGAAATAGAAAATACCAAAAATTACGACAAGTGGCAGCAAGCTCGTTATTATGCTGGGTTCAGACCCTGCATCTTGAGCGTAAGCCGAAGAAATAAAGAAATCTAGAATATCCATGAACAACCTCAAAGTATTTATTTATTAGATTATTTTACTATCAGTGCGCCATTCTTCCACTGGATGGATAAAATGGAGCTACAAACCGGTAATTATGCCACATATCGGCCGATAATTTGAAAGATTGGGGGTAATCCGGAGCTATTCAACCCCTCGTGTTAAATCAATGTAAAACTGCTCTGCCCATTGCTCGAAACTACCTGTCTCAATCGCTGTGCGGATTTCAAGCATAATCTGTTGGTAAAAATATAAATTATGTGTGGTCGCCAAGCGTGATGCCAGAATTTCGTTACAGCGTTTAAGATGGCGTAAATAGGCTCTGGTATAGTTTTTACAGCAATAACAGCCACAACTGTCATCAATTGCCCGAGTATCTTTTTGATAACGAGCATTGCGGATTTTTAGAGTGCCATAACGGGTAAACAAATAGCCATTACGGGCATTGCGGGTAGGCATTACACAATCAAACATATCCACACCACGACGAACCGACTCTACCAAATCTTCTGGGCGACCCACACCCATCAAATAACGGGGTTTATTCTCAGGTAACAGTGGCACAGTGGTTTCGAGCACTTGCTCGCGCTCTGCCTGCGGCTCGCCTACCGACAGACCGCCAATGGCATAACCATCAAAACCGATGGCCGTGAGTTCAGTAACGGAACGCTGGCGTAACTGCGCATGCATCCCTCCCTGGACAATCCCGAACAGGGCCGCATCATTACCCTGATGTGCTGTTTTAGAGCGTGCCGCCCAGCGCAGAGACCGCTGCATAGATTCGCCCGCCTGCTCGACAGTGGCAGGGTATGGTGTGCATTCATCAAAAATCATTACAATGTCGGAATCCAGCGCTTTTTGCACCGCCATGGATTCTTCCGGGCCTAAAAACACCCGTGAACCATCAACTGGTGAGGCAAACTCAACCCCCTGCTCGGTGATTTTTCGGCGTTCCGCCAGTGACCAGACCTGGAAGCCACCAGAATCTGTGAGAATCGGTCCCTGCCAATGGGTAAAATCGTGCAAACCACCATGCGCTGCAATAACTTCAGTTCCGGGGCGCAACATTAAATGAAAAGTATTGCCGAGAATAATCTCTGCACCCAAATCTTGGAGTTCTTCCGGGGTCATTGCTTTTACGGTGCCATAGGTACCCACCGGCATAAAACACGGGGTTTGTATGCTGCCACGGGGGAACGATAAACGCCCACGCCGGGTCGCGCCATCAGTGGCCAGCAATTCAAAATCCATGCGACTCACAAACTGAATACCGCAAAATAGAATTTAGACATAAGCGGCAACCATAACCCGCTTACCAAACTTCAACTGCTCATAGGCACCATCGGGCGGGGTCAGTAATTCAACCCGTGAAAAACCAATATTGCGCAATATCCAGAGCAAACCCTCGGTACTCGGGGCCAAGCAAATACCGGTAATGCTGGCCTCGGGGCCATGGGTTTCCCAAGTTTCGTCAATAATCCCAAATACTCCATGCAGGGGTTTCACAAAGCGGTAGCTACCCCAGTCGACATTACCGTTCATTCCAGGTACCACCTGAGTTTCAATAATACAAACATCTTTACACAAGGCCCGCGCTTTACGCAATGCGCCGATTGGGTTTTCCAGATGATAGATCAGTCCAAAACACAAGACGATATCATGTGTACCCAAAGCCTCTGTGTCTAACAAATGGACATCCGACTGTAGCGGCTTGATATTACTATGCCCCATAACTCGGGAAATTAATTGCGTGTCTTCAATATGTTCTGTACGGGCATCGACCGCTAGCACCGATTCCACCCCAGCATTTGCCAGGTGCACAGAAAAATACCCCTGATGACAGGCCAAATCCACCGCCGTTTTAGCCGTCACACCATGCGGATAATGTTCAGCGAGAACAGCATCCAGCATTTGACTGCGGGTGTCGTGAATAGCATCCAGCTCGCCGTTGCCATAGCTTTTAGAGCTAGACCCATCAGGTAGCTGAAAACTATAGAACCACTCGCGTTGTTTGATTTTTTCCAGGTCAGTTGTCATAAGACACCTTTATAAGTTTATTCCGTGCATTAGCAATAATTTTGTTGTAAATCACATCAGCAACATGGCATCACCATAGCTGAAAAACCGGTAGCCCTGTTTGATCGCATGTTGGTAGGCTGTGCGTATATTATCACTGCCAGCAAAGGCAGATACCAGCATTAACAGGGTCGATTCTGATAAGTGAAAATTGGTTATCATTGCATCAATCGCCCTGAATTGATAACCGGGGTAAATAAATAGCTGGCTCTCGCCGGAATAGGCTTTCAGTTCGCCATCAGCTGCTGCTGTTTCTAATGAACGCACCGAAGTAGTACCTACCGCTATCACCCGCCCATCCCGCTGCCGGGTGGCGGCGACTGCAGCAACAGTTTGTTCGCTAACCTCAAGCCACTCGGAGTGCATTTTATGATCTTTAAGGTGCTCTACACGCACCGGCTGGAATGTACCTGCACCTACATGCAATGTCACCGCCGTTGAATACACCCCCATGGCAGCGATTTCATCCAACAGTAATTGATCAAAATGCAAGCCGGCGGTGGGCGCAGCTACTGCACCTGCGCGTTCGGCATATACAGTCTGGTAGCGTTGTTGATCAAGCGCTTCATCAGCCCTTTCGATATAGGGTGGCAGGGGCATATGCCCTAAGGTTTCGAGCATATCCATTACCCGCCCGGAACCCTCAATACGCAAACGGAAAAGATCATCCTCCCGGCCTATCATTATTAGCTGATGCTCAGGACTGAGAATTATTCGACAACCGGGTTTAGGTGATTTACTACTGCGCACATGTGCCAACATTTCTTTTTCATTAACGAGTCGTTCAACCAGTATCTCCAGCTTGCCACCGCTTTCCTTATGCCCGAATAAGCGGGCTGGTATCACCCGGGTATTGTTAAATACCAGCAAATCTCCTGGGCGTAAGAAATTAGGTAAATCTCTAAAAACCTGATCCTTTATTCCTGTTCGCTGCACATCCTGAGAATCTGCGCGGGGCAAAACCAGCAAGCGCGATTCGCTGCGTTCCCGCAGTGGGTGCTGGGCGATCAGCTCAGCTGGTAAATCAAAATGGAAGTCTGTGCGTTTCATGGAAAGAGGTAATCACTCGTGCAGGTGCAACACTACTTAGTGTTAAATTATGCCGTTGTATTAAGTAAAAAGCCCCTCACTAATTACAGTGAAGGGCTTTTTACGGCTGACACTGAGTTTATTTACATTCGATGGCACCACTAAGTCTAAATACATTCATTGAACGGTTAAACACCGCGTTAATCGGTGCGCCCATGGTGAAATCCAGTGTATGTGTACCGGTGTCTTCTGCACTAAACTCCTGACCAACGGTACCGACAGTTACTGCCGTAGGTGCTACAAAGTCACAAGTTGGGCAATAGCCCCGGAAATCAAGAGCATCAAGCGCTGTCAATGATGAGTCCCCTGAGCCAACTATCCAGCGCGGCTCACCCGTGTGATCATATAAGTAGTGGATCACTGCCTGGTTGCCACTACCATATTCCACTGAGGAACCCCCGATTGCGCCTGCGACATTGATATTTGGCGCCCAGGTCCCAGTGATGGGTGCTGGATTACCCGAAATATTGACGCAGGTATTAGGGCTTAACGGTATCCCCGAGCTACCACCATATTCACCGTTTAACAGATAACTGAATTTAATATCAGTTTCCGAGATTGCGGTAATCGTCACTTTCCCGATAGTGGTAAATTGTTGTGTTACTGGGTTTGCCAGTGGGTTGTTAGTAAATTCAATGATATCGGTGGTATAAGCACTATCATTGGCGTTTAAAGCTCCGGTATTGAAGGAATACCATGTCGGTGTACCGTCTTCATTATAGGTATACCAGATACCAAACCATACATCCCCGACTTCATTGTATTCAAAACCCTGACTACCTGAACCATCATAGGCGCCATCACCCCACAAGCCGGCTCGGGGTTTTATCCGCGGGCCCGCGCCGGTGTAGTTGGCAGTGGCTGTTACTGCAATGGAACTGGCACCGGTGTTCTCAGCTGTCATGTAATAACGGCCAGCGTTTAAAGCAGATCCGCTAACACTGACTACGGGTGCAGTATTACCAGAACCACTTGCTTGCCCTTTACCACTAGCTCCAGCAGGTCTCGGGGTAACAGACGGGGCATCATTAAATGCATCGGCATAGCGTAACCTGAATACTCTGAACTTGAGGTTGGCATTATTCGCTGGATTAGCCGCCGCAAGCGTGAAGTCCAGATTGCCACCGCCGGGAGGCACATCAAATACCAAGCGTTTGTGAATTGCCCCTGCAGGAAGCACAAAGGCTGCCGGGGTATTATTACCCAGAATTATGTTAGTCGTTATATCTCTTTCGGCTGTGCGTGTAAATGTAACCGGAATAACACCCATATTGCCTTTGAACTGACTATCTGTACCCAGGGATATTGCACCCCAATACTCTTCATCCTCCAGCGCCTGTACATTTTGCCAACTTAGACGCATTTTGTGATTGGCATTTTCTGCAACCAGCCCCTGCCCAGTAGCGATAAGGGTGCTGGCATCATTGCCACTGTTAATCACCGCAGTGGTCAAACTAGCTGGCACTGCTGGGGTGTTGGTGAAGGCTTGCATCATTACCCACCATTGCCCTGCAGCCGGTCGAAGCAGCTCACAAAACTCATCGGAACCGCTAGACAGGCTGGAACAAACCAGTTCCGATTCGTCCGGGCGACCATTGCCATTGTTATCACGACCTACATATAGATCCATATCCCCTGCCGTGGTATCGCCAATGGTTGCTCGAAGCAACAGGGTATCAGCAGAGACCGTTAATAAGCTGAAAATATTCCCGCCATCATCATTGAATGCCTCGTCTGCGGTGGGGTCTTGAGTAATAGCAGTAACCAAGACATCTGGTTTGACCAAGCCGGCAGCCTCATAGCTGCCATCAGTTATTTCAACTAAGCCGGAAAGATCAATCATCTGCGAACCGGCTGCAGTCGTTGCGTTGAGTCCGATCTCAGTTGGTACATCACCGGGATCGCCATATACTGCGACCCGTAAACGCGCCTCTGGGGCATTACCATTGGTGTTGGTTAGCACTACTGTTCCGAATGCCCATTTACCAATATCACTGGGATCAATATCAACACTAATAGAAAGGTTTCGCGAGCCCGCATTGGCGAGGGTGAATTGTGTAGGTGATACTGTAATTGCGGTATCTCCCTCTATTGATACTTCCCAGCTACCGCCGCCCATTGCATCGGTAACCCTACGGGAAAAGCTGCAATTGGTTTTACATTCACCATCAACCATGCCCACTAGGTTCAGATCTTTCGCCGAACCGCCTATTGCCGGATTAGCTGCCCGAAATTGCTGTGCTGTAACCGGTAAATACAATCCCGGCGTTGCGGCTAGACCAAGTTGTGGCCTGCCCGAACCGACCTGGTTAAAGTTGGCAGCTTCACCAGTGTGGTTGCGGGCTCTGACCATAGTTGAGGTTAATTCCAAAGCCGATGCAATATGATCTGGCGTCCATAATGGATTTGCCGCCAGCAATAACGCGCCAGCACCAGCAACATGCGGTGATGCCATAGATGTACCGGTAAGAAAACCGTAACTGTTGGCACCGCCGTCAACGGCAGCCAGAATGTTTCTTCCCGGTGACATTAGGTTAGGTTTGAGTACATTTGCAGGAACATGCACCGGCCCCCGACTGCTTGAAGCAACCAGAACATCGGCTTTATCAGGTATTGAACGCAGTTGCGCGCCAGTAATCGCGGCTCTATGCCCTGAACCAGAAGTCAACCAGTCGCGTAAATTATTGCCTCTTTCCGCGCCTATATGACCTGCTGGCAAACAATATTCGTCAGCAGATGTAGATTCGCCCTGAGCATCTGTGTTTATCAAGATGTAGCCTGCCGCACCTGCCAGAAAAACATTTTTGCTTTTCTCGATGCGGCCATATTGGCCCCGGTCACAAACTACAATTTTTCCGGTAAAAGTATCACTATCCCAGCCTGAGGGCATACTACTACCATTATTAGCAGCACAAGTACTGGCCAACTGAGCTGTACCTTCACCGCATAAGGCGTTACCAAAATCGCCAGCATAGACGATATCGGAGAGCGCGAGACCTGTAGTTAATGCTTCGCCTACCATTGCATTCGGTGCAGTAGTATCGCCACCTGACATATTTCTTAGCAGTGTTCCCTGAACCCCATCATGGCTGGCATTGGCCACCGATAATACCCAGGGGGCGTTTGAGGGAGAACCCTGTGTGGATTCGTTGGGGCCGGCATTGCCGGCAGATGATGCGGCAAAAATACCAGCTTCCCGAAGTGCCAGAAATAACTGTGCGCCTTGACTTGTCCAAGGGTTCGACTGTGAATCAGAACCCAGGGAGTAATTAATTACATCTACTCCATCCGTCACCGCCTGTTCTAGTGAGGCTGTGGTTGCGGATCCTGGACAACCACTTTCATCTTCATCCGCAGTTGCTGGGTCATCACTACGACAGGCCTTATAAGCAATAATGTTGGCATGTGGCGCTACCCCGGAAATATTATAGGTCAAGTCAATTTCGCCGAAAGTAAAAGTCAGATTATTAAGGACATTTCCCGCTGCAGTACTAGCTGTGTGGCTACCATGACCATCGATATCTTCACCCTTGGTTTCTTCATCAGTAAAGTCCCAGACACCAATCAACTTATCATTACAGGTAATATCAACATCACTACAATTGCCGAGATATCCATTTTTCGGGTTGGTATGGGTAAAGCCATCACCGCCGGTTGCAGCAAATGATGGATGAGAGGTATTAATGCCGGTGTCAATTACCCCAATAATAATGCCTTCACCTCTAGTTGATGGCAGGTTGCCCTCACCGTCCCAAATTGATCTTGCACCAATCCATTCAGGCCCCGCATAAGTGTGTAACTGTTGAAGACTATCCTGTGTGACTGATTTAACGCCCGGTAATTGTTCAATCTTAACAGCCGTTGCGGCATCTATATTTGCCGAAAAACCATTCATCAGGTTGCGATAACGGTGTTTTACGGTAATTCGTTGCCCGGTTTCAGCTTTTATATGGTCTTGTAATTCATTCAAACGCTGATCCAGAAAGTTAATATATTCGCGCGCCGCAGGAGTCGATACATCTAGGCGTTTCGCGCCGGTGACTCGCGGGCTTGTAGCGCTCAAATGCTTACCCTTGAGGCTTGCAGATTGCAACTTTTCACTGCCCTCAAAATACACCAACGGCGGTTCATTCAGCTCAACGATATAGGAGTCCTTAATCAGATGTTCCTGATTGTTTTTAGCGACAACTTGCGCTGAGAGCCCTGCTAGCAGCAAAAAAAGAATGCTGAAGTTGCGAAGTGTAGTAAAACTTAATTTGGTTTTGAAAAATATCATATGAATGCCTATATTCCCTTCTCTTTACAATATGTAAAACGCTCTAAAAAAACATTATTAATTAACTTTGAACTGGCTCCCGTAGGGTAACCAGCTCTTCAGCCGCCGTTGGGTGGATCCCAATGGTTGCGTCGAAATCCGCTTTGCTAAGCCCTGATTTTACAGCAACTGCGAAGCCTTGCACAATCTCCGCTGCATCCTGCCCAACTACATGCAGGCCAACTACCCTGTCTGTATCTGCACAAACGACCAGTTTCATCATCATTTTCTGCTGGCTTCCCGTCAGACTGTGCTTTAAGTGCCTGAATTTAGTGCGAAATATTTTTATTTTTGCAAACACCTCACGAGCGTCGGATTCGGTATAACCCACCGTTGCCACAGCTGGATTTGAAAATACCGCCGATGGAACAAACCGGTGATCACAGCTTCGCGGGCGTTTACCATACACTGTATCGGCGAAAGCATGACCTTCATGCAGTGCCACCGGGGTCAGGTTTATCCGATCAGTTACATCACCCACCGCATATATATTGGCCACATTTGTTGCGGAAAACTCATCCACCGGGATCGCTCCATTGTTTTGCATAATCACCCCAGCTGCTTCTAAATTCAATCCTGGCGTATACGCAAATCGTCCAGTCGCATACATGACCTGATCTGCCGCAAGTATCTTTCCACTATTGAGGTGAACCGAATATGAACCCGCGTCTGATGCTGTGACTTTTTCTACACCACACTCCAGGCGCACATCAATACCATGTGTACCCAAGTCACTGGTGACCATAGCACGCACATCCTCATCAAAACCACGCAACAGTGCATCGCCGCGATAAATCTGGGTCACTTCACTGCCCAGGCCGTTAAAAATACCGGCAAACTCAGTGGCAATAAACCCACCACCGACAACCACCACCCGTTCTGGTAGGGAATTGAGGTGGAAAGCCTCATCTGAAGTGATTACCAACTCTCGGCCGGGAAATTCCGGCACAAATGGACGCCCGCCTACAGCGATCAAAATTGTCTTTGCAGTAACCGTTTGCTCGCCGATACGCAGAGTGTGGCGGTCGATAAAAACCCCGCGACCTTCGAGCAAATCAACGCCTGCATTACTCAACAGGTTTATATATATGTCATTCAGCCGGTCGATTTCCTTATCTTTTGCCGCAATAAAGCGTGACCAGTCAAAACTGCCAGCAACGACATCCCAACCATAGGCCTGTGCGTCTTTGAAATCTTCCGAAAAATGTGCCGCATAAGTCATCAATTTTTTCGGCACACAACCGCGAATTACACAAGTACCGCCAACTCGACTTTCTTCACAAATACCAACTTTGGCACCATAACCAGCCGCAATTCTACTCGCACGCACGCCACCTGAACCGGCACCAATAACAAAAAGATCGTAATCAAATTTGGACATTCTAACTATTTCCCGATAATGCAACGATTATCGCCTATGAGACGGTCAAGTATAGCGATCTAAGCTACAAGATGTGAGGATTTTGAATACACCGTAATTGTGGACATCTCAGCGCTGGCAAAGAACAATAGAACATTCTAAACCGCTTATCGAAAGCCTATTTGTGAAAATGACAAACCCGCCAACTTCAGATCCCAAAAAACCCGTCTGTCTGAGGGTTGAAAATCTAGTTTTTGAGCGCTGGTTTATTCCCGTATTTGAAACCATAAGCTTTCAGGTTGACGCCGGCGAAACCCTATTCATTTTTGCGGACACTACACCGTTTGACCTTGGATCATTAACTAAGTAAAAAGACCCCACTGCAAGCAGTGAAGGGCTTTTCATGGTCTTACATTGAGTTTATTTACATTCGATGGCGTCACTAAGTCTGAATACATTCATTGAACGATTAAACACCGCGTTTATTGGTGCGCCCATAGTGAAATTCAGTGTATGCGTGCCCGAATTATCTGCACTAAACTCCTGACCTACGGTACCGACAGTTACTGCGGTTGGTGTTACAAAGTTACACGTTGGGCAATAGCCCCGGAAATCAAGAGCATCAAGCGCTGTCAATGATGAATCCCCTGAGCCAAGTATCCAGCGCGGTTCACCCGTGTGATCATATAGATAGTGAATCACCGCCTGGTTGCTACTGCCATATTCAACCGATGAGCCTCCAATTGCGCCTGCGGTAGTTATATTCGGCGCCCAAGTACCGCTGATGGGTGCGGGATTACCCGATATATTGACGCAAGTATTAGGGCTTAAAGATACTCCGGGGCTACTACCGTATTCACCATTTAACAAATAACTGAATTTAATATCAGTTTCCGAAACTACGGTTATGGTTACTTTACCGACACTCGTGAATTGTTGGGTAGGCGGATTTGCCGCCGGATTATTGGTGAATTCAATGATATCGGTGGTATAAACATTATCATTGGCATTCAAACTACCCGTATTGAAGGAATACCATGTCGGTGTACCGTCTTCATTATAGGTATACCAGATACCAAACCATACATCCCCGACTTCATTGTATTCAAAGCCCTGACTGCCTGAAACATTATAGGCGCCATCACCCCATAGCCCGGCTCGGGGTTTTATCCGCGGACCCGCGCCGGTGTAGTTAGCAGTGGCTGTTACCGCAATGGAACCGGCACCGGTGTTCTCTGCTGTCATATAGTAGCGACCGGCGGTTAGATCTGACCCGCTGACACTAACCTCAGGTGCAGTGCTGCCTGCACCACCTGCCTGACCTTTAACACTAGCTCCAGCAGGTCTCGGGGTAACAAACGGGGCATCATTAAATGCATCGGCATAGCGCAGTCTGAATATTCTGAACTTGAGATTGGCATTATCCGCTGGATTAGCCGCCGCAAGCGTAAAGTCCACATTGCCGCCACCGGAAGGCACATCAAACACCAGGCGCCTATGAACCGTGCCCGCAGGAAGCACAAAGGCCGCCGGGGTATTATTACCAAGAATTATGTTAGTCGATATATCATCTTCAGCCGTGCGTGTAAATGTAACTGGAATCATACCCAGATTGCCTTTTAACTGACTATCTGTACCTAGGAAAATTGCGCCTAAGTATTCTTCACCTTCTAGAGCCGCTACATTTTGCCAACTAACCCGCATTTTGTGACTGGCATCTTTTGCAACCAGCCCCTGCCCGGTAACAATAAGAGTGGCTTCATTACCATTACCACTGTTAATCACCGTAGTGGTCAAGCTCACTGGCCCTGCTGGGTTGTTCGCTATAGCCTGCACCATTACCCACCATTGTCCGGCTTTAGGTTGCAGTAGTTCACAGAACTCATCAGAGGACTCGCGAGTTCGGCTGATACAAGCACTTTCAAATTGATCCGGGCGACCATTGCGATTGGAATCGAAACCTACAAATAGACTCATATCCTTTGCTGCGGTATCGCCGGTGGTTGCACGAAGCAACAGGGTATTAGCCGAGACAGTTAACATAATGAAAGTATTTCCGCCATCACCGTTGAATGGCTTGACCCAGGTGGGGTCTTCACTAATAGTCGTAATCAGAGTGTTTGACTTGGCCAAACCTACGGCCTCGTAGCTGCCATCAGTTATTTCAACTAAGCCGGAAAGATCGATTATCTGCGAACCGGTTGCAGTCGTTGCGTTGAGCTCGATCTCAGTCGGCACATCACCGGCGGAACCATATACTGCGGCCCGCAAACGAGCTTCCGGCCCGCTGCCATTGGTGTTAGTTAACACCACTGTTCCGAATACCCATTCACCAATATCACTGGGGTCAATATCAACACTAATAGAAAGGTTTCGCGAAGCCCCATTGGCAAGGGTAAATTGTGCGGGTGATACTGTAATTGAGGTATCTCCCTCTATCGATACTTCCCAACTACCGCCGCCCATTGCATCGGTAACCCTGCGGGTAAAGCTACAACTAGTTTGACATTCCCCATCAACCATGCCTGCTAGGTTCAGGTCTTTCGGCGAACCGCCTAGAGCCGGATTGGCAGCCCGAAATTGCTCCACAGTGACCGGCAAATACAATCCCGGCGTTGCAGCCAGACCCAGCTGTGGTCGGCCCGAGCCGGCCTGATTAAAGTTGGCAGCTTCACCGTTATGGTTGCGAACACCGGTCATAGTTGAAGTTAATTCCAGCGCCGAGGCAATATGGTCTGGCGTCCATGACGGATTTGCCGCCAATAACAGTGCACCGGCACCGGCTATATGCGGTGATGACATTGATGTACCAGAAATAAAACCGTAATTGTTGCCGTCGCCGTCGCTAAAAAAATCGTCATCGCTGGCGGCGTCATCGCCGTCAACGGCAGCCAGAATATTTCTTCCAGGTGACACTAAATTAGGTTTAAGTACATTTGCAGGAACATGTACCGGTCCCCGGCTGCTTGAGGCATCCAAAATGTCGGCTTTACTAGGTATTGAGCGAGCTTGAGTAGAACTAATTGACGCTCTATGCCCTGAGCCGGAGGTCAGCCAGTTGCGTAAGCTTTTGCCTTTTTTCGCACCAATATGACCGGCCGGCAAACAATGTTCATCGGCAGCGGTAGATTCTCCCCAAGCATTTCTATTGATCAGAATATAGCCTGCCGCACCTGCCAGAAAAACATTTTTACTTTTCTCGATATTGCCGTATCGCCCGCGATCACAAACTACAATTTTTCCGGTAAAAGTATCACTATCCCAGCCTGAAGGCATACTACTACCATCACTGGCAGCACAACTACTGGCCGACTGTGCTGTCCCTTCACCACATAAAGCATTCCCAAAATCGCCAGCATAGACGATATCGGAGAGCGCGAGACCTGCCGTCAATGCTTCGCCTACCATTGCATTCGGCGCAGGCGTATCGCCACCTGACATATCTCTTAGCAGTGTTCCCAGAACCCCATCATGGCTGGCGTTGGCTACCGATACTACCCATGGTGCATTTGACGGGGAACCCTGTGTGGATTCGTTGGGGCCGGCATTGCCAGCAGATGATACCGCAAATATACCGGCTTCCCGAAGTGCCAGAAATAACTGTGCACTTTGGCTTGTCCAAGGGTTCAGCTGTGAATTAGAGCCTATCGAGTAGTTAATCACATCAACCCCATCAGTCACCGCCTGGTCCAGTGCGGCACGGGTGCTAGAGCCTGGGCAGCCAAAGAAACAAGCTTTATAAGAAATGATATTAGCATGTGGCGCTACCCCAGAAATATTATAGGTCTGATCAATTCCTCCGAAAGGAAAAGTCAGGTTATTAAGGACATTACCCGCAGCAATACTTGCAGTGTGACTGCCATGGCCATCGTCATCTTCACCCTTAGTATCAGAGGATGTAAAATCCCAGACACCAATCAACTTATCATTGCAGGTGATATCAACATCACCACAATTTCCAAGATATCCCGGCTTAGGATTGGTATGGGTAAAGCCATCATCGCCGGTCGCAGCAAATGAGGGGTGCAGAGTATTAATACCGGTGTCAATTACCCCGATAATAATGCCTTCACCTCTGGTGGAAGGCAGGTTACCCTCACCGTCCCAGATTGATCTTGCACCAATCCATTCAGGCCCGGCATAAGTGTGTAACTGCTGGAGGCTATCTTGAGTGACTGATTTCACCCCTGGTAACTTCCGGACCTTAGCGGCAGTTGCGGCATCCATATTTGCTGCAAAGCCATTCATCAGGTTGTAATAGCGGTGTTTTGCCGTGATGAGATGTCCGGTTTCAGCTTTTATATGGTTTTGTAATTCATCAAACCGTTGATCTAGGAAGTTAATATATTCGCGTGCGGCCGTAGTTGATACGATCAAGCGTTTTGCGCCGGTGGCTCGTGGGCTTGTAGCGCTCAAATGTTTACCTTTTAGGCTTGCAGATTGCAGTTTCTCACTGCCTTCAAAGTACACCAACGGCGGTTCATTCAGTTCGACGATGTAGGAGTCCTTAATCAGATAGTCCTGGCTGCTTTTAGCTATTGCTTGAGCTGAAATACCCGCGAGCAATAAAACCGAAATGCCGAAACTGCGAAGTGTAGTAAAACTTAGTTTATTTTTGAAAACTATCATAATAGACACCTGTAATTCCGTTTACTCTTTAAAATATGTCACTCGTTATAAACAGTCCTGAATTCAGTCTTGAATTGGTTCCCGCAAGGCCACCAATTCTTCGGCTGCGGTAGGATGAATTCCAATGGTTGCGCCAAAATCCGCTTTGCTAGCCCCTGATTTTACAGCAACTGCGA
The DNA here is from genome assembly GCA_021648125.1 of Lysobacterales bacterium. Lineage (GTDB taxonomy): Bacteria > Pseudomonadota > Gammaproteobacteria > Xanthomonadales > SZUA-36 > SZUA-51. The sequence goes on from JAKITK010000001.1 coordinate 106,777, forward strand.
AGCCTTGCACAATCTCTGCTGCATCTTGCCCAACTAACATGCAGACCACTGGTAACCATAGCGCGCACATCATCATCAAAATCGCGAATCACGCAGGTACCGCCAACTCGACTTTCTTCACAGATGCCTACTCGCGCACCATAACCGGCGGCAATAACAAACAGATCGTAGTCAAATCTGGACATTCATATACAATACCTATGAAAAAACCCTACTGACAAAACAGCAAATCGCATCAGCAACGCTAAAGTAAAGTGATCTGGAGAGCAAAATGTGGGAATTTTGAATACGCCACATTTGTGGACATCTCAAGCCTAGCAAAGGACAATAGAGCATTCTAAAACACCTGTCGAAAAAACCACTTCGTGAAAATGACAAATCCACCGAATAAAGACCCCGAAAAACCCGCCTGTCTGCGGGTTGAAAGCTTGGTGTTTGAGCGTTGGTTTATTCCCGTATTTGAACCGATAAATTTTCAGATTGAGGCTGGAGAAACCCTTTTGATCCGCGGTGCCAATGGCTCCGGAAAAACAACCTTACTGCGTTTACTGGCAGGCTTCCTTGAACCCTCAGAGGGAAAAATATTTTTGCCGGGACAAGCTCTGGCCTGGCTCGGACACAAACTGGGTATTAAGGATGCCCTCAGTGTGCGTGAAAACCTCCAATTTTTAGCCCGTTTGTACAATACCCAAGCTACAGAGGCATTGATTACTGACACGATTACCCAACTAGGCCTTATGAGAGTTGCAGATCAGGATGCAGGCTCCTTGTCAGCCGGGCAAAAAAAACGTTGTGCGTTTGGCACATTGTTATTTCAACCTGATGCTATCTGGCTGCTTGATGAACCCTATTCGAGCCTAGATAAGCAAGGCATGGACATTGTCGATCGCTTACTCAAACAACACCAGCAGCGCAATGGAATTACGGTGCTTGCTACTCATGGTGTGTTGGCACCGGCACAGCTTGAGGTTCGCGAGTTGATTATTGAAGGCTTCCAAGATGACTACTATGCGGAGTCACTGGCATGAACGCATTTTTCAGTTTACTTAAACGCGACTTATTGCTGGCTGTTCGTTCTCGTGCGGAGGCCTTACAACCACTCTTTTTCTTACTGGTAGTGGTCACTTTGTTTCCGCTTGGATTAGGACCAGGGCCGGCTTTGTTGGCAAAAATAGCCGTCGGCGTCATCTGGATCGCGGCCCTGTTGGCCAGCACACTGTCATTAGACAAGCTCTTCCGCGCGGACTTTGAGGATGGCTCACTCGAACAATTCCTTACCAGCGGACACTCTCTGAGTTTGTTGGCGCTGGCAAAAATCATAGCCCACTGGCTAAGCACTGGCTTACCCATCGTTTTGTTCTCACCACTGTTGGCAATATGGCTGAATCTGCCCCACGAAGCCCTGCCAGTTCTGGTAAAATCACTACTGTTAGGCACACCGATTTTTAGCCTGATTGGCGCAATTGGTGCAGCTCTCACAGTCGGTTTACGCCAGGGTGGTCAATTGCTCGCCTTGTTGATATTTCCGTTACTTATTCCGGTGCTGATTCTTGCCACCGGCGCGGTATCCGCAGCCACGGATAACCTAGAGAGCAGCGCCTACCTGTTGTGGATGGCAGCCTATGCCGTACTGATGCTAACTCTCGCACCTTTTGCCTGTGCTGCATCTTTAAGGATAAGTTTGAGTTAATAAATATTATGAACCCAGTGATGAAATTTCTGCACAAAACCGGCTCACCCGCCTACTTTTACTGGTTGAGCGGCCGCATTATTCCCTGGCTTTGGGTGGTTTTTGCAGTACTCACAACTTGGGGGTTGTATCAGGCGTTTTTTGTGGCGCCAAGCGATTATCAACAAGGTGAAAGCTACCGGATAATTTATATCCATGTTCCGGCAGCCTGGCTGTCGATGATGATCTACCTGATGATGGCAATTTTCGGAGCCATCGGGCTTATCTGGAGAATTCGAATTGCTGAAATTCTGGCGATTAGCAGTGCGCCCATCGGTGCGGCATTCGCCTTGATAGCTTTGATTACCGGCGCTGTTTGGGGCAAACCAACCTGGGGTACTTACTGGGTCTGGGATGCTCGCTTAACTTCGCAATTGGTGCTGTTTTTCTTATACCTTGGCGTTATGGGCCTGCATTCTGCCATCGATGAGCCCCGCAAAGCCGCCCGTGCTGCTGCAATGCTGGCATTAGTCGGAGTGGTTAACCTGCCGATTATTCATTATTCAGTAGAGTGGTGGAATACCCTGCATCAGGGCACCACGATTAAAATTATCGGCGAGAGCAAAATGCCTAGCAGCATGCTATTTCCACTTTTATTGATGGCTGTAGCAACCAAGTTTTATTTTGGTGCTGCTTTATTGAGCCGTGCTCGAAACCGCTTGCTGGACCAGGACCGTCGCCGCGGTTGGGTTGCGAAAAGCATTCGGGAGCAACGCCTGTGAATCCACACACACCTTATATCCTGTTTGCCTACGGAGCAGCCAGCTTAATTATGCTGATCATAGCCTTACTACCCATAGTTCAGGGGCGGCGGCTTCGTCGGCAACTCCGTCACAAGGCTGCTATCGAAAAAACCCGAAATAAGCACACAACGCAAGGAGCAAAATCATGACGCCTACCCGCAAAAAACGCCTTACTGTGGTTTTGCTGATACTGCTTGGCGTGAGTGTTGCTGCCGCCATCGCAATGACCGCTTTACAGGAAAACCTTCTGTATTTTCTCTCTCCCAGTGAAGTAGCAGAACAACAAATGCCTACTGGCCGGCAGTTCCGCCTCGGCGGCCTGGTTAAAGAGGGCAGTGTGAATCGCGCCACAGACAGCCTTAAAATTCGGTTCCGTGTAACCGATGGACTAAAAGAAGTCGAGATACATTACGATGACATCCTTCCCGACCTCTTTCGTGAAGGACAGGGCATTATTGCTATCGGCTCGCTAGATAATAATCGCGTATTTCAGGCCGATGAAGTTCTCGCTAAACATGATGAGGAATACATGGCGCCAGAAGTTGCCGATGCCTTGCAGAAGGCCGGACACCCACGCGCCAGTAAAGACTCTACAAGTGTTGCCCCCTCGGAGTACAAGCCTTGATCGCAGAACTCGGGCAACTGACACTAATTATTGCAGCTCTGCTTGCGCTGGCACAGTTTGCTTTTCCAATATATGGTGCCTGGCGGAATAACCAGAGCTTTATGGCTATGGGCAACTCCACGGCCTACGGTCAATTTGTTTTTGTCAGCATTGCCCTTGGCATACTGACTTATAGTTTTCTAGTACAGGATTTTTCGCTGGCATATGTTGCCAACAACTCCAATTCCGACTTGCCGATAATTTATCGGATATCTGCTGTGTGGGGTGCGCACGAGGGTTCATTGCTGTTATGGGTGTTTATTATTACCCTGTGGACCGTTGCAGTAACCGTAGTATCCAGCCGCAAAACCAGTGTTTTGCCAAAAGCATTTAGCGCCAGGGTCATTGCCATTCTGGGCTTGGTCAGCTTTGGCTTCCTGCTATTTGTTATTTTTACATCCAATCCGTTTGACCGCATTTTACCTGCGCCCTTTGATGGTAGGGACTTAAACCCCCTACTTCAGGATATTGGCTTAATTATTCATCCGCCGATGTTGTACCTGGGCTATGTTGGCTTTGCTGTGGCATTTGCCTTCGCTATCGCTGCCTTGCTGGGTGGAGAAATTAACCGCGAGTGGGTTCGTTGGGCACGACCGTGGACATTGCTGGCTTGGTCATTCCTTACTTTCGGTATCGCTTTGGGCAGTTGGTGGGCGTATTACGAGCTCGGCTGGGGTGGCTGGTGGTTTTGGGACCCGGTAGAAAACGCCTCCTTTATGCCTTGGATAGTCGGCACGGCTTTATTGCATGCACAGGCCGTCACAGAAAAACGCGGCTCCTTCATTGGCTGGACTCTGCTGTTATCTATTTCCGCGTTCTCGCTATCACTACTGGGAGCATTTCTGGTTCGTTCCGGGGTAATCACCTCCGTGCACGCATTTGCTTCCGACCCGACTCGCGGGGTATTTATTCTGATGTACTTAGGGGTAATTGTGGGTGGCTCGCTGGCACTGTATGCTTTGCGTGTTCCCAAAATGATTTCCGGCAGCGGCTTCACCTGGTTCTCGCGTGAGTCGCTGATTTTAATTAATAACTTGTTATTAACAGTGGCATTATTTATGGTTCTGCTAGGCACCCTGTACCCGATTATTGCCGATGCCTTCGGTATGGGCAAAATATCAGTGGGTCCACCGTATTTCGGTAGCCTATTTATTGTAATTATGGCGCCACTAGTAATGCTTATCCCGCTCGCTGCTTATTCCCGCTGGAAACAAGATAAAGCCGGGCGAGTGTTGTCTAAGCTGCTAGTGCCGCTATTTATCAGCATTGCAGTCACAGCCATGGTTGCATGGCAGAATGATGCCAGCAACCTGCGCACGCTAAGTGGTGTATTTGCCGGCACTTGGGTGATTTCCGGAACGCTCCGTTATACCATTGAACGGTTTCGAAAAAACAATCGTTTCACGCTGCCACGCAGTGAATTTGCTATGGTGCTGGCACATATCGGCGTCGGGGTATTTGTTATAGGGGTTGCCATGGTTGAAACCACCAGCACTGAAAAACACCTTGCCATGGGTTCCGGTGATAGCTATACCATTGCCGAGTACCAATTCACCTTTAAAGGCACCGAACATATTGATGGGCCAAATTTTAGCGCTGAACGCGGGACCTTTCTGGTTACAAAAAATGGCAAGTTGATAAGTACAATGTATCCAGAAAAACGCCAGTATCGTAATAATCAGATAATGACTGAAGCTGCACTTGACCCGGGCTTTACCCGCGACCTTTATGTTTCGCTGGGTGATCCACTCGATGAAGCTAGACAGATTTGGGCAGTACGCATCTACGAGAAACCGTTTATTCGCTGGATTTGGCTGGGTGCGCTGATGATGACCTTCGCCGGCTTAATTGCACTTAGCGACCGACGCTACCGGCGCAAAAAAACACATCAAAATGAGCCGAGCGCAGAACCCTCAAATAACACAAACCCGCTAACTAATGGATCTATGCCATGAAGCGTTGGTTACCCTTAATTTCTTTTGCGATATTGGCAATACTGCTCGGCTTTGGCTTGAAAAATGCTGACACAAAAAGCTTGATCCCATCACCCTTGATTGATAAACCCGCACCTGATTTTAATCTGCCATTGGTGGGTCAGCCGGAAGTTTTTGTGAGTAAATCCGACTTACTTGGTACAACTTACTTATTAAATGTCTGGGGCAGCTGGTGTGCAGCCTGCAGGGTTGAACACCCGTTTATGAATCAACTATCTCGTTCTGGGATACTCCCTGTTGTCGGTCTCAACTGGAAAGATGAGCCGACTGAGGCTATTGCTTGGTTAAAACAGTTCGGCGACCCTTACAGCATAAACATGAGCGATTATTCTGGTCGCACAGCGATTGATTTTGGCGTGTATGGGGCCCCGGAAAGCTTTATTATTGATGCCAAAGGAAATGTGCGTTACAAGCATATTGGCGTTCTCAATCAACAGATTTTCGAGCGCGAAATCCAACCTTTACTAGCTACTATAGCGCGTGAAGTCAGTGGGCAATAAACACATGAAAAACACGCTTATATATTTAATATTTGGCATTAGCATTGTTCTTTTAAGTGCCTTTAGTGTAGCCGCACCACCGCTTGAATTTGATAACCAAACCCAAGAGTCCCGTTTTAACAAGCTGGTAGCCGAATTACGCTGTCTGGTTTGCCAAAATCAAAACCTGGCTGATTCCGATGCCGAACTCGCGCAAGACCTGCGCCGTGAAGTGTTGGATTTAATCCGCTCTGGGAAGTCAGATACACAAGTTAAAGATTTTCTAGTGCAACGCTATGGTGAATTTGTTCTCTATCGTCCGCGTCTGGATAAGTCTACTTATCTGCTGTGGTTAGGACCCGCCGTATTTTTTTTGATAGCCGCGGTAGTCATAGGCCTAGTGATTGGTAAACGCAACCAGCAATTTCTAGAAAATCAAAACATGCCGAATAACAAGGATCAAAAGCCGCATGACGATTAGTTTCTTACTCTATGGCTTAGCGCTGGTGCTCGCGGGTCTTGCTTTCCTGTTGCTGCCTTTACTGCAAGCCCGAAAGTCGATTTTGATGGTGATGATTCTTGTAGTTGCATTGCCCAGCCTAACTTGGTTAGTGTATTCTACTGTCGGAAATCCAGCCGCACTGCAGTCATTAGCGCTACAACAAGCCGGCGACAGCCCGCAAAGTATGGATGAAGCCATTTCCAAGCTGCGTATAGAATTACAAAAAAACCCAGATAATATTGAAGGCTGGATGCTGCTAGGGCGTAGCTTGCTGAATATGAACCAAGCCGAGCAAGCAATAAATATCTATCGCAAAGCACTCACGCTCGCACCCGCTGATCCGTATATCAAAATGGAACTTGGTAGCGCTATTGTGCAGGCTACCGAGCCAAGCCAGCAGGGTTTTCCGGCAGAAGCCAGAACTTATCTGGAACAAGCGTATGCGGCAGACCCTGAGCTACAAAAAGCCCAATGGATGCTCGGCATTGCCGCCGCCGCTGAGGGCAATCACCTACGGGCACTGGAACTCTGGGGCGATCTGCTAGCTAAAATTGATCCTGCGAGTAATATCAGTACAACCATCAAGCAGCAAATCAGTCAATCCAGGTCCGCTCTGGGTATACAAGCACCGGTGACTGAAACTGCAATAATAAACATTAACATCGCAGTTGATGAGTCACTTCATTCCAGCTTGAGTCCGCAAGCTAGTGTATTTGTATTCCTCAAAATACCCGGTCAGGCGGGCATGCCATTGGCCGTTAAACGCCTGCCGGCATCGCAACTCCCATTATCTCTGGAACTGACTGATGCCGACATTCTCCAACTCGGCAATACACTATTGGATTTTCCTGAACTACTGCTCTCAGCCAAGCTCTCTGCCACCGGTAGCGCAGATGTAAGTGCTAACGACTTGCAGGCGGCTACCGTTAGCGTCAAACCCTCATCTAAAACCCCCATAAGCCTGATTTTACGGGCCAAGGAAAAATGATTATGTTTACATTAAAAGCTAAAACCACGGCATTCATGATGTTACTATTACTGACAATTGTAAGTCAGGCGGCTCTTGCAGTTGAATACACCACTACCCGCCTGAGCGATAATCTAACCATGCTCAAAGGTCAAGGTGGTAATGTTGCTATTTCTAGTGGCAAGGATGGTGTGTTTATTATTGATGATCAACTTGCACCCATAACAGAGGGCTTATTGGAAGCCATCCGCAAAATTAGTGACCAACCCATCCGCTATGTTATTAATACCCATTACCACGGTGACCATGTTGGCGGTAATGAAACAATTGGTAAAGCCGGCGCGGTTATTCTCACGCACAATAATGTATATACTCGTATGAGTTCTGAACACTTCAGTACTTATATGCAAACATCAACCCCCGCCTATCCTGCTGCTGCAATGCCGAATATAACTTTCAGCGATGAGGCCACCCTGCACTTTAATGGTGAAACTGCCACCGCCTACCATATTGCCAACGCACATACCGACGGTGATGCGCTGATACATTTTCCGAAAAGTAATGTCATTCATATGGGCGACCTCTGGTTCCAAGGTTTCTATCCTTATATAGACCTCGATGCCGGCGGTAATATTGAGGGAATTATTAACGGCGTAAACAAAGCCCTGGAACTTGCCAATAGCGAAACCAAGATTATCCCGGGTCATGGGCCTTTAGGCAGCTATGCTGAACTTAAAGCTTATGGTGAGTTTCTGGCGGAAGCAACACAATCAGTGCGGCTGTTAATTGCTGAAGAAAAAACTCTGAGTGAAATTATTGCTCTAAAACCAACCGCAAAATGGGATGAAAGCTTGGGTAAAGTGTGGATTAAACCGGATCAATTTGTCACCATGATTTATAACTCCTTGCAAGGCATTCAAGAATACAAACAATAAACTAGTCGTTGCGTGGGTATTTATGCCCACGCGGTGTTGAATTGTTATCTTATGTTTGCAGACACCACAGGGCATGTCCGCTTTCAAAATATTTTTTCTCGAACGGTGTGCTATAAACACCTGCAAATTTCGCTGTCGGAAGAAGCTTAACTTCAGGCTTTTCATCGGTAAGCAGGGCAACTCCCTGAGCAAATTCCTGTAAATATATCTTCCAGTTGCTGCGAAGTTCAATTGGTGACCCTAAAGCCATTAAAGTAGGGAAAACCGGGTGCGCATGCCAACGGCGCAGTAGCTGCCCAGGTTTTGGCCAAGGGTTTGGATATAAAATAAATATTTTTTCAGGCTTTAGCCCTTCCACACTGAGCAAGCGCCAAAAATCGGCGGCTTCGGCGCGTAGAAGCATACAGTTACCAATTCGGACTGAACCACTGTTAAGCAGGGTTTTTTGTTCAGCTCTCAGCACTCCCCTTCCGAGTCGTTGCTCAGACTGATCAATACCAACAAGCAGAGATTGAGGATATTGCTGTGCCAGTTGCAAGGTTCCCTGCCCTGTACCACAACCTACATCAAGGATAAATCCATCAAACCCAGCGGTTTCGCGTAGTCTATTAAAGCGCTCAAAAGCCAGCCCGGTATGTGCGCGAATAGGTTGTTTCCATTCATTTTCAGAATGTTTTAAGATAACTTTTCTCAAGTCTGGGTGTATACCGGGCTGCGAGCTGATGACCTCTCTTGACTTCATTTTTTAATGATACACGATGAGCTTAGGAACTGGTCGTGGTATAACCTATAATTAACCCATAAAAACTAGCAAAGAGAATACTGTGTTCAGCAATACACCCCCAGGAAGTAAAATATTTAAACACGACAAGCCTTTTGCATTTCATCGGGGAGGCAGTCTGCCAGCGCTGCAGTTAGCCTACGAACGATTTGGTCAGGCGAATACAGATAACAGTAATATTGTTCTATTGTTCACTGGTTTATCACCCACCGCGCATGCTACTGCCAGCACCGCTGACCCCAGCCTGGGCTGGTGGGAGCAGGTAATCGGTGTTGGTCGTGCCATTGACACCAATCACTGGAATGTTATTTGCATAAACTCACTCGGTAGTTGCAAAGGCTCAACGGGTCCTGCAAGTATAAATCCCGACACTGGAAAGCCCTGGCGACTGGATTTTCCGGAGCTAGCCATAGAAGATATTGCTAGCTCAGCCAGCTTGTTGCTGGAATACTTGGGTATTGATAAGGTAGCCGCCGTGGTTGGCCCCTCAATGGGTGGTATGACAGCGCTGGCTTGGCTAAAACAAAACCCGGGGCGTTGTCAGCACTTTCTCGCCATATCAACAGCCGCAGCAGCAGAGCCCTACGCCATTGCCATTCGCTCGATGCAACGGGAAATTATCTGTAAGGATCCTAATTGGCAGGCTGGAAACTATACAGAAGACTGCTGGCCACAGGAGGGCATGCGCCTGGCACGCAAAATCGGCATGGTCTCTTACCGCTCTGCAGAAGAGTGGCGTTCTCGCTTCGGGCGGGATGACCAAGTGCGATTTCCACAAACCACCTGGGGCATGAACTATGCGATTGAGTCCTATCTGCAAGCGGCTGCAGACCGTTTTGTTGGCCAATTCGACCCTACCAGTTACATCTATCTTTCAAGGGCAATGGACTGGTTTGATGTCACCCGAGATCCCCGCAAGCTCTGCCATTCTGTAGAAGTACCTGGACATCAACGAATCGCTGAAAAATTGTGCCAAGTAAAACTGGCCTCAGCCTGTATTATTGGTGTCAATAGTGACCTGTTGTTTCCTCTGCACCAGCAAAAAGAGCTGGCCGAGGGCCTCGATACCTGCGCCACCCGGGTTGAATTCCATCAGCCCAATTCACTCCAGGGTCATGACTCCTTCCTGGTAGATTTCGAACGCTTTAATCCGATAATCAGGCAATACTTTCGTAATCTCGATTGAAAGGTTCACCCAGCAGCTTAAAGTCGGTATACTTAGCGCCCTAATCTGCTGCCGGGGTGGCGGAACTGGTAGACGCGCTGGATTCAAAATCCAGTTCTGGTAACAGAGTGGGGGTTCGATTCCCCCCCCCGGCACCATTTCTGCATCGTTTTCTTTAACAATCTCTCAATCTATACACTAGCGTAAGCTTTGTCCTGCAAGTAAGATGAACTATTCACGGAAATGAAACAAACGATATGAATAGAAAATCAAGCTATACAAAACAAGATATGCTCGACTGTGGCGAAGGTTTGTTGTTTGGGTCTGATATTGCAAAATCACCGCGTGGCAATATGTTGATGGTCGATCGGGTCACTGAAATTTCAGCTGACGGCGGCGAACATGGGAAAGGTAAAATTGTGGCTGAATTTGATATTCATCCTGACCTCTGGTTTTTTGATGTGCATTTTAAAGACGATCCAGTAATGCCAGGCTGTCTCGGGCTGGATGCTCTCTGGCAGTTACTGGGCTTTTTTCTTGGCTGGAAAGGGAATCAAGGTAAAGGGCGAGCATTGGGTGCGGGGGAAGTTAAGTTCTTTGGTCAAATTCTACCTTCAGCAAAAACAGTCCGCTATGAAATCGAACTAAGCCGTTTGATCGAACGCCGCCTGATTATGGCGATCGCCAATGGTAAAGTTTTTGTTGATGATCGTGAGATTTACACTGCCAAAGATCTGAAAGTTGGAATGTTTGCATCTACGGATAACTTCTAAACCTAGCGTCATCAACCAACCAAGCCCTTGTTGTAGAGATTTTACTCTCGCAAAGACGCAGAGATCGCTAAGGAAAAATATTATCTGCAGGTATCTTTACGCCTTAGCAAAAGTAAAAACCCTGATGATTGATGTATAGTTGAGATTCACAAATGAGAGCAATCGCAATGAAAAAGCTTTTCCTGATTTTCCTTACCAGTCTGCTTGTCAGCATCTCAGCTAATAGCTATTCCTGGGGGCGGGACGGACATGCGATCGTCGGTAAAATTGCAATCGACCGCATAGCTCCACAAACACGAGATTGGTTGGCGGAAATATTGGGTGACACCAGCAATCAAACGCTGTATTTTTCCTGTAATTGGCCGGATATTGTGCGTGAACAAGACCAATATGACCCTACCCGGCCGTTTCATTATGTTAATTTACCTCGGGGAGTCCGGCACTACAACGCCGAGCGAGATTGTGCAGATGGCCGTTGCGTAACCGAGAAAATCAAATACTTTGCGGCTCGACTCCAGCAATCCGAACTGCCCAAGGTCGAACGCATTAAAGCATTTAACTGGTTATGCCATCTGCTTGGAGATTTGCACCAGCCCCTGCATGCAGGCTTTAAAGATGATCGGGGTGGAAATGATGTGAAGGTTAAGTTTCATGGTGCATCGATCCGTCTGCATCAATTATGGGATACCGGAGTTATTCGGCGTCGATACAGTAGGTGGCTTGCACTTGCTAGTCAGCTACAGGCCAAGGCGCAACCCGATAAGGCGCTCGAATTACCCTGGCAGCTTTCATCGGTGGAAGGCTGGACTAACGAATCACATCAACTTGTACTGGGTGATAAAATATACCCGCCAAAAGGCCGCGTAAAAATCAGTAAAGCGTTTGAACAGCAGGCAGACCTGTTGATAAAACAAAGGCTAAGTACTGCAGGTTTAAGGCTTGCAACTATTTTGACAGCTGTGCATACAGGTCAGGTGGAGCTAACTCAAAGGCCTTAAGCATTCTAAAACATTTCAGAATGTTCAGGCATCTCGCTTATAAGTCGCGTACCACACGGAAGCCTACCCGAGAAAAACGCGAACTTGAAGCAGCAGAAATACGCGAAGCAGATCGAGCCTGTTCCGGAGCAGAGCTCCAGGACGCGCCACGCAATACGCGACGAGTACAACCGGGGTTAACCCAAGCCGATCCATCTGTAGGTGCCTGTACATAACTGGAGTGCCAACAATCCTCTACCCATTCACTGACATTGCCACCCATATCATAAAGCCCGAACGCATTGGGTACAAAGCTAGCTACTGGTGCTGGTCCCCAGTACCCGTCTTTGTAGCGTTTAAAACCATCGGTCCAACGCCTGCCCGAAGCCGACTTATCGCGCACACCGGTTATATTGGTTACAACTTCTTCCGGCGTGTCCTCGCCCCACCAATAATCAGTTAAGGTACCCGCGCGTAAGCTGTATTCAAATTCTGCTTCGGAAGGTAGGCGATAGGTTCTATTGGTATTTTCTGACAACCATGCAGTGTAAGCGGAGGTATCAGCCCAAGAAACATGAATTACCGGTAATTTTAAGTCGGCAACTTCACCATAAAAATCATGCCGCCAGTTCACATCCTCTTTCTCGGCTATGGTGCCATTGTCTTCATCATAAACTCGGGATTTTCCGAGTCGCTCTGCATCACTAAGGAATTGGGTGTCATTTGCAAAAAGCATAAACTCACCCACGGTTATCTCGTGCTGAGCCATCGCAAAGCCACGCGCAAAAGTGATCAGATGTACCGGCCTTTCGCTATTGGAAGAACCTTTCACGGAAGTGTCGGACCCCATAAGGAAATTCCCAGCCGGAATTACCACCATAATGGGTGTCTGTCCGGGCAGTACACCAGTAAATGAATCCTGTATTTGCTGACCCGGGAAAAAGCTGCCATAAACACGCGCATCGGCCAAACTCTGACGCAAGCGGGACACTTCATCAGGGTTTGCGCCAAGAGCCACCAACTCAGCTAGCTGAGTATCTGCTGCTGCGAAATTACCCGCATCAATCAATGCGACGAGATTTCTTTGTTTGTCTGCAATAGACGACGCTAATATTGCGTTGATGTCAATACGGGCCTGACTTAACTGTGCTGAACTTAAAGGAATTACACTTGCCTGATCCAGAAGCTCCAGTGCTTGTTCGTAATTCCCGGCTGCAGCGCTTGTATCGGAAGTTGCGATCACTGCAAGCAATAAGGAATTCATACCTGCTGTAGCAACTTGATCCTGTGAATTTTCATTCAACATTTCATTGTAACGGGCAAAGGCATTATCTCCTTCGGGTTCGAAATACTGTCCTGCCGTTATATTAGCTGCCGCTGCTGTAACACTACTGTTGTGACTTGTCTTTGCGAGAATTGCTGCCACTAGTGCTTGCAGGCCTGCTTGCTCATCATCCACGGTGCGAACAGCGGACTCCATTCGCCACGCCAACCCCAGTTCGTTTCCTTCTACTGCTGCATTTGCCTGATTTATTACATTTGCAAGTATAGTGTTGCGTATAACCAATGCTTCAGTATCAGTAGGATCTAATGCCAGACGGACCAGTGCATCTTGTAACTCAGCATCTTGCTGAGCATCAGGAAGAGTGACCTCCGGGGGTGCAATTGCGGGTGCCATCATAATCGGCGCGCTCATGTCCAGATCAAATTCATCACTGGTATCAATACCGAGGCGATTAACTGAGCGCCGGGTTTCAACAGTTACCGCAGGTACTTCCTCCGCTGCGGCCTCAGCTGAAATATCTTCGCCAGACTCATCAATGACTATTTTTGCACCTTCAATAGTTGGCGGCTCATCTAAGGGTAGCTCTTCGGCAATAGCTTCAATACTTTCTTCAGCTTCAGTCGTGTTTACCTCATCTGTGGTAGCTTCATCTGTGGTAGCTTCATCTGTGGTAGCTTCATCTGCGCTAGCTTCATCTGTGGCAGCTTCGTCTGTGGCTACCTCTTCAGTAGCTATCTCATCGGCAACTGTATCATCAATCAGCTCGACTATTGCCTCTTCGGGTATAGTTTCAGCGACAGCGTCGTTCAGTTCAGCGGGTGGTTCTGTTTCTTCCTGCGCCCAGATCGCAGTACTAACTAACAGCCCAAGTGTTAGTTGGCATATTAAAAATGTAATTGAACCCTTGAAAAATGATGGCATGAGCACTTCCCTGTTTTGCAATTTGTCCAAATAACCAGAGCCCATTCTATGTTGAGTCTCTGAAAACCATAACTTGTGTCACAATACCGCAGAAATCGGCTGACGACAAGGGCTCTGAAACCCTATAAAATGCGGTCATAACAATACTAAATGGCAATTTTAGCAAGTATGACTCAAAGCAGATTGATTGCGAAGGCAGAAAAAGCCGCGCAAAACCCAATAATCATCAATTCAAACAACGGCTTATTTAACGCCGGGAAGCTCTGGGCTGAACAAAAAATCCTTGCGATCGATACCGAGTTTATTCGCGAAAGAACCTATTATGCGATACTCGGTCTGGTTCAGGTCAGTGATGGTCATACAGTATGGTTGGTTGACCCATTGAAAATTACAGATTTCCAACCTTTGGTGGAAATGTTGTCCAACCCAGATATTTTAAAGCTCTTACACGCACCATCAGAGGACCTGGAAGTATTACAAAAATCTGTTGGGTGTATGCCTGAACCCATGTTTGATATGCAACTTGCGGCCTCCTATCTCGGGCAAGCGCTGCAAATCAGTTATCAAAAACTATTGGAATGGCAACTTGGGGTGCTAATAGATAAAGGTGAGTCACGCTCAAACTGGTTACAACGACCCTTGAGCGATTCGCAGCTTCACTATGCCGCTCTTGATGTCAGTTATTTGCCAATGATTTATACTCAAGTCACTACAGAGCTGGAAAAACTGGGACGGCAAACCTGGGTCACTGAAGACAGTCAGCTACAACTCAACAAGGCCCGCATGAGTATAGACTTTGATCAATTGTATTTAAGATTCAGAAATGCCTGGAGACTGAAACCGAAACCACAAAAGACTCTGCAGGCGCTCTGCCATTGGCGTGAGCTGGAAGCCGAAAGACGCAATTTACCCCGAACTTTTATCCTTCGTGACAACGACCTGATGGCAATAGCACAGAACATGCCGACTACTGCAGAAAATTTAAAAGAATGTACACAGGCACACCCCAGAGCACTGCAAAGACACAGCCGCAGCATTCTTGAGCTAGTATCCAAAATTCGAAGCGAAAAGAGTGATGCTCTCAGCACACCACAGCCGCCGTTACCCTTAGATTCTGAGGAAAAAAACAGCCTGGATCAGGTTCGGGCTGACCTGTCGGAATTGGCCTCCCAACTGGGTATCGAAAGCACCATATTAGCCAGCAAAAAAGAGTTGGAATATTTAATTCT
Organism: Lysobacterales bacterium; assembly: GCA_021648125.1. GTDB lineage: Bacteria > Pseudomonadota > Gammaproteobacteria > Xanthomonadales > SZUA-36 > SZUA-51. The sequence continues at coordinate 121,921 of JAKITK010000001.1, forward strand.
TACTCGCCCAGTAAATCAACTGCCTGCGCGCTTTCAAGGCTGGCGCAACGAATTAATCAATGGGCTCATCACTAACATCAATCAACTACCACGGACGACCTAAACCATGCCCTTGCTATCCGCAATTCTGATTGGATTTTTCTTGCTTTCCCCTCAGCTTCTGACGGCAGCTGACGCGCTACCAGAAACAGAAATTTTCCTGCTGGACCTCAGCACAGATTACGCAGAACCGGTAAATATCAGTACCCATGAGGGTTATGATAATCAACCAGCTTTCAGCACCGACGGCAAGCGAATTTATTACAGCCGCGCCGATGACGGGCAAACTGATATCTGGTACTACGATATAGAAGGCAGTTTGAACATTCGCATCAGCCGAACCCCGGAAAGCGAGTATTCCCCGCGCCCTGCTCCACACGAAAATAAGTTGAGCGTGGTACGAGTGGAAATGGGTGGCGCTCAGCGATTGTCTCTTTTAGATCTGGAAACTAATGAATTCAATAACCTTGCGGAAGAATTAAGCACAGTAGGTTATTACAGCTGGTTTTCTCCCGGTTCTGTTGCCCTTTTCCTGCTGCCGGAACCGTTTTCCTTAATCCTATACGCCAGCAAAGATGAGCAGGTTGCCATTGCCGAGAGTATCGGCAGGGCGATCACGAAAAACCCCTTAACCGGCGATCTACTGTTTGTGGATAAAAGCGCATCACCCTGGAAAATCACAGCTTTTAACCTCGCTACTAGAGAGAAAACGGTGATTGCCAAACTATTTCCGCAACACGAAGACTTTGCCATCACTGCCGAGGGTACGCTGTGGACAGCCCTGGGTGGCAAACTCTATAACCGTGAAATTGGCGACAACAACTGGAAACTGGTCATGGATTTGCGCGCGTATGAGCTTAATAACATCACCCGCCTGGTCATTAGTCCTGATGGTACAAAAATGGCGCTGGTAAATAGCGCAGCCTTGAAAAAACAACGGACGCCCTAGCGGAAACTATCCCGGCTCGTGGGCCGGGAAAACACGGCATTAACATGGAAATACTACAACAGAATGAAGCCTGGTGTGCGAAAACCCCTTAGAAGCCGAACCATATTCCCATATTGAATTGAGGTAGTCTTCAATTGCATAAAACTCTAATCGCATTGATATTTATATTTTTTAGCAGCATGGCAAATGCTAAAGTAAACGCGGAACAACAAAGCTTACTGGGCAAAACTTTAACCCCATTCGGTGCTACCCGTGCCGGAAATGGTGGGCTCATACCAGAGTGGGTAGATAGCACGGTTTTTATCGATAACCAGCAACCGTTATTCATCATTACTGCAGACAACCATACGCAGTATAAAATGAATTTAACTGCCGGTCAGCTCGCGCTTTTCAAGCACTATCCTGAAACCTTCAAAATGCCCATTTACCCTAGCCAGCGCACATTTACTGCACCTGAATGGGTCTACCAAAACACTTACAAAAATACTTTGACCGCAAAGTTAAATACTGATAAAAGTGGTTTTGTTGATGCTTTACCGGGAATACCTTTTCCGATTCCCGCCTCCGCCCTTGAAGTTTATTTCAACCATATCGCCCGCTGGCGTGGAAAACAACTCACAAATACTGCTAGCGATGCTGTGGTTTATAAAAACGGCAAACATGCTTTAATTACCAGAAAATCAATCGTCCGTTTCGACTTTTATAATGAGAACATCGATAGCAATAATTTTGTATCGCTAATTGCCAGGGTTACTGCACCTGCGAGTAAAGCCGGCGGTGGTGCGCTGGTGCTGGACCCTCTGGACCAGTTGAACAATGTTCGATCGGCATGGTTATGGGACAAAGGTAGACGGCGCGCAATCCGGGCTCCAAATCTTTCCTACGACACCCCGGTTACAATAGCCGACTCTTTAAGAACTGTCGACGATACCGATTTAATTAATGGTTCCCCGGATCGTTTTGACTGGCAATTATTGGAAAAACGCGAGATTTATATTCCCTATAACAACACCCAACTCAGCAGTAAAGACTTACGCTATAAAAACTTGTTATCAAAGCAGCACATCAATCCTGAGCATACTCGTTACGAACTCCATAGAGTATGGGTATTGTCCGCAAGCCTGAAAAAAGAGTGGCGACATGTATATTCCCGTCGGGACTTTTATCTGGATGAGGACAGTTGGCAGGTTGTTATCGCCGACCAGTACAACAAGCAGGGAGAATTATGGAGAGTCAGTCTTTCTTTCCCTAAATTTTTCCCCGATATGCCCGGTATATTTCCGGTCATTAATGTTTTCCATGACCTACACAGCCAGAAGTACAGCGTCATGGGCTTGCAAAACGAGCGGCGGACTCAAAACGAATTCAATGGCAAAGCCGTAAAAAACAGTTTGTTTACGCCTTCCGGTCTAAAGCGATTCTTAAATTAATCTTGCTTTCAGTTAAAAGCTGCTCAGGCAAGACTTAGCTGACTGGGGTACGATAAAACCAGATTTAAATATAAACGGCGGGAAATACGCAGCTATCCAGGATTTCTTTCATAAGTATAATGGTTACTGGAATATTGTCTGTCGTAGATAAGCGAATTCAAGCTCACGCCAGAGCAGGAATACAGATACTTGTGATGCCGGCCTACGAGGCGGCACCTCATTTTTTAGGTGTGCTTTTTATATTTTTTCTTTTTATTTCGATACTAAGATGCTGTAATTCTTTACAAACCCCGCATCCATTCCGGGCGTAATTGCACAGACCCCGGGGTTTCCAGTGCCTCACGAACGGTATTCAATAAGCGGGACTTGTCCTTACCCAATCTACCTTTTAGAATCAGATAATTGGAGGCGTGATCACTGCGAAAAATCGTATTGTTTAATTCCAGTGTATCTAATAACCAGTACATTTCTTGGAACAAACCAGTCTGTTCCAGCGTTTCAAACTCGCCTTTGAATCCAGTTTGGTAACGCTCAATGCCAGCAGGAAAACTGATGACTAATGTCGACAGGTATTCCGGCTGTGCTGCATTCATCAAACGCGCAGAGTTAACAGCGTGCTGCTGACTATAGCGTTTGCCACCCATGCCGTTAAGAATCATTACTGAACTTTTAGCCCCAGCGGCTTTAATTTTTTGCAATGCCTGCAGTGAAGATTCAAAACATTCACCTTTATGCACCCGCTGCAATACCAGGTCGTCACCGGATTCACAGCCAACATAATACAGGCTCAAACCCATTTTATTTAGCTCTGCCAGCTCTTCGGCAGTTTTATTTTTTAGGTTGCGCGGCAGGCAATAGGAAGCAACCCGTTGAACATTCGGTAGATATCGGTTGATCGCCTGCATAATTTTCTGTAAGCGCCGAAACGATAAGGTCATTGCATCCCCATCAGCGAGAAATATTCGCCGGACAGGAATATCCATGTTCGCCACAGCTGCGAGTTCTTGCTCGATTTCCGCCTGAGGTTTGAGCTTAAACTTCTTCTGCGCTTGGGTATACATTTCACAAAATGTACAATTATTCCACGAGCAACCATTGGTAACTTGCAAAATTAAACTGCGGGCCTCGGAGGGCGGACGAAATACCGGTTCTATACTGGGTAGCTGAATCATGGTTACAGGATATGAGCTTGATGCGGACAATTCAACTAAATGATTAACGCTACGCCTGGACCATGAAACAGTAATATGCACTACCACAGATGTAATTAACCAGTATTTTGAATCCCACGGGCAATCCCGTTTACCGTTACCAGCAAGGCTTCAAGCAGTTCATTGTCAACACTGCCCCCTGCACGCCAGCGCCTAAGCAAATCAACCTGCAGCAAACTCATTGGGTCAACATAAGGGTTACGCAAACGAATAGAGCGTTGTAGTGTGCGCTCACCATCCAGCAGGTTATCCTGCTCTTTTATTCTGAGAATCATACTCCGGGCAAGCCGCAATTCATTTTCTATGAGATCAAATACTAACCGACTAGACTCGGGTGCTAGCACTCGATAGTGACGGGCAATATCAAGATCGGATTTAGCCAGTGCCATTTCGACATCTGCTAACATGCTGCCAAAAAACAGCCATTCATTTGCCATTTCTTTTAGTCTATCTTCACCAAATTGTTCGACTGCCGCACTCAGTGCCGAGCCAATTCCATATGCCGCAGGTAGGCTAATACGGCACTGGGCCCAGGAAAACACCCAGGGGATTGCGCGCAGACTTTCAACCCCAATACCGGAACGACGAGAGGCGGGTCTAGAGCCTATACCCATGCGCTCAATTACATCAATCGGGGTCGCATGCCGAAAATAGTCTATAAAATGCGGGTGCTCATACACCAAATGCCTATAGGTTTTTTTAGATTGACTGGCCATAAAAGCCATCACTTCTTGCCATTCTTGTTTGGCTTCAGAAACCTCAGACAAACTGCGTTTCAGGGTCGCTGCGGTCGCCAGTTCCAGATTGCGCTCAGCAATCGCGCGATTACCGTATTTTTGGTTAATAACTTCACCCTGCTCAGTGACCCGCAAGAAACCATTCACCGTGCCACGGGGTGCGCCCATAATAGCAGCAACTACATTCCCGCCACCGCGACTCACTGTGCCCCCGCGACCGTGGAAAAACCCCAGTCTCACCTTGTGCTTAGTCGCTACCCGGGAGAGCTGCGATTGCGCTGTAGCTAATGCCCAGCGTGCCGATACCAGACCACCGTCCTTATTAGAGTCGGAATAACCTACCATGATAATTTGCTGTTGCTGACGCGATTTAAGATGAGCTGTATATACAGGATCGGTGAACAGCTGATTAAAAATAGCTTCGCCATTTTCTAAATCCTCAACTGTTTCAAGTAAGGGTGCAATATCCAGCGGAACATGATTGTTCTCATCCACCAAACCTGCCAAGCGCGCGAGCAACAACACACTCAATACATCATCCGCTCCCTGGGTCATGCTGATAATGTAGGGACCTAATGCCAGCCTGCCAAAATTCTTTTGACCCCAGGCAATACTACGAAAAACCTCAATAGTTTTGCTCACGCTGGCATCATCGGGCAGTGCCGGTAATTCAGCTGAAGATAACAGTTGGCTTAAGCGTAATGCTCTACTTTCTGCAGCGCTGCTAAGCCAGTCTTCGTCGCCAAGAATTAAAGCAATGACTTGGCGGTGGACCAGAGAATCCTGACGAATATCCAGCGTTGCCAAATGGAAACCGAAGGTTTTTTCTCTAAGTTGCAATCGATTGAGCGCAAACATGCCCGCCCGTTGGCCCTTGTTTGCTTCCAAGGACTGACGGATTATTTTCAAATCGAAATGAAATTCATCGCTACTCAGATAACGACCTTCACTTTGATCAAGCACAGCACGCATACGCGCTATCATCAATTTCAGTAAACAACGATAGGGCATATTACGGATTCGTTTGCCGATGTTTTTAGCCTCTTGGGGAAGCAATTGCTGATAAGTTTCCAGCCTCTCCAGCACAGTCTCGCTGACATCAACCTCGGTTAATGACTGACTCAAAAAACGCGATAAAGAATGCATCTCTGGCAGGTACTTTTTAATGATTTGATGGCGTTGATATTCCAGTGAGCGCCTGATAGTACTGCCGTCCACATTAGGATTACCGTCCATATCGCCGCCCACCCATGAACCGAAATGCAACAAGGCCGGTAACACGCACTGCCCGCCTTCTTCCCAGTTAGACTCAAGTGCCTGCTGCAAGCCCTCATAAAAAGGTGGCACTACCCGGTACAACACATCCGTCAGATAAAACAGTACATGCTCCATTTCATTTCTGACTGAAAGTCGCTGATCAGGATACATTTCAGTCTGCCAGTTACTGGTAACCGCCGCACGAATTCGCTCCAGCGCAGCAGACTCTTCTTCCGGTGTGCGCGATGGGTCTAGGCGCGATACTAACAAGCGTAAAATTTTCTGCTCTTTTTCCAACAGTGTACGGCGGGTAGATTCCGTTGGGTGTGCTGTCATCACCGGCTCAATACTAAGGCTATTGAGGGCTTCCATTACAGCCGCCAGTGGTTGTGATGCGAGTTCTTGCATCACTGCTTGTAAACCCCCGGGTTGAGCACTTTCGCCGCGGCGTTGGTAGTCGCGGCGACGACGGATTCGATGCACCTTTTCTGCTAAATTCACTACCTGGAAATAGGTCGTGAAAGCCCGCACCAGAGAGTCAGCTGCTGCCACATCCATATTCGTCAACAAATTATCCAGTGCCTCAGCTGAGTCGTCCTTGCCTTCTCGCCGAGCAATAGCCGCAAGTCGAACCGCTTCTACCTGCTGAAGGAATTCCGGCCCCTGCTGTTCAGCCAACACTTCACCTACTAGAGTGCCCAGCACATGTACATCTTCACGCAAGGGCTGATCTTTTTCTGGAAAGTAAATATCACGCATTAACGAGTCCTTTATTCAATATGGCGGGTGATTCGCTGTATTAGCAGCGGAGATAAAGATCATAACGGGTTTTACGCGTCTGGATGACTGCTGATGGTTTTTGATCTGCCAAGTTGGGGGCGCCTTTTGGTCTTTTTACTACCACGCGCTTTAGTGCACAGCTAAGTGCTGCTTTGAGCAAGTTTTCATCTTCACCCTGATGGCTATGCCCTAATAGTTGTTGCAACATTTGCATGTTTTTTTTCACCGCTGCAAATTTTTGTCTGTGCGGGAACATCGGATCGAGATAAACCGTATCCGGGGGATTATTGCAGGCAATTTCAGCCAGTATTTCAATGCTATTGCCCTGTTCTAAAGAAAAGCCTGTGGTTTGCATTTGTTGAAACACCGGATCATCCGCAGCACGCAATATTGCATCTTCCACTAATGCTGCAACAATCGGGGATTGCTCAATCATTCGTACTGAACAGCCCAAACTAGCGAGTACAAAAGCATCACGGGCTAGGCCCGCCGTGGCATCAACAATTGACGGCAAGGGTTTACCCGGTTTAATACCCACAGCCCGTGCCAGTGCTTGCCCACGGCCTCCGCCGTATTTTTTTCGATGGGCTGTTTCACCGGCCAAAAAATCAACCCTGAGATGGGTTTTTCCATCGTGTAGACTTAATCCATCGCTGGCAAAATCAAGTAAAAGCAAATCCTCACTTGGCTTACAAAACGGCAGCTTATGTAGCCGTGAAAAATGCTTGGCTAAGTCGAGCTTCTGCGGATCAGAGCAGCAGACTTTACAGTTACTGGGCGCAAGCTCAGGCACTATCCGCCAATGCAGCTTCAGCCTGTTCGAGTTGATCAGCGGCTTCTATCCAGTTGGCTTCTCCGGCTTTCATTGCCTTGGCAACTTGGCTTTGCTGATCGAGTAACTTTTTCAGCTCTAACTTTCTAGAATCATCAGAATATATCGATTCATCGCTAAGCAATTGTTCAATCTTTTCCTGTTGACTATTAAGGTTTTCCAGCTCTGACTCCACCTTTTTAAGCTGCTTTCTATGCGGCTGTACCTGCTGGCGTAAACGCGCCTGCAGCTGGCGTTCGAGCTGGCGTTGTTGCCGGGTCTGTTTGGGTTTGCTAACTACTGCCTCTTTGTGTTTAACAGCGGCTGCTGTATTTGCAGCTTCCGCTGCCGCAATCGGCTTGTTTTTACCACTATCCTGCGTCCGCATCCAGGCAGACCAGTCATCGAGATCGCCATCAAATGGTTTAAGCTGATTGTTATGTACCGTTACTAAGGAATCGCAAACACTGCGCAATAGATGGCGGTCATGCGAGATCACTAACAAAGCACCCTCGTATTCTGCCAACGCCAGTGACAAAGCCTGGCGCATTTCCATATCCAGGTGATTGGTTGGCTCATCCAGTAGCAGTAAATTCGGTTTTTGCCAGATAATCAGGGCCAAAGCCAGACGGGATTTTTCACCGCCTGAAAGCGGTGCTACAGGTGAAGTTACCTGCTCTCCACGGAAATCAAATCCACCCAAAAAATTCAACAATTGCTGGCGGCTGGCTTTGCCGCCGATTTGCTCTATATGCCAAAGCGGGCTTTCATCTGCATGTAGTTGCTCTAGTTGATGCTGGGCAAAATACCCAATACTACAATCTTTAGCGAGTTCTCTTTGCCCAGATAACAGCGTACTACCATCAGCGAGCGCTTTTACCAGGGTCGACTTACCGGCACCGTTAACACCCAATATTCCTACCCGATCACCGGCGGCTATCCGAAAATTAAAGGGCTGAATAATCTCCAACTCTTTATCTTCAACTATATAACCGGCCGTGGCAGCTTCAATTTTGAGTAATTCTCGTGGCATTTTTTCCGGTTTAAAAAACTGAAAGTGAAACGGCGAATCGACATGCGCTGGGGCAATAACCGTCATCCTTTCCAGCATTTTCAAACGCGCTTGCGCTTGCTTGGCTTTGCTTGCCTTATAGCGGAAACGATCCACATAAGACTGAATATGTTTGATTTCATCTTGTTGTTTTAAGAAGCTGGATTGTTGCTGTGACAGCCGCTCAGCGCGCTGCCTTTCATACTGGCTGTAGTCGCCTGAATAAAGGTGAATAGTTTGGTGCTCAATTGATGCAATCCGGGTGCAGGCCGCATCCAAAAAATCTCGATCATGCGAGATCAGCAACAATATACCCTGATAGCGTTTTAACCAGCGCTCCAGCCAAATAATGGTGGGTAAATCAAGGTGATTAGTCGGTTCATCCAGCAGTAGAATATCTGAACGGCACATCAGTGCCTGGGCGAGATTCAATCGCATCCGCCAACCACCGGAAAAACTACCTACCGGGTTTTCGATATCAGCAGCGGGAAACCCCAGCCCATGCAACAACCTCGCAGCTCGTTGTGTTGCGGTATAGCCATCAATGGCTTCCAACTCTGGATATAAGCGGTGTAATGCGTCGTCGTCCTCGCTGATTTCAGCCGCAGCAATTCCTGCCTGAATTTCCCGCAGGCGCTGGTCACCATCAATGACATATTCAATTGCAGCTTGATCGCCACTGGGACTGCTTTGTGCCACATGGGCGAGGACATCATTGGGGTTAAAGCTATAGTCGCCGACATCGGAATCGAGCTCACCGCGCAACATTGCAAAAAGTGAAGACTTACCAGAACCATTAGCGCCAAGCAAGCCAACCCGGTGGCCTCGATGGACCTGAAAACTAACATCTTCCAGTAGCATTTTAGTGCCACGGCGAAGACTGATTTGGTCGAATTTCAGCATTGAATTTTGTTCTCTGCAGTCTGATGAACTGATAATAGGGTTGCTTGAACACTTAATTCACAAATTATACCCCAACCCCCAGATAGAGGCGCGGTATGATGTGTATGACAGCTCTTTTACATCCTGTAATCGCTGCATTCGTGCATCCATGCACATCATATTGGTTTCACAGTGAAATAAAAAATATGAGTCGCACCCTTCGGTTCCGCGGTTATTTTTTGTTTTGCTGTGGAATCAATAACATGTGCAGCACCCGTGTTTCTATCTGGGGATTGGGGTTATAACATCCGTGCAGGTAATTCACCGTGTTTGAAGTATAATATCCAGCCCTGTTCCTGTAGATTTACATGCCATTAATTACACTTAAAAATCTGAGCCTCAGTTACGGCACGCCACCCTTGCTTGATGATGTCAATATGCAGATTGACTCAGGCGAGAGAGTTTGCCTGTTAGGCCGTAATGGTGCGGGGAAATCCACCCTGCTTAAACTGATTAACGCTGAAATACAGGCCGATGATGGCAGCATTGTCATTCCCCCTGGAATCAAGGTTGCCAAGCTTGATCAGGAAGTCCCTACGGACCTGGATGGTACCATCAATGAAGTGGTTGCTAATGGTTTGGATAAAGCCGGCAAACTGCTCACCCGTTATTATCATTTACTGCATGAAATAGCCCTTGGCGGCGATGAAAAACTGCTAGACCAGCTAGGCGAATGTCAGCATGAATTGGAAGCCGCTGGTGGATGGGAGATATCCTCTCGCCTGGATGCGATTATTTCCAAGCTGCAGCTCGATGGTGATACCGATTTTAATGCCCTCTCAGGTGGCTTAAAACGCCGCGTTCTGCTCGCCCGTGCACTGGTCAACCAACCGGATTTGTTATTGCTGGACGAACCTACTAACCATCTGGATATTGAATCGATTATCTGGCTGGAGAAATTCCTGCTTGAATGGCAAGGCAGCTTACTGTTTATCAGCCATGATCGGGTGTTTTTACAAAAGCTTTCCACCCGTATCATCGAGATAGACCGCGGCAAGTTAACCGACTGGCCCGGTGACTATCCCACTTATGTAAGCCGCAAACAAAAATCCCTGGAAGATGAAGATAAAGAAAACGCCTTATTTGATAAAAAACTCGCCCAGGAAGAAGTCTGGATTCGCCAAGGCATCAAAGCTCGGCGCACACGTAATGAAGGTCGAGTTCGCGCACTGGAAGCCTTGCGGCGTGAACGCGCGGATAGACGCAATGTATCAGGCAGTGCCAAGGTAGAAATACAAGCGGCTGATAAGTCCGGCAAGATCGTTCTTGAAGCCGAAGACATCTGCTACACCTACCCAGACAAACTGCACGCCAATGCCGATGCTGAACCGGTTATACGCAATTTTAGCACCACCATTTTACGCGGCGATAAAGTCGGCATTATCGGCCCAAATGGTGCCGGTAAAACAACCCTGATTCGTCTATTACTGGGGCAACTGGAAGCACAGTCGGGCACTGTGAAAATAGGCACCAAACTCGAGGTGGCGTATTTCGACCAGCATCGTTCAGTTCTGGATGAAGAAAAAAGCGTACAGGACAACATTGCCGATGGCAGTGATATGGTCACCATTAATGGTAAGGATCGACATGTAATTTCCTACCTGCGGGATTTCCTATTCGACCCCGAACGCGCCCGACAACCAGTTAAAGCCCTTTCTGGTGGTGAACGCAACCGCTTGTTATTGGCGCGTTTGTTTAGTCAGCCTTCCAATATGTTGGTGCTCGATGAGCCCACCAACGACCTTGACGCTGACACCCTCGACTTACTGGAAGAACGCCTAACAGAATATAAGGGCACCATCTTACTAATCTCACATGACCGTGCTTTCCTCGACAATGTAGTCACATCCACCATCGTGTTTGAAAGCCATGGGCAAGTGAATGAGTATATCGGTGGCTATCAAGACTGGGTACGCCAGACCAGACCCGCTGAAACCGAGAATAAAGAAAAAACCAAAAAGTCGAAGCGTCAATCAGGTCAAGCCCCGAGCAGCATAAGTTATGTAGAGCGCCAAGAACTTGGCAAGTTACCCGGAAAACTGGAAAAACTCGAACAACAGCAAAAACAATTGTTGGAACAAATGGGAGGCGCTGATTTTTATTCACAGAACCAGGACAAAATCACCCAAGTTCAGCAACAACTGAAAAAACTGGAAACTGAACTGGAAACGGTTTTTGCCCGCTGGGAAGCGCTGGAAGAAAAAGCTTCACAATAATTATTTAACATAACAATCGCGGATTGGCGTCCTCGACAGGACTCGAACCTGTAACCTGCTCCTTAGGAGGGAGCCGCGCTATCCAGTTGTGCCACGAGGACGGATACCGGCTGAAATTATAACAGCCTTATGTCGTTCGGGTGAGCGCAAGTATTAACAGGCGACGGTTTAGTTTTTCTTCAAACGAGGTAACTTCAAGAAATTCCATGCGCTCCAGATGCTCACGAAATATACTCTCTGCAGGCCTACCGAGAAATGATTGAACAACTGTTTTAATCTTGCCTGAACGAGATTTTGTAGCTTGCTTCAACCAGCCAAGCGCCTTTATCAGGCATAGCTCTACTTCAGTGAAGTCACTCCCAAAAGGCCACTGTGGTAATTGCCCATTACTGCGTGCCTGCGCATAGCGAGAATGTAAATCAGCCGGAGTATTCTGTTGGAATATTTGAGGGATTTGCCAATCCACAGAAAGCTTGCCGTTGTCTTTTGCTGTTTGTGCTAGTTCTGGCTGAAAGCGACTGTCGGCAACGCAAAGCATTGCCTTAATGCAGTCCTCATCTGACTTGCCGCGTAACAAGGCAATACCGTATTCAGTAATAACCACATCCCGCAAGTGCCGGGGAATTGTATCGTAGGGGTAAGTCCAAACGATATTGCTCAGAATAGCATTACCGCTGCCGTGCGTACTGCGTACCATCAAAATAGAGCGCGAATCGGGCAAAGCATGCGCCATAGCGACAAAATTATATTGCCCGCCTACCCCGCTTACTACTTGATTATTATCTAACCCGTCGGAGGCCGCTGCACCCAACAAAGTGACTTTCATGGTGGTGTTCACAAATCGGGATTTAAGCCGCTGGGCTCGATCGAGTTCCTCGCCTCCGTATAGTTCATTGACCTGACCTACCGTAGTCATCTGGAACAAATCGCGTTCTCCACCTTTGAGACTGTGAAGCCAAGTATAAAACGATTTTGAGCCCATAAAGAAAGCCGAATGTAGGATAGCAGCTCCTTTAAGCTTACCGCCTATTAGCAGTGCGTTTTCGATGATATCTGCGCGTTGTTCAGGTTGACGCATATCCGTACCGAGTTTCCGCCCAGCTCCGGTAATCCAAGCATCTCCCACTGTAACAATATCATTTGCAACAATACCCAGCGTTTGCAGGCGTTCGAGTTGGTATTGGTCAAGGATTGGCGGTAAAGCACGGGACTCACATAAGGCTTCAAATAGCTCGGAATTCACCACCGGTTCAAGACCTCGGGTATTGATCAAGTTTTGGATATCAGCATCCGGCCAGACCATGCGCTTAAGGATGCCAGCTTTATAAAGGTGCATAAACCCATCCATAAACATTTCCGAGGCAGCGTACAACCCCTGTTTAAATGCCATCAGTTCTGTGGTGTTTAACCACTTGTGCCGTTTGCTAATACCGCAACTTTTTATCAAGCTCTGATAGGCATCATGATCTACATGTCTTAGCATTAAACCATTAACCAGCGCATCGCCCAAAGAACCAATACCGATTTGTAGCGTGCCGCCATCGGCAATTAGGGTGCCGGCATGCAGGCCTATAGAGTGATCCACTAAACTCACGGCTGCAATGGGTGGGGCAAAGAGTTGGTGCTGACAATCGGGGTCATCAATAATCAGATCAAAGAAATCTGCCCGACGCTCAGCTTTACCGGTCATAAAGGGCATATTTCGATTTACTACTGCCACCACCAAAGGGCGTTTATGGCCACGCCATGCAAGGATATCCAGTAAATCTTGGGTCGTATCAGGATTGGAGCCAAGGCTGTAAAAAAGTTCGCCTTCGCGCTGCTCTACTCCTACCAACTGCACAATCACATTGACCCCGCGGTCTGCCATGTCTCTAGCTGCATGGGTGTAGTTCGAGCTGGTGTAGTGGCGTTGCGCGGCTGGTTTGCCTAAAAATGCACCCGACTGCATGTAAAATTCTGCAACCACCGCATTTTCGGGAGCGGTATCGTTGAGAACATCCTGAATATATTCCAGGTCGGGGTAATCCGCCCCGAAGTGGCTTTCAATAAACGGCAGCGTGAAACGCTTCTCCAGCAATGTTTTGGGTCTTGGTAGAGCCAGAGATAATGCTGTAAATATACTAAGATCCAGACTCTTGTCTTCCCGAGCTCGTTGCCAGAGAGCATTCAACAAAGCGTTCGGCTTACCCACACCAAGGGGCGAGCCAACCGACAGCTGTTTTCCTGCTCGTTTTAATAATGCTTCAAGACCAGTACTAATACTGGAAAAATGTTGTTCAGATTTGATCAACTGTCTTTACTCCTGCGTGTAAACACAGTCTACCTTAGTTGCTAGGCAGCATAAATATCTATCTAGGCTTGATTTGTAGCCTCTCTGTATATATAGTTCCAAATGTAACTACTTTCCCCTGATCTTGTTGATAAAGCCCTGACTACTTGAAAATTGAGAGAAAACAAATGAACACAGCATCTGAAAATTACAATCCGTTGGGTCTGCGCGGAATTGAATTCACCGAATTTGCCACCCCTGATTCTGATTTCATGGAACAGGTATTCCATGCCTTTGGTTTTTCTAAATTGAAAAAATTCAAAGGGAAGGAAATCATCTATTTCAACCAGAACGACATTCATTTCCTAATGAACCATGAAAAAGAAGGTTTTTCAGGTGATTTCGCCCGTCGTCACGGCCCTGCCATCTGTTCAATGGGGTGGCGTGTGGATGATGCCAAAAATGCGCGCACAATAGCGGTAGAAAATGGCGCTCGCGGAGCCGATCCGACAACAACCGACCTGCCCTATCCCGCCATTTATGGCATTGGCGACAGCCTGATTTACTTTATCGATATTTTTGCGGATAAAGGTTCAATTTATACCAATGATTTCACCGATTTGGATCAGCCGGTGATTGCAGCCGATAAAGGCTTTCTGGCCATCGACCATCTGACTAATAATGTACGCAAAGGCACGATGCATGAATGGGCCGATTTTTATAAAAAAGTCTTCGGCTTCACTGAAGTTCGGTATTTTGATATTCGTGGTCAGGAAACTGCGTTAATTTCATATGCTCTGCGATCTCCAGATGGCAGTTTCTGCATTCCTATCAACGAAGGCAAAGGTGACGACCGCAATCAAATTGATGAATACCTGCGTGAATATGACGGCCCGGGTGTACAACACCTGGCTTTCCTGACCAATGATATCTTGGCATCACTTGATGAACTGGACCGCAATGTTATAGACACGCTCGATATCAGTGATGACTACTACGAAAAAGTCTTCGACCGGGTTCCACATGTAAAAGAAGATCATCAAAAAATTAAAGATCATCAAGTTTTAGTTGATGGTGATGAAAGCTCCTATTTACTGCAAATTTTCACCCGTAACCTGTTCGGGCCTATTTTTATCGAGATCATCCAACGAGAAAACAACCTGGGCTTCGGTGAAGGCAATTTTCAGGCCTTATTCGAATCTATAGAGAGAGACCAGCAAAAACGCGGCGTACTTTAAGGGACCCGGCTATGGCAGCTTTAAGTAAATCATCAGCGTATTCGGCCAGAGTGGCCGATAGCGATGGCTGGGTTGAGTACTCCCAAACTGAAGACCAAACCTGGGCACATTTGTTTTCCCGCCAAAAAAAACTGATTAACAAACGGGCCTGCAAAGAATTCCTACGAGGCCTGGAGATTTTGAACTTACCAGCTGACCGGGTTGCCCAGGTGCCGGAAGTCAACCGCACCCTGTTTGCCGCAACCCAGTGGCAGTTACAGCCGGTAGCTGCTGTGATTCCCTTTGCTGAGTTTTTTGAACTACTGTCTCAAAGAAAATTTCCGGCAGCTACATTTATCCGTCGACCCGAAGACATTGAATACCTGCAAGAGCCTGATATTTTTCATGAAATATACGGCCACTGCCCCATGCTCACCAACCCGGTGTTCGCTGATTTTGTTCAGGCCTACGGTAAACTGGGTCTGGCGGCTACTCCTAAAGAGCGGGTTTATTTAGCCCGACTATTCTGGTTTAGTGTCGAATTCGGTTTAATCAACACCCCTCAAGGCCTGCGAACTTACGGCGCCGGTATCCTTTCCTCCACCTCCGAATGCAGTTATGCTTTAGAAGACGCAGCGGTAGAAAGGCGCCCATGGGATGTAATGAATATCTTGAGAACGCCCTATCGAATTGATATCATGCAACCGATTTATTATGTGATCGATAGTTATGAGCAACTCTATGCTGCCATGGATTCAGCTGTGATACGCCAGGTTCACGCAGCAATGGAGGTCGGGTTATTTCAACCCACTTATACACCACCGAATAATTCAACCGCCATAAAACCGCTAAAACACGACTGTTAATTAATTTATAAGGAACCAGCAGATGAAAATCCAGCAAATGCACCATGTTGCCTATCGCTGCAATGACGCTAAACAAACCGTTGAGTTTTATAACAAATACCTGAACATGGATTTTATTCTGGCAATTGCCGAAGATCAGGTGCCCTCAACTAAAGAACCTGATCCCTATATGCATGTTTTTCTGGATGCAGGTAACGGTAATATTCTGGCTTTTTTTGAGATCCCCAATTCACCACCCATGGGTTTTGATCCGAACACCCCACGCTGGGTACAGCATATCGCTTTTCAGGTTGAAGATGAGAAAACCCTGTTGACTTCCAAGGCTGAGCTGGAAGCTTATGGCATTGATGTCATCGGGCCGACAGACCATGGGATTATTAAATCCATCTACTTTTTTGACCCCAATGGCCACCGCCTGGAGCTCACCACCATTACCGGCACACCGAAAGAAATGAAACAGTTGGATCAGGTCAAATGGGATATGCTCGAAGAGTGGTCAATCACCAAAAAGGCGCCTAAACATGCCGCTTGGATGCACGAAAAAGAATTCTCTGATTAGCGATGCACCGGGGGCGGTACCTTAAGGCAGCGCCTCCTTGTCCGTTCCATTGTCTATTAACTGCAATTTTTGTTTACGGTTGAGTTGTTTGATTTCATATTCGCGTTGGGATGCGGCTGAACGGTCTGATAATTGCTGACGATACACAACTTTCAGTGGTTTGCGTCCATAAAAAAACTTGGCACCTTTATACTTGCCGTTACCCAGACCGGCGTGTTCGCTAAAGCGCCGATCCACATCGGTGCTGATGCCGGTATACAGGCTGTCATCCTCACAGCGGATGATATATACCCACCAACTCATGCCGACATCTTCAGTACCGCCTTGCAGTAGCGACAGTAGTAACGCCCTCGTCCGGCTTGAATTTTATTGTGGCGGCGGCAGGAAACTTGATGTTCTCTACAGTTACAGCTGTAACTGAAGTGTTGCTCGCGCCGTTGCGGGATATTGGTTAGATCATAATTATGACAAACGCTGGCATCTGCGCCTAGCTTTGCCATTAGCTCACGCCATTCGACACCATGCGGTTTTACTTTTCTCAAACCCTGTCTTCTGCGGGGATACATCAGGTAAATTAAGTAATGCGCAACTTCATGAGGCACTGTGTTGATTAGATTATCAGTAAAATACAAAGCAAATACTTGCGGGTTAAATCGAATCTCACAAACCTGCCGACGCACTCTGAACTGACCTGCCGAACGACCTCTAAGATCAAACAACACTTCCACTTGCGGGAAGTTTTTTGTCAGCAGGTGGTTCGCTTGTAATATTACAGCCCGAGTTTTATTAGTAACCTGTTGCTGCTGTGCCGTAGAAATTAGCATTAGCCGTTAAGCACAAACAATACACCGATGGCTGTAAAACAAAGCCCCATCAATTTCTGTTTACTTAAGGGTTCTTTGAGGAACCACCATGCCAACACCACAATAAAAGCACCGGCTGTTTCATTTAACATGGCGGCCGTAGTGGCATCGGTCAATTTGTAGCCGGCTAGCCACAGCATCATGGATAAGTAACTGCCGAGAAAACTACCACCGGCTATCAGTAGCCATGGCTGGGGTTTGCGGATGTTTTTAAGGACTTTAGGCCAGCCACGGCGCAGACTGGTAAATATCAGCAAACCGCCTAAACCGGCAGCAAGTCGCCAGTACACCGTCCAGTAAAAATCCTCAGTTTCCAATATCTCTTTAACCATAATGACCCCGAGCGCCATCATGAATACTGCGCCAACGGCAAAAGCAACACCTTTCTTCAAGTCCTGTGCTGTCACTTCAGTTTGGTGTTTATGCCATGAAACCAGCAAAATACCACCGAGAACAAAAACAAAGCCCAGCCATTGATAAGCGCCAAGGCTTTCACCAAGAAACACCATCGACAGCAAAATAACAAAGGGTGCGTACAAACTAGCGCTAATACCGGTACGCCCTGCCCCGAGTAAATTCAGTGCACGCAAATACCAGTAATCGGCGACAGCAATCCCCAACACCCCGCTACCGACCACCAAAAACCAACCATTGAGCCCATAATCAGGTAGTGCTCCCCCTAACAAAATGGCGGTAGGCAGCATAAGTGCTACACCAATTGTGTTTTTTATTAAATTTAGTTCGAATGCTGGCAGGGTTTCACCGGATTTACGGAACAAAATCACGGCAAAAGCCCAGCCCAAGGCACAACTGATAGAGAAAAACTCTCCCCAGCCAAAAACCAAATTCATAGAATTGACCACATAGTTAAAGCTTAATGTCTTCCAACACTGATGAACTAGTACCGGGAATAGCTAAATTATCAGCATCACGAAAGGAAAAAACCAGAGCAAACTTTGCCTTCAAAGTCTGATTCCTACCAGCCATATGAAACAAATTTGCATGGAAAAACAACACATCACCAGCTTCCAGTTCTGCCAGTACCGCCTGATCGATCAAGGCTCTATTTTCGGCCAAATCTTCGCGTAAAAATTTGTCTTCATCGTAACGAGAGGAACTTAAATTCTGACGGTGGGTGCCCGGTATCAATTGCATTCCGCCATTCATAGCTTCTTCATGGCCTAATGCCAGCCAGGCATTGACAAACTCCGGTATATCATAATTCCAGTAGCGAACATCCTGATGCCAGCCGGTATGGCTACTGAATTCAGGCTGTTTTGTCATAATCGAATTGTGATGATTGCGCAATAATACCGGTTGCTCGGTATTGAGCAATTGAGGAATACGCACGCCAAGTTCGGGGCCTTTTGCCCAAGCATCAATCGCCGGGTCACGACCATATACTGACTTAAGCCGCCGCACAGTGTGACCACCTGGTGCATCGAGAGATTTTGGAGAACCTGGGTATTGAACATCCGCCTCATATTCCAATGGCTGTACCTCAGCCTTCAGGTCACGCTCAGTGGCGTTATAAATTTTAGATACAAGCGCTTTGTTGGCCAACCCTCGGGCAATAAGGTAGCCATTGCGCTGATAAAATGCGATTTGTTCATCAGTGAAGCCCAGAATCATTCGAACTACTCTTCCGCAGGAACCAGGAATGCTTTATATAAATAAACGGGCTTAACTGGAACATTCTCAAAGCCAGTGTCTTCATCGGTGTGGGTTTTGACCATGGCTATTTTATCGATGATTTCCTCACCCTCAATCACCAAGCCGAAAACAGCATAACCCCAGCGTTTTGGTGATGGATTTAATTTATCATTATCTACAAGGTTAAAATAAAACTGAGAATTAGCAGTATGCGGCGGGTTTTCACGCGCCATCGCAATGGTATAGCTGTCGTTACCGAGGCCATTTCCCGACTCATTGATAATTACGGCATGCAAGGGGCCGCGTTCTTCTAGCTTTTCATTATAGCCGCCGCCCTGAACCACGAATTCTGGCATTACCCGATGAAAAACAGTGCCGTTATAAAAGCCTTCGGTGACATAACGCAGGAAATTATTCGCGGTTTCCGGAGCACGCCCCCGGTTTAACTCTACTTTTATGGTTCCAGCGCTGGTTTCCAACACCACCACAGGAAAAAGATTTTCCGCTGCGATCTCAGGAACTTCATATTTTGCCGCATTCGCCGGCAGAGCCACTATCATCAATAATACCAACAGCAGTAAAAACCAAGGTGATTTGTTATTCATAGCGATTCCTTTTAACTATCAAGATTCTAATTACGCTATGATAAACCTCATCGACAAACATAAGAACCCCCAATGCAAACACTCTTTATCGTTATAGCCGTTATTTTGCTCGCAGCGCTGCTGTTATGGTTCGTATTTCCTGGCACAACAACTAGCTTAATTATCAATTCCGGTATACGCGTGCTGGGATTCAGCCAACACCGGGCACAGATTGGTGATACGAAATTCCGCTGGTTAGAGACATCGACTAAGGGGCCACCTCTGGTTATGGTGCACGGCCTCACCGGTGATGCCACCAACTGGATTATGATGGCTCCACAGCTTCGGGCTTACCGCCTTATCATTCCCGATATACCACCGTTTGGTGAAAGCCGCTATAACGCTGATGGTGAAGCAGATTTCTCCCTTCATACCCAGGCAGAAAGACTGGATGCCTTACTGGTGCATCTGGGTGTTGATAAGTTCTATCTGGCCGGGAATTCCATGGGAGGCTATATTTCAGGCGACTATGCCAGCAATCACCCGGATAAAATCCTAGGCTTATTACTACTCTCCCCTGGTGCTGTGAAATCTGTGTCTTTTGCAAGCCACTTCGATGCTGACCTTAAAGCCGGGCGCAACCCGTTGAGAGTTGAAAATACGCAGGAATTGCAACGGCTGATGGAACTGTGCTTCACCAAGCAACCTTTTGTTCCGGAACCGATTAAACGCACTATTTTAAAGCGATTGCTGAGGATTAGTAATCAGTGCAACATAATCTTTGATGATATGCTGAATAAGAACCCGGGAATTGAAGTCCTGCTGGCAGACAGCCCGATACCAACTCTGATTTATTGGGGCAAAGAAGACAAAATTCTTAACCCTAAGGGTGGTCCTGCCCTGCAAAAAGTCATGCAAAATGCTGAATTAATTATGCCCGAGAAAACCGGACATGTACCCATGCTGGAATATCCAAAAGTTACCGGTGAGGCAATGGCAGCGTTCATTAATGCACAGGAAGTAAAGATACATTCAGAACCGAGTAAGTGTAGCTAAGATTTCGAATCGCCTTTTTTAGGTAATCGACCGGATTTCCGCAGGGCTTCACGCAAGTGGAATTCGATCTGAGCATTAATTGAGCGGAGGTCATCCTCCGCCCAATGTTTCATTGCCAGCCAGATATCTTCATTTAAACGCAGTGGAATGGCCTTGCGTTTGGACATTAGCTGTAAAGCGAGCCCGAATTGATTATGGGTTGGGCGTTTTCTTCGCCACAAAGAACAACCAGCAAATTACTCACCATGGCGGCTTTTCTTTCTTCGTCAAGATCAACCACATCCAGAGATTTCAATTCATCCAGTGCCATCTTCACCATACCCACTGCACCTTCAACAATGGTACTGCGGGCGGCAACAATCGCTTGTGCCTGTTGGCGCTTAAGCATGGCTGATGCAATTTCCTGAGCATAGGCCAAGTGCGAAATTCTCGATTCTATGACCTCTACTCCAGCTTTTTGCAGACGGTCCTGAACTTCAATCTTTAAGAACTCTGCAATTTCAGCAGGACTGGACCGTAACGCAATTTCTTCTCCCTGGTGTGCTTCATATGGGTGAGCTGAAGCCATATTACGCAATGCAGCTTCAGTTTGAATGCGCACAAAGGACTCATAATCATCGACTTCAAATATAGCTTCCGCGGAATCAATCACCCGCCAAACAACAACCGAGGCGATTTCAATGGGATTACCCACACTGTCATTCACTTTTAAAGCACTGGATTCAAAATTTCGCACCCGAGTACTAACTGCAGTTTTCGACAAGAACGGGTTAGCCCAGCGCAAACCGGCATCCTTTGCAGTACCCGCGTATTGCCCAAACAACTGTAATACTTTGGATTCATTCGGATGCACCATAAAGAAGCCCCCCCAACAAACCAATACCACCAGTAACACCACCATGGAAGCTACCATCAGCAGCATACTATCGGCTTTACCAAATGTAATTATCGCTGCAATCGAGCCAATGCTCAGCACAAATAGCACCAGTAACATGGGGTAGCCCGACATCGCTTTTCTATCAATTTCAGTAATCATTTTTCTCTCCTTATTATGTGGTTTTCGGTTTCGCCATAGCGGTAACCGCGCGGAATAAATAGCATTTTCTATAATCATTGTGATATCTATTTGATATCATAATATAAGATTGCATGAACTGCAAACAGTGCCATAGGTCATATTGATATCAGTGCTGGCGTACACTACACTTATTAATCTACCGATAAGCTTCAAATACATACCCTACTCATTGCCCATGCTACACTCGGCTTGTAAAAATCAGGAATGAAATCAATATGAAACCATCAAAAACCCTTTATCAATTACTGACCTTGTTTGCAATTACCCTTGCTTTAGGTGCTTGTGCAACAACAAGCCAAGATGAACTTCTCATCGTCCCCACAAGTTCGACAGAAAATGTCCCGACACTTGCAGAGGCCTTAAAACTTGAAGATAGTTCTAGCGAGAAAGTTAACGATGAAAGCTAAGGTTTTACTGCAAATAGCCGTAATAATTTACAGTATTAGTCTTACCGCCTGCGCGACAACTAGCTCGAATGAAGCGTTAGTTGTTGTTCCGGAATCGCAAAGTGGTGACATTCCAACGCTCGAACAAGCACTAGGACTGAGCGAAAGTTTCGCCCCCGACTCTAACTCACTTGCAAACCCAGAGTTGGCACGGATGTTTCAACAATATTTTGATGAGGGCCTGGCCTTAAACCCCATAAGTGGAACTTTCTTGGGACTGCGACAATACAACTCAAAGTGGACCAACCACCTTAGCCCTGAGCACCGCCAGCTGATGCATGATTACCATCAGCGCTGGTTAGATAAACTCAATAGCTTCAAGCGTGAGAATCTAAACAATACAGACCTTGTCAGCCTTCAGGTACTAAGCTACCAACTTCGTGAAGCCCTTGATGGTGAGCAATACCCGGGCTTTATGTTACCAATATCACAGTTTTTCTCTATGCCAAATTTCCTTGCGCAACTGGGCTCCGGCATGAGTGTGCAGCCTTTCAATAATACTGATGACTATAACAACTGGCAGCTGAGAGCAGATAGTATTCCGGTGATTTTTGACCAGGCCATCGTTAATATGCGCGAGGGCATAGCCGCTGGCGTGGTTCAGCCACGGGTGATAATGGAAAAAGTGCTGCCGCAGTTATCAGCCCATATTGTGGATGAATATACCAACAGCCTGTTCTGGAAACCGGTAATAAATATACCCGATGATATCCCCGTTGATGATATTAGCCATATACAAGCAGAATACCAGAAAATGATTACTGCTGAAATTATTCCGGCTTATCGTCGCCTACATGATTTTATTCGTGATGAATACCTACCTGCCAGCCGCGACAGCATTGGTTGGACGACACTGCCGAATGGCCATGATTGGTATAATTTTCATGTTCGCAGCCATACCACAACTGATATGGATGCCGAAGAAATTCATCAGTTCGGTCTCGATGAAGTGGCAAGAATTACGGCTGAAATGATAACGGTTAAAGAAACCGTTAACTTTGAGGGCGACCTGCCAGCCTTCTTTACATTTCTCCAGGAAGACGAGAAATTTTACTTTGACAACGAAGAGGATTTACTGCAAGGCTATCGTGATCTCCAGGCAGTTATAAATGCTCGCCTGCCTAAGCTTTTTAATATTGCCCCGAAAGCCGACTATAAAGTCCGTGCAATTGAAGCCTTCCGCGCGGAATCTGCTGCGGGGGCCTCCTACACTCCCGGCACCGCTGACGGATCAAGGTCAGGGATTTTTTATGTCAATACTTTTAATCTCAAAGCCCAGCCTAAATTTATTATGGAAACACTTTCCATTCATGAGGCTTCTCCAGGGCATCACTTCCAGACCTCTATCCAGCAGGAAATTACCGGCATGCCCATGTTCCGGCGCTTTGGCGGGTTTACCGCATTTTCCGAAGGTTGGGCACTTTACGCAGAATCTCTGGGCAAGGAACTGGGAATGTTTAGCGACCCGTATCAATATTATGGCCGCTTGAGTGATGAAATGCTGCGGGCCATGCGTTTAGTAGTCGATACCGGCATGCACGCACAGGGCTGGTCGCGCGAGCAAGCCATTGAATACATGCTGGCTCACTCCACCATGGCAGAATCCGATGTTATCGCCGAAGTGGAGCGCTATATTGCTATCCCGGGCCAGGCACTAGCCTATAAAGTCGGGCAGCGGAGTATTTCCAGGTTGCGTGATCAAGGGGAAAAACAACTGGGGGAAGATTTTGATATTCGAGCCTTCCATCGATTGGTATTAACCGGTGGAGCCGTACCACTTGATGTTCTCAACCAACAGGTAAATGCCTGGGTTGACTCACAACAATAAGGCAATTTAATGGATCAGCAACAGGCCAACAATACATTCAAAACACCACGAATGGTACCTCCATTATGGTTGCTTCTTAGCTTTGTCAGTATGTGGGCGCTGGATAAATGGTTACCACTGCTGGACCTATGGGAAAAGCCAATAAATCATATCGGTAGCGCCTTCATTATTATAGGCTTGGTGCTTAATGGCTGGGCTGCCGCGCGTTTTCTGTTGGTAAAGACCGGGCTGATACCGTTTACCCCGGTTACCAGTCTGGTTAAAACCGGGCCCTTCCGCATCAGTCGAAACCCCATGTATTTAGGAATGTTATCAATTGCCCTTGGAGCGGCCATCCTGTTCGGTTCTTTGAGCCCGTTTGCCGTATTGCCGATCTTCTTTATTATTATAAGAAACCGTTTTGTGATTCCCGAAGAAGCTATGCTCGAACAAGTGCTCGGAGCGCCCTATTTGGAATTTAAGGCGGAAACACGACGCTGGCTATAGGCGTAACAATCACAGCCATAAGCAAAAACACAAGTCGTCCATTCGCTAAGTTAGCCTACAGCTAGAATAACAATTAATCGAAGCGCATTTTTTCCATACGTTGCTGAAAAATAATCGCATCCGGATAATCTTCCAGTACCGCAACAGCAATCTCAGTAAATTCTTTCGGTGGAATATGCGAAACAATCTGCACCGGCGCCTGCATATATTGCTTCAACATGGCCTTACCAGCCGAGCGGGTAAAAAATGTATACGGTGCTAATAGAATATCCAATTTGCGGTTTTGCAAACCAGCGGCAATAAAATCAACCGGCACGGCAGATGCATCGCCAATATGCAAAATTGTTTTACCACCCACCGTCATTAGGTGGCCATAATGGTGCAAAGCTGCGAATTTGCCCCTGCCGTGGGTCAGTGGAAATATTTCTACTTTCACCCCTTCCCGGCTAAAAGTCATTGGTACTCCCGGCTGCGGCCTAACAGTTTTAACATTTTTATGGGTCTTGGCAAAAGGTTTACAGCGTTCCTTTAAAATGGTGATGACCTGGGGTGAGGAAATAAACTGGGTGGATTTACTGGCTTTAATAAACCGACAAGCCATATCGGGCTGAAAATGCTCAAAATGGATATGGCTGGCGAGGGCAATATCAATACCTTCAAAATCATCTTTGGCTGAAACCATTGCCCGAACCGAATGTTCATCTAACCCCTCAAACAAAGCATAAGCTTCCGCTAGAAAACCATCGATTATAATTTTATCCTTACCATCACTAAGTAAAAAACCCATATTACCCAAGAATGTGACTTCTACCGCAGCCTCTGTAGTAGTTACCGCACTGACAGAAGAAAGCAATAGCACGCCAGCAAATAGTTGTTTGAGTTTATTCATGAATATTTTTTCCTGAAATGTTAATCTTATAAGAGTCAAGTAATATAGACCATCCCGATGCTGGAAATAATTCCGCAGGAAATAGCTTCATCAAAGAGCGCTTTAAACGCTGGATATTATTATTTTGCCATCTAGGACCTGGGGTTTTAAAACGGCATTTATCAAAGTCTATCAAAAACACCTCCCCAGCGGTATTAATTAACAAATTATTAGCATTCAGGTCGGCATGATAAACGCCTTTATTATGAAATTCGCTTAAAACCCTGCCAATTGCCTGCCAATGGTCATCTGAAACCGCGCCAAGCACCAGCTTTTCTGCCAGCGTTTCAGTCGCAGCCAACATCTGGGTCATCAGCGCCATTCGGCTGAATACCATGGCTTGTCTTTCACATAAGGCCGCTAGTGGTTGCGGGACAGGCAGTTTCATTTTCTGCATTCGTTCTAACAAGCGAAACTCACGAAAGGCCCTGCTGTTTTCATAACCGCTGAATATATACAGTGCGCGATTGAACTTTGCCAGCAAACCACCGCGAAAATAGCGTTTCAGTACAGCCTCACCGCTGGGACTGCGGATAACTACTGCACTGCCCCGCCCCGCCGGTCTGCGCACTACCGCATCTGCACTCGCCCAGAACTCTGAGTCAAACTGAATTGTTTCAGGGGCGTCCATGGCGCTTGCATCGTATAATATACGGGCATTGCCGGTTGTAATAAGCGTGGGTTTCATAAAATTAATTCTAATTGCTAACAAATTGCTAACAAATTGCTAGGCTAATTTTGCAGTTAGCTAGAGCCGAGGTCAATCACCAATAATATGTCGACACTATGAAAACAAGCCAACACAGCCGTAATTTAAACTTGTTACCGTTCAGCACAGCACCGCAAAGTGTATGCATACTGCGCTTGTCAGCGCTCGGCGATGTCACCCATGTCTTGCCAGTAGTGGCGGCTATTCAGAAAATTTGGCCGCAAACACAAATCACCTGGGTACTGGCTAAGCTCGAGTATCAACTGCTAAAACACCTTAAAGATATTGAGTTTATTGTGTTTGATAAAAAACAAAGTTTCCGTTCCTACCTAGCACTGAAGAAAAAACTGGCGAATCGTCAGTTTGATGTACTTTTGCATATGCAAGTAGCGCTACGCGCCAACCTCCTCAGCAAAGCCATCAACAGCCCCATCCGGCTGGGCTGGGATACGCAGCGGTCGCGAGACTGGCACCACAAGTTTGTTAATTACCAGGTCCAAGAAATCGCTTATCAACACCAAGCTCAAGGGTTTTTGTCCTTCGCCAGAACGCTCGGACTAGCCTTTCGCGAACCGGAGTGGAAACTAGCAGTTAGTGATGAAGCGCTTAATTTTGCCAACAAACACCTACCCGGCGAGCAAGCCACCCTAGTGATAAGCCCCTGTTCCAGCCACCAACTGCGAAACTGGTCTATTAGCGCTTATGCCACAGTTGCCGATTATGCCGCCACCGAACTCGGCTTAAGAGTCGTCCTCAGTGGCGGGCCTAGCGCCCTTGAACAATCGGTTGCTCAAGGCATTGAAACGGCAATGCAATCCTCGGTAATCAATCTTGTGGGTAAAGACACACTACAACAATCGCTCGGAGTCTTGAACAAGGCTGATATTGTTATCTCCCCAGATTCTGGCCCCGCCCATATTGCTAATGCCCTAGGCACGCCCGTTATCGGCCTGTATGCAGCCACCTGGTCACGCCGTAGCGGACCCTATAATAGCTTGGACCTCTGTGTTGACCGTTTCCCGGAGGCCGCCCGAAAATTCCTCGGCAAGGAACCGCGAGAGTTACGCTGGGGTACAAAAATAGAACAAGCCGGAGTGATGGATTTAATTACCATCGAGGATGTTATTGAAAAACTTGAACATTGGCAAAACCCGGATGATAGTGATCAGGATTTACTCCAATTTAGAAGACCTAAATAAATGTTTTTTTGCTTCAAATATCAGACTAAACCCTAAACTTATCACATCGGCCTGCTTATGATTTGACCTTGGCTTGCCACTATGTTTTAATTTGCTGTTGAATTTACCCCTACGCGCCACCCCCACGGATATAACAACCATGAACAAATTCATTATTACCAGCCTACTTGCCCTTACATTTTATACACCAGCAGTGTTTGCTGATGATGATACTGCCACAGAAAAAAATACCACAGAAGAATCAGTTAAATCCGAAGTAAAAAAACCAGAAACTAAACTCATCTGTCGGCGTGTAAAAGTAACCGGTAGCAATCGTTCAGAAAAAGTCTGCCGTCGCGTTAATGTATCGGAATCAGATTCTAAAAAGAAATCTAAATCTAAAAATAAAGGGTAAGTACTGAAGTAGTAATAGGATTGAGCATCAGCAAATTCCCTGTATTTGTGGAGCCTGATTACTGAGGTCGCCGTTACTGATTAATCTCACTCATTGATAATCCTGATAGGATTTTTCTTCTACAATATCCGAACCAAGGTATAAGTTAAGTTCTTTTTTAGCTGCAGCCCGTTGGTCATTTGTTACATAAACCGCACGCGCCAGTTCAACAAAGCGTAAACCAAAGTCTTTGGCTTTTTCCTGGTCACGAATATCATCTTCTATTACCCATAGTTCCTCGTTAATTGATTTCATCCGCGCTTTCAGTGCACCTACGGTTGAGTCATCGGTAACCGCCTTGCGCCAGACCGTAGTAAGTAGATCCAACTCGTGTCGCACATTGGCAACTTTTTCCGGATCGCCAATGCGTTCTGATTTAATTTCCAAAATTGTAATTTTATCGAGCATTTCACCCGGAGAAACCGGTACAAGAATGTCTTTCATATTAGTGATCCTAAGTAATTATCCCTGATCGCAAATGTATGCTTGTGCTTTTATCCATTCACAATCAAGCGGGTAACAGCTGAGTAATTGGTGTATTTTAACCTATCCTGTTGCTTAGGGAAGCCATGTGAACTCAAGTTTTTGTTGGTTTACTTCCTTGCAAACCGATTCATCGTTTATGCTTGATCCTTGCTTTTGGTTTGTTTATGGGTTTAAAAATGAAAAAATTAGTGGTCTTATCAGGCGCAGGAATAAGCGCAGAAAGTGGTATTCGAACCTTCCGTGATGCTGATGGACTCTGGGAAGGCCACGATGTCATGGAAGTGGCCTCACCTGCCGGTTGGCGCAATAATCAGGAGCTGGTGCTCGATTTCTACAATCAGCGCCGCCAACAAGCTCTGAGTGCCATACCGAATGCCGGGCATAAAATTCTTGCCGACTTAGAAAACCATTTTAAAGTCACTATCATCACTCAGAATGTAGATAACTTGCATGAAAAATCCGGCTCCAGTCATATCATCCACCTCCATGGCGAACTGTTCAAGTCCCGCAGCACTAGCCACCCCGAATTGGTTTATGAAGTTGAGGGCTGGGAGTTAAAAACCGGTGATTGTTGCGAAAAAGGCGCACAACTTCGTCCCAACATCGTCTGGTTTGGCGAAGATGTACCGTTGATGAATACAGCCATAAGCGAGGTCATGGCTGCTGATATATTCATAGTCATCGGCACCTCGTTACAGGTCTACCCTGCTGCCAGCCTAATTAATTGTGTAAGCAAGAATGCGCAGAAATATATTATTGACCCCAATATGCCAAGCATTGCAAAACAATCAGATTTACATTTAATCGAAAAAGGTGGGAGCGAAGGAATGGCGGAGGTACAAGAAATTCTGTTAACTGAGCTCTAAACAGGTCATCTGTTGTAATTTTTATTTACTTAAAAAAACCAATGACTAGTTAATATTTTAAGAGACATGAATATCAACACCTCGCATTCGTCTTCCCGGTCCCCGTTTTTTGTCTTCCCGGCCCCCGTCTCGTGGTTTCAACAGCTTGCTGGATTCCAGCCGACACCGCGATGACGAATTTAGAATTTATGGGACAGTACTGCTCCAAATTATATAATTTGCCATTAACATAATAAGCTCGAATTCTTACTCAAACCCTAGTTTTTATATGCATAAATTGATGGTATCATATGCATCGCTTGGAGATTATTATGAGAACAACACTTGATTTACCAGAGAAACTGCTGGCCGAGGCAATGCAAGCGACCCACACAAATACCAAAACTGCTGTAATTATCAAAGCATTAGAGGAGTTGGTTAGGAAAGCAAATATTTCACAGCTGAAAAACTATAAGGGAAAAGTAGACCTGGAAATTGACCTCAATAGCATTAGAGAACGAAATTAGTGCAAGTCCTGGTGGATACATCCATCTGGATTGATTACTTCAAAGGCGCTGCACACAGTAAAGCACTTGACTACCTAATTGATGAAAACCTTATTGTTAGCAATGAAATAATTCTTGCCGAACTCATTCCCTATCTCAAGCTAAAACGACAGACTAGGCTAGTCCAACTGCTGCAGACTGTAACAACAACCCCCCTCAAAATTGACTGGAAAGAGATTATTTTACTACAGTCAAAGTGCCTGAGTGCTGACACAAATGGAATCGGCATTCCAGATTTAATTATCGCCCAGAATGCTAAGCAACACGGCTCCCTTATTTACACACTGGATAAACATTTCAGTTTATTAAAAAATGTGGCTCTTCCCCTGATCGAGTGGGTAGGCACAGTTAAAAATGAGACAAATCATCCTTGACAGGCGGAATACACGCCAGATACTCGGTAGCCATGAAGGGATTGGGGCAGTCTGATTAGAATCCTGTG
>JAKITK010000067.1 GCA_021648125.1 Lysobacterales bacterium
GGCTGGAGGACACCCTGCCACAGATACCGCCATCGAGTGCCACCGGCAAGGCGCTGAGCTATCTGCACAACGAATGGCAGCAGTTGACCGCTTATCTGAAAGATGGCCGTCTGGAGATCGACAATAATAATGCTGAAAATGCCATCCGCCCGTTCGTGTTGGGACGGAAGAACTGGTTGTTCAGTACTTCGGTCAAAGGGGTTAAATCCAGTGCCAACCTGTACTCGCTGATCGAGACAGCCAAGGCCAATGGCTTGGAACCGTATGCTTATCTGCGACATGTCTTTACTGAACTACCGAAAGCAGAAACTGTAGAAGCCATCGAAGCATTGTTACCAGGCAATATCAACATGGATCAGATCCGGGGCGGTTGAGCAAGGGCGGTGTTTATTAACCGCTTACTTTACGGCTGTGGGTACGGTCGAACAATTACGCCAATTTTGTGCAGCTGTGGGCAAGCAGTGGAATCATGGGTTAAAGCTTATTCCAGCCTTGGAATAAGCACAACACCGTAGGAAAACACCTCGACAGGGTTACTGTTGGGGCTTTTGTGTGGCCATGTTATAGAAAAACGGGCTATTCCGGGTGTTTCTCAATAGTTTGGAGCTTTTGGAGCACCTCTCGAGGAAAGACCAGAATGAAAAACCTTGAAATTTCCTACCCACCAAAGAACAGCTGGTTTTATTGGATGTCTGTCTAATTGTTTGTTTCCTGTCTAATTATTTCTATCTGGGGATTGGGGGCAATAGCTTATCAAGGTTTAGGCAACGTTCGCAAATAGAATAAATATTTTTCAAAAGACTCAAGTTCATAGCCAGTCATAGAATACTCAGTCAAATCTCTATAACTCATATTACATGCTTGTGGGGTATCTCGGCATTGAACTAGCATTCTAAAGCCATTGCTAGAACAGTCAAACAGTCCAAGTTCACATTCTCTGAAGTCAACAGCCGCTATTAATAGTCCGTATGAATCAGAAAAGTCCATGAGATTATCTATACCAAGTAGTTTATTAACTGATTTTACCCATGTTTCATTAGCCTGCAAAAAGCTTAAAGCACTTAACCTAATAGATAAATCATTATGGAATATATCTTCTTCAGCAAGACTTAATACTGTATCAACACCTTGTTGTTTCAAAACTAGTGACAATTCCTGCATATAGGACTGGTCAATATCAAAAGACATAACATTTAAATCATCTTGGAAATCATTATATTCATAACACTTGTCTGCTATTTTAATCTCTGCATTAATTTGTGTATCATTTGGTGCCTTATTAAGGTTAACAATTTTTTTGTATCTTTTTTTGTAAGTTTCAAGCAAGTCATTGCCCTGACTATAGTTGTAAAAGTATTGATCACACCGATGTTTAACTTCTCTTAATTGCTGTTGAGTGAGTTCCTCAAGTTTAACTTTACTACTGGCAATAGAGTTTTTCTTAATAGCTACAGAATTATCAGCTTTGTGTTGTTCTAATATATTTTGTTTATCACCATTGGTCATTGATATAGACAATGAAGTGTTAATTTCTAACACTTCATTGTTTTCTTTGTACATAGAAAAAATAAAATATATGCCAAAAAATAGGGCACATAGGGCAACTAGTTTCTTTAATTGCATGATCCTCCCCTAGCCTTAGTTAATGGAACGGAGCCACGTGGGTCATTTGTCCAGGTATATGTTTCTTCTTCATCATCTTTGAAAGTTATTGTATAATTTCGATTATTTGGACGAAATTTAAATCTGTATGAAGGCGTTCTAAGTCTATATACAGCAAATGTAGCATTAGCAGCGGGTTGTCTAACAGCAGCTACATCTCTGCATCCTACACTTTTATGCCTTTCAGGCATATAATTTCTTGGTATTTCTGTACCTGATTCTGGCTCAGTTTCATCTCCTTCATCGCCATCTTCTTCCTCATCTCCATATTCTTCCTCTTCTTCTTCTTCTTCTTCTTCGTCCTCATCTTCCCAGTCCCAGCCAGCCCCATCCCCACGCGGGCATTTCACACCCGCAGAGTCAGCGTCCCAGCTCCCCGTACATCCTTCTTGAGCAAAACTTTGTGTTGCTACCAAGCAGGAAAATATCAAAGCTATCGCTTTATATATGAGTGAATTGGTTAATAGTGATGTTTTATCACATTGAGAATCACCTAGCCGCCCCCCCCAGCGGGTTAAACATTTTATTTTGTTTCATTTTATTTTTTCCTTTAAATTAAATCTAAAATGCAGCACTGGTGAGTTATGGTTAATTTTGTTCAACAGGTGCCTTGGAAAGGCTTCAGGTTTGGTCAAATCGTTAGTCAAACCTTGGTTAAAGTTGTCATTTCCGAACAGGATATATGTTAGGCATTTCCTGAGCTGTAGTCAAGTCTGGGTCTTGTCCAACATGAACGCGAGGGTAAAATTACTCTGCGCACACATGAGGTTGATAACCTGCCACCACTACAAATTGATGCAGAATTGATTCGCGACACCCGTGAACACTTACATGTTTCGCGTGCGGTGTTTGCACGCCGTATTCGGGTGTCTGTTCGTACACTTGAAAACTGGGAGCAGGGAAGATCTAAACCCAATGCTCAAGCCGCCGCTTTGATTATGATGGTTCGTCAATTTCCGGATACGCTTGATAAGCTTTCCTCGCTTAATAACCGACATGCAGCAGTATAAATTATAAGACCTGACCCCGTTGCCATTGCGCTTACTAAAAATTAACATAATTCCGAACAGGGCTTACAAAACAAAACCCGGCCAAGACCTGGTTTCGAACAAATTACAAACTTCTTTATTCAGGGATTAAGCGGTCTCAGGCCCTGCTCCAAAATCACATCTACTGCTGCTGCCAGTAACATCAAGTCATCAAATTCATTGGCGCTCATTCGTGAAGCTGCTGAGTCGTAGTAACTTACACCACAATCTGATTCCTGTGAATAACATCGATTCAACATCATCAAACTATTTTTTCCACACCCACCTAAATTCATACAGCTCCGGAGAGTAGCAATAGCTATGGCGTACCGCCTTAATTTATCATGATCAGAAGAGCCTATTGTCGCCAGTAATTGCGTTCTAAAACCCGCATCTCGCTTAAGCAATTCCCACAGAGCCACTGTAGATATCACATGCACGGGTGAATTTAGCCGACTCCTGAAATACTCCAGCATTTCATCATCTTCTGGGGGAGGTCTATGAACGTATGGATCCCAGGGGGAAATGGCCAATTCCGCAAGGCGCTCCAAGTCAAGTTTTATTTCTGGATACTTATGCGGGTCAGAATCTGACAGCCAAGCATCGCACTTGTTCTGAAAAGCCAAAGTTGCACTCAACTGCTGCTGACTTTTACCTTCCATATCGTGGTTAACGGGTTCAGAACAATTGCCAAAGTGCGTAATATAAGAATCCAGTGAGTCACTCTTATTTGCAATATCTTTTATCTGGTTATTCGAGGCATCATCGGTTGTAGTAACATTTGTAGTAGTTGCGACTCCTCCTGTAGCTACGACAGCAAGGTTCTTATGTGAGATACCCATTTCAACTTGTGCATCTGCAATATCACCTTTTTCGCTGTAGAAATTAAAGTAGCTAAAAACTATGCCAAAAATAATAACGATGCCTACTATAAACCTGTTAATTTTCATTATTCATCACAACTTTTCTCAAAGACAGAGTCCCCCTGAAATAATATTGCCTTTATCTCAAATGTGCTTATAGATCCATCAGGCCATGTATGCACAAATGGTTCGCCTGCTGCAAATTCGAAACCACAGCCAGCAAGTTTAAACGGATTGCTACCAGCTTCTGTAAGGCAGGTAGTATATGCGACATTTGCAGCTTTACTACCAACGATTTGACGAGTTATAACGCCTGAAGTTGAGCAGCCCTTAACGGATTTTTCATCATCACTGGATAAGACTGTCAGTATTTAACCCGCTATTCAGGCGCTAAAATGAGCATCAACAACCTTATTAATTTCTGCCTCAATCCGGCCTTGCAATAAGTTAACCGGAAAGCTCAGCTCTGCCTGAACCAAAATATTATCTTCGCTTATTTCGATTTGCCCGTAAACTCCACTGCGTTCAAAATACAGCACATCATCCGTCCACTCATAATCAATAGAGTAGTTCTCGGCTAAAGTCAGGGCAATATCGTTTGCAATTTCTTTGGCTTCACTATTTGAGCAGCTATGATCTTTGGAAATGTATATTTGCGACATAGGTAGTTCCAATCATTTTCAGTTGATTACTATAACTGAAATTTTAGTAATCGCCAATTTTCAAATCTAAAAAATGTTATTAGAGTCGATACTGGGGAATTATAATTCATTTTTTGATGGTACTAGAACGGATGAAATAACCATGCCGGTCGCCAAAGCCACAGCGGTAATGAAGACATTGAATAAGCCTTCAAGGCCAGCAATGATATTGTGTTCCAGTATTTGATTTAATGAACGGAAACCCATGGCGCCGGGAACCAACAATAATAAACCAGGCACATAGATGATAGATGAGGGCTTTCGAGTTATACGGGTAAATATATTCGCGGCGGTGCCGACGATGGCAGCCGCCAGTGCAGCGCTGGCTATTGGGCCTGAAATTTGTTGGGAAAAACTTAATGCATACACAGATATGTAGCTGCTTAACAATATCCACAAACCGTCTTGGGCGCGTGCGCGGAATAGTATGGTGAATGCAAAGGCGACAACAGGTAAGGCAGCAAGGGGTATCCAGTGGGCCACAGGAAGCGCTTGACCTACTAGTGCCGGTCCGCTAATTTGTTCGCCGATATAATTGCCCACCGCCAAACCGAAAAGAATGGTCATCAGTACCATAATCGCGCCCGCCATGCGCGCACTGCCTGACACCAGATGCCCACTGGCTAATTCCCGTGTGCTAACCGTCAGGTCCATCCCAGGTATAAGAATGATAAGCCCGGCAATCACCGGAGTGATCATGTCAGTACCCGGTTGAAAGGCAATAAATACAGTAGCGATTATTGAGCCCAGCGTGGCGGCTGTCGCCACAAATAGCCTGCGCACGGATTCACTATAATTTCCGATCAGGTTCAGCAGGCCTACGGTACAACCGATGAGTCCCGCTAGAACAACCTCAGCCCAGCCACCACCAAGAAATAATGCCGCACCGGCTGATAGTAGTGCGAAAGCCAGCCATGTCAACATGGCACCGTAGCGGGGTGGTGAATTATAAATATCGGCCACCCGAATACTGGCTTGACGGATGCTGATGTCATCATCTGAAAGTCGATCCATAACCCCGAGAATGTCTGATAGTTTGCCTAAATCTATGGTTGTGGATTCAACCCTAACCAGATGAGTATGTGATTGTCGTTGATTTCCTAGGGAGGCAATTAAGGCTGTGGGGGTAGAAAAAAACTGTGAATCAAGGTGCAGACGGTTGGCCAGCATCGTTAATGTGGTTTCGATACGGTGGGCTGGAGAGCCGAGTGCTAATAACGCCCGGCCAATGCGCATTATCAATGCCGATTTATCATTATGATCTGAGGGTAGGTTGATACCTTCGCCTTCGTTCGGGTTTTCTTCCGGCGACTGTTTTTGAAAAATTGAATATTCCATTACAAACCTTCTGTTTGAACGATCTATAAGAAGACCAGCCCAATATTGTCATGCATTCCAGTGTATTGTCACTGCTATAACACCAATTTACCATTCAATTTTTGATGGGTTTCAGTGCTTGTGTAGAGCAGGCTTGTGTATTTATTAGATAATCAGTCTGCAATAGCATAAAATTAAAGCAAGGAAGTTTCCATGCGTTTGTTAACAGAAAAACCAGTTCCGGCAAAACGCCCAGCAAAACGCTAGATATAAGTGATTAAATAGATTATGCCTGATAAAACTAACAGTAATGATAAAAGCGAGGCTAATCTAGATTTGGACAGTGTGCGTAGTCGTATTGATGGGCTGGATCGTGAAATTCAGCAGTTAATTTCTGCTCGAGCCCGTCTGGCTTTGGATGTGGGTAAGGCGAAAGGCAAGCTCGCCAATGCGGTAGATTATTATCGACCAGACAGGGAGGCTCAAGTATTACGCCAGGTGCGTGAGAACAACAAGGGCCCACTGAGTGATGAAGAAATGCTGCGCCTGTTTCGTGAAATCATGTCGGCATGCATGGCCCAGCAGGAACCGTTAAATATTGCATACCTGGGTCCTGAGGGCACATTTAGCCAGCAAGCGGTGAGTCGGCATTTTGGTCATTCCGTTCACAGCATTGCGCTGGCGGGCATTGAAGATGTTTTTCTTCAGGTGCAGTCAGAAGATGCGGATTTCGGGGTGGTGCCAGTAGAGAACTCAACCCAGGGTGTGGTTAGTCACACGCTGGATATGTTTTACGATTCAGAAATAAAGATATGTGGTGAAATCACGCTCAGAATTCACCAGAATTTACTTACCCATGCCCGCAGCTTAAATCAGATTGAGCGAATTTACTCGCACCAGCAGTCTTTATCCCAATGTCGTCATTGGCTGCGCGCGAATCTACCTAATGCTGAGTGTATTGCCGTGAGCAGCAATGCCGAAGCTGCCAGACGCGCCCGCAATGCGTCCGATTCAGCAGCTATCGCTAGTCGTACCGCAGGGCGGATTTACGACCTGCCGGTGTTGTTTTCTCGAATTGAAGATCAGCAAGACAATAGCACCCGTTTTTTAGTGCTGGGGCGTAAGTTGTTTCCGCCCAGCGGCAACGACAAAACATCTTTAATGATGGCAACCCGTGGCGGCGATGGACCTGGCGATCTTTATTCCTTGCTGGCACCATTAAATAATAAATCAATTAATATGACCCGAATTGAGTCGCGCCCATCGAAAGACAGTACCTGGGGTTATGTTTTCTTTGTGGATGTGCTCGGTCACGCAAATGAAGAGCCGTTAAAATCTGTGCTCAGCGAAATTAGCTCTACAGAACGGGTGGTGCGGGTACTGGGGTCTTACCCGCAGGCCATGCTTGATCCGGAAAAAGACCAATAAGCAGAAGACCAATAAACAAAAGGTCAGTAATTGAAAGACAAATAACCGAACGACTAATAATTGAAAGACAGTGGAAACAATACTATGGGATGTGATTATTTAAGTTTAGCAACCCCGGGCGTACAGGGGCTGCACCCTTATTTGCCGGGTAAGCCAATTGCCGAACTGGAGCGCGAGTATGGTGTTAGTAATATCATCAAGCTGGCTTCAAACGAAAACCCGCTCGGCAGCAGTCCGGCTGCAATTGCGGCGGTTCGTGGCGGTCTCGATGAATTGTGCTTATATCCAGATGCCAACGGCTTCGAGCTTAAACAAGCATTGTCCAGGCGCTTCGGCTTAGAAACTGATGGCATTACCCTCGGCAACGGTTCTAATGATGTGCTGGTATTACTGGCAGAAGCGTGGCTTAGTCCACAGCATAATGCGGTATTTTCCGAGTACTGCTTTGCGGTTTATCCTATCGCCACTCAGGCGGCGGGTGCAGAGGCTAGAGTTGCGCCAGCACTGGCGGCTGACAGCGATATGCCGCTGGGGCACGACTTGCAGGCTATGGCTGATCGAATAGATGCTAATACCCGTCTGGTTTTTGTGGCCAATCCTAACAACCCCACAGGTACTTGGCTTGATAGTACAGCGCTGCGCGATTTTGTCGCTAATGTGCCGGAAACTTGCCTGGTGATTATCGATGAGGCCTATCTTGAGTATGCTGGTGCAGGTCAGGGTAGTGATGCCGCTAGCTGGTTGGCTGATTTCCCAAATCTGGTGGTAACCCGTACTTTTTCCAAGGCCTATGGGCTGGCGGGTATGCGCGTGGGTTATGCATTGTCAAACCCACAGGTTGCGGCAGTTTTAAATCGTGTTCGTCAGCCTTTTAATGTTAATGTTCTGGCTTTGCTAGCGGCTGAAGCGGCGTTGGAAGATGCTGATTTTCTAGCGCGTACAAAAGCAGTAAATGATTGCGGTATGCAGCAATTACAATCCGGCCTGGTTGATCTTGGCCTAGGTGTAATTCCCTCTGCAGGGAACTTTATTTTGGTGGATATGCGTCGGCAGGCAATGCCAGTTTACGATGCCTTGCTAAGAAAATCAGTGATCGTACGCCCGGTGGGCAACTATGGATTAGATCAACATTTACGCATTACCATCGGCACTGAAGAGCAGAATGCCATTCTGCTGACTGCGCTGGCGGATGTGTATTCCTGAACCCGGGTTGAGCAATACTATGAGCAATACAATTATATTTAAGCCGTGCCCGGTGGGATTGTCCGGAGAGTTACAACCCCCAGGAGATAAATCCATTTCTCATCGTGCGGCGATTTTTTCTCTGTTAGCAGAAGGCGAAAGTACCATTCACGGTTTTTTGCGGGCTGAAGATACCATGGCAACACTCTCTGCTTGTATAGATTTGGGTGCAGTGGTTACTGACCAAGCCGGTACGCTTAAAATTACAGGGGTTGGTTTAAAAGGTTTGTCAGCACCGACCGATGGTCGCCTGGATATGGGTAATTCTGGAACGGCTATGCGTTTGCTAGCAGGCGTGTTGGCGGCACAACCCTTTGACTGTGAATTATACGGGGACAAATCTCTCAGTGGCAGACCCATGGCGCGGATTATTCGCCCCTTGGCTCTGATGGGCACTGAGATCGCAGCTGCCGATGGTTGTCCGCCCATATTTATTGCCGCCAGTAGTGGCCTTAAGCCGCTGAGGTATCAAAGTCCGGTTGCCAGTGCGCAGGTAAAGTCCTGCCTGTTGTTGGCCGGATTGTGCTCAGGAGTTGAAGTCAGTGTGAGTGAGCCGGCACTGTCGCGCGATCATAGTGAACGCATGTTGAGGGCGCAAGGTGCTGCTATTGAGGTTAACGGTGATTGTGTAAAGTTATCGACAACCACATCGCTGGCGCCGTTAAATATGGCTATCCCCGCGGATATTTCATCAGCTGCCTTTGCCATTGTTGCGGGGTTGATTTTGCCTGGGTCTGAAATAACGGTACAAAACATTAGTATTAATCCGACCCGTGCCCGACTGCTTGATGTGCTTTCTGAAATGGGCGGCAATATCGAAATATTTAATACCCGCGAGCAGGGCGGTGAGTCTGTAGCCGATTTGCGGGTTCGCAGCTCCAGCTTAAAAGGCATTGATGTGCCGCCGGAGTGGGTGCCGGGAATGATAGATGAATTCCCGATACTGATGATTGCTGCCAGCTTGGCTGATGGTGTAACCCGGGTGCGGGGCGCTGCGGAATTGCGGGTTAAAGAAAGCGATAGGATCAGCGTGATGGCTGATGGATTGGGGAAAATGGGGGTTGTAGTGGACGAGTGCGCCGATGGTTTCGACCTGCACGGTAATCTAGACTTCCGCTTTGCCGCCGCTGATGTAGATGCTTGCGGGGATCACCGCTGTGCCATGAGCTACCTAATCGCCGGTTTGGTTTCTAAGGCGCCCGTTCGAGTTCGCGGGACCGCAGCAATTGCCACATCCTATCCTAACTTTATCGCAGACATGCAAAACCTGGGTGCGAAGGTGCAATAATAATGACAGCGCCAGTACCCATAATCACAATTGACGGTCCCAGTGGCTCCGGTAAAGGCACAATCGCTGATCAATTAGCCCAAACGCTAGGTTGGCACCTGCTGGATAGCGGGGCGCTGTATCGCCTACTGGCACTGGC
The DNA here is from genome assembly GCA_021648125.1 of Lysobacterales bacterium. Classification (GTDB taxonomy): domain Bacteria; phylum Pseudomonadota; class Gammaproteobacteria; order Xanthomonadales; family SZUA-36; genus SZUA-51. The sequence goes on from JAKITK010000067.1 coordinate 9,669, forward strand.
AGCTCAACAGAGGGGAATTACCGAGCCGGAGCAACACAGGGCAGAACTTGCCAAACTGGCTGTCAGCTTGCCAATTGAGTTTCGACCTGACAGTAGTGGCAACAGTAAAGCGTGGTTAGATGGTGTTGATGTCAGTGGGGCTATTCGCCAGCCACAAATATCAGGACTGGCCTCAAGGGTAGCCGCAATTCCAGAAGTCAGGACGGGCTTATTGCAACGGCAACGGGGCTTTTTACGCCTGCCGGGCCTGGTTGCCGATGGTCGGGATATGGGAACTGTGGTGTTTACCGAGGCCCCATTGAAGATATTTCTGACCGCAAGTGCCGAGGAAAGGGCAAAAAGAAGGTATAAGCAGTTGAAAGCTAAGGGGGAAAGTGTTAATATCGCGCGGCTTTACAGGGAGATTGAAGAGCGTGATCGACGCGACCGAAACAGAAAGGTAGCGCCATTACGACCAGCAGCAAACGCCATTGTAATTGACAGTACCGAAATGAGTATCCAGAAGGTGCTTGATGAGATTCTTTCATTACATTATAAGTTGGACTTAAGCCTTTGATATACCTGTAAAACATTCTTGCCAAACTGTAGGTTCAGTTGGGCGTATTATTCACGAGTCCCCTAGGGACAGAAACAGAAAAATAGACTAACCCAGATTGCTGGCAGGTAGCTACCGCGCTCTTTTATCGAGACAAGCTGCTTAAAATATAAATTGCCGCATTCACACAGGGTTTTTCTACAGGATTAATCAATGTCTGAGAATTTCGCAGAGCTCTTTGAGCAAAGTTTGCAAAACAGGAGCCTAAAACCAGGTTCAATCGTCACCGGTCAAGTCGTCGAAATCCGTAATGATTTCGTAGTCGTTCATGCTGGACTAAAATCAGAAGGCCTGGTGCCTATCATCGAGTTCAAGAATTCCTCGGGAGAGCTTGAAGTTGTTGTAGGTGATGATGTAATGGTAGCGCTGGAGGCTGTTGAAGACGGCTTCGGTGAAACCAAGTTATCGCGTGAAAAAGCTAAGCGCGCGATGGTATGGGATGTGCTGGAAACAGCCCAGGAAGCCGGCGATATCGTTACCGGTAAAATCAACGGCAAGGTCAAAGGTGGCTTTACTGTTGATGTTGAGGGCATCCGTGCCTTCCTGCCTGGCTCCCTTGTTGATGTTCGCCCGGTTCGCGATACCGCCTACCTTGAAGGCAAAGAACTTGAATTCAAAATTATCAAACTGGATCGCCAGCGTAACAACATCGTTGTTTCCCGCCGTGCAGTGGTTGAATCTGAGTACTCGGCTGAACGGGAAGCCTTACTGGATCGCCTCGAAGAAGGTGTGGTCATTAAAGGTGTGGTCAAGAACCTCACGGATTACGGCGCATTTATCGATCTCGGCGGTGTGGATGGCTTGCTGCATATCACCGATATGGCATGGAAACGCGTGCGTCATCCATCCGATGTAGTCAATGCCGGTGATGAAATTGAAGTGCGGGTATTACGCTACGACCGCGAACGCAATCGTGTATCCCTGGGACTTAAACAACTGGGCGATGACCCATGGCAGGATCTCGCACGCCGTTATCCAATCGGCACACGCTTGTTTGGTAAAATCAGCAATATCACCGATTACGGTTGTTTTGTTGAAATTGAAGATGGCGTTGAAGGTCTTGTGCATGTATCTGAACTCGACTGGACCAACCGTAATGTCAACCCTGCCAAACTGGTACAGCCAGGTCAGGAAGTTGAAGTTATGGTGCTCGATATCGATGAAGAGCGTCGGCGTATCTCACTGGGTATGAAACAATGCCAGCCGAACCCATGGCAAAACTTTGCGGCTACCCATAACAAGGGTGACAAAGTTAGCGGCAACATCAAATCCATCACCGATTTTGGTATCTTTATTGGCCTGGATGGCGGTATTGACGGTTTGATCCATCTTTCCGACATCTCCTGGATGATGAGCGGTGAAGAAATGGTGCAAAACTTCAAGAAGGGTGATGAGCTCGAAGCAGTCGTTCTGGCAGTTGATCCTGAGCGCGAGCGTATTTCGCTAGGACTCAAGCAACTGGAGCAGGATCCGTTTGCCACCTTTATGGCAGAGCATCCTCGTGGTAGTCTGATCACTGGTAAAGTTAAAGAAGTTGATGCCCGTGGTTTGCTGGTTGAACTTGCAGACGGAGTAGATGGTTACTTGCGCGCAGGTGATATCGCTAAAGAGCGCGTTGAAGATGCCAGCAAGCTATACTCTGTTGGTGATTCAGTTGAAGCCAAGTTTGTTAATATCGATCGTAAAAATCGTGTACTTAGCCTGTCTATTAAAGCTAAGGAAGACGACGAACTGGCTGAAGCACTGGAAGAGTATGAAAGCAGTGCTGAAACCTCAACAGGTTCTACACTGGGTGACCTTCTGCGCCAGCAACTCGATCAGAAAGACTGAGTGTAAACCGGCGGGGGCCGCATTAGCGACCCCCGCTTTCCATCTTATTAACTGAAACTGTATTACAATCATATTATGACAAAATCAGAATTAATTGATTTGCTCGCGGAGCAACAGCAACACCTAGCTCATGTAGATGTGGAACTCGCGGTTAAAACTATTCTTGAACAAATGAGCCAGTCGTTGGCTACCGGTGAGCGGATTGAAATTCGCGGATTCGGAAGTTTTTCACTGCGCTACCGTCCACCACGGATGGGTAGGAACCCAAAAACAGGCGCATCTGTAGCCTTACCGGGTAAGCATGTACCACACTTTAAACCCGGCAAAGCATTGCGTGAGCGGGTTAACGCATCTATTGCTACTAAAAAATTAGCTTCTTGAAGCTAAATGTATCGTTTAAGCTTATACACTCTTGCGCTGCTAGCACTTGTTATCGGCCTGCTAATTGGTGCGCTGAACGCTAGCTCAGTCAATATTGACCTGTTCTGGCAACAACTTGAATTACCCTTGGGTGCTGCTTTAGTGATTGCCTTTGTGCTGGGAATATTACTTGGTCTGTTCGCACTTTATGTTTTTAGGGTGTTGCCTCAGGCTATGCAACTCAGACGGTTACAAAAAACGGTGCGCACACTGAAAGCGACCGCCGACAACGATAATTCGAGTTTGGCGCGATTGTCTGTAAGTGAAGATTGAGGGTTTAGTTTTCCTTTTCATTGTGGTTGCAGCCCTTGCAGCCGGCTGGTTGATCGCGAATTACAAACCCAGAAAATCACGCAAGCAAGACCCTGAGGAACGCTTTCGCGGTCACTATTTTCGCGGTTTAAATTACCTGCTAAACGAACAACAAGATAAAGCCATTGATGTTTTCTTGCGCCTTGCTGAGGTTAACCAGGACACCGTTGAAACTCATTATGCACTGGGAAATTTGTTTCGTAGACGGGGTGAGGTCGACCGAGCCATTCGCTGCCACCAAAACATAATTGCTAAACCCGGGCTTACCGAGCGTCAGCGTACGCGCGCCTTGCTGGAACTGGGCGAAGACTATATGCACGCCGGTTTGCTCGATCGGGCCGAGCGACTATTTGCCGAACTGGTCGAAAGCGATGCCCACACTCCCTCCGCGCTAAAACACCTGCTAGATATTTATCAACAGGAAAAAGATTGGCACAAGGCCATCAGTATTGCCAAACAACTGGCGCAAACCAGACAAAACGGCATGGGCCATATAATTGCTAATTATTATTCAATATTGGCTGAAGAAAGTGCGCTACAGGCTGATTTTGATGTAGCCCACGCTTATTTACGGCAGGCTCGCCAGTATAACCCTGAGTCAGTCCGAAGCTGCCTGCTTGAAGCGCGAATGGCTGAACAGCAAGAGCAGTTCAGTGATGCAGCAGACGCCTATTTACAGGCGTATCGCTTTGGCAATGATTGCCTGCCCGAAATACTGCCCGCATTACTGCAAAACTTAGAGGCAGCAGGGCGACAAGCTAAGATACCTGAATACCTCGATCAGTTTATTGCAGATACGCGCGGCATTACCCCGGTTATTGCTAGAACTCGATTGTATAAAAACGAACAGGGTTTAAAGGTTGCTGCCGAGTTTTTGGTTGCATTTCTTCGCCAGCACCCATCGGTGCAGGGTCTGGCCTACCTTATTGATATGAACTCTACGGAACAGTCAACCAGCCTTTCTGTAGATGGCTTGTTGGGCGGTTTATCCAGCGCGCAAAGTGCTGACGCTTCAAGCCGGGATATTTTGCTTGAACTCACCCATCAACTGCTTAAGAATCAACCGGTATATCGCTGTAAACATTGCGGCTTTTCCGGGCAGCAGCATCAGTGGCAATGTCCCAGTTGCAAACGCTGGGATACCACCAGTCGTATTCGTGGGGTTAACGGCGAATGAGCCAGTCCCTGTGGTTCTATCCACTACTGACATTTGTATTAACCCTGGGACTCACGCCACTGGCAATTTATTACTCAAACAAAAAGAAAATGCTAGATTATCCGGGCGAGCGTCGATCGCACGATCGGCCGATACCGCGGGGTGGGGGTGCAGTGGCGGTGCTGGTTTTGCTGGCACTGAGCGGATACTTTCTGGTCAGCGAAGGTGATGCGCTCGGTATTAGCGGGCGGGCAGGTGTTACGGCGTTCATAATCGCTGTATCTGTGCTTGGCGTTGTGGGTTACAGGGACGACCATGCGAGTCTCTCCAACACAATGAAACTATTTATACAGGTGCTCGCCTGTGTTGCTGTACTTCTGTTTTTATTATCGGCCTCCCCCCTCCCGCAGCCATCAACGGGATTACTAATCTTTGTGTTTCTAGCGATGCTCTGGCTAACTAACCTGTATAACTTTATGGATGGCAGTCACGGGCTGGCAGCGACCCAGGCTATATTTTCCGGGCTGCTTTTGGCCTGGTTGTTTAATCTCAATGAAATATACTCGTTAACCCTGCTGACACTGTTACTGGCAGCCGTTTCCGGCGGCTTTTTATTCTGGAACTTCCCCCGCCCGCGGGTGTTTATGGGCGATGTTCTCAGTGGCGTTCTGGGAATTGCTTTTTCAGTGCTTATCGTCGCCGGTTGGTTGCTCTACCAGCTTGATTTGATATTGCTAAGTATCGCGCTAGCGACTTTTGTGGTGGACGCAAGCATGACTTTAATCATGCGCATGCTGAGCGGCCAAAAATGGTACAATCCACACCGTGAACATGCTTATCAACGGCTGGTAACAGGTAGTTGTGGACATGTGGGTACATGGTTGATTTATCAGGCATTGAATTTGCTGCTAGTATTGCCGGTTTTCTGGTTGGCTCAGAGTGGGCAGATTAATAGTATCAGCGCAGCAGTATTTGTTTATCTGTTGTTCAGTTTTCTCTGGTATGCTGTGTACCGAAATCAACGAACCAATAACAAAAATAATATAAACGAAGGGCATTAGGATGATGCATTGGCTCAGACACCCCCGCGCAGCCGTTGTTGGCCAT
>JAKITK010000068.1 GCA_021648125.1 Lysobacterales bacterium
AACTGCTATTTGAAAGTACAACTGATTACACATTAAAACAATCTACTGATAAAGCTAGTGCTTTCTTGCTTTTTACTTACTGGAATGGAAGTAATGGTGCTCCACAAACCCAAAATATGTATATCGATGACTTGTGGATTTCAACCAGTCCCCCAGCCGAAATTATTAGTGGGACAATATTTAGCAATGGTTTTGAAAACAATTAACAGTTAACAAGAAAATAAAAGAGACAATGAAACCTTCAATTATAAAAATTTCAGCAATATTACAGCTTATATTTTTACTAGGAACAACAAACCTATCAGCACAAACAACCTATTGGGTAACCAAGGCAGCACCGCTCACACTCATCAAGCAGCTTGATCCTATAATGGTTGCTACACCGATGTCTGGGGCTAAGGGGCCGGCCTGGTTTATCCGCTTGGGGTCTTCCCCTATTTCTCCTCTAAGCCTGTCACTCAATTGATATGATCAAGAATCCCTTCAAGCTCATCAGCTGAGTTGTACTGAATAATCAATTTACCACGACCATTCGGCTGATGCTGGATTTGCACCCGCGCACCGAGTTGTTCGGTGAGTTTGTCTTGAAGCCGCTGTATATCAGGGCTTACCCGACGTTTTGGTGGCGTGCTTGGTGCACCGGTCAACAGGCGCTTAACCAATTGCTCGGTCTGGCGTACTGTGAGTTCACGGGCGACCACATCGCGGGCAGCGGGTAACTGCTTTTCTAGTGGCAGTGCTAACAAGGCACGCGCATGGCCCATATCGAGCTTGCGTTCATCTACCAATTTTTTGACCTCATCACCAAGCTCCAGCAGGCGCAGTAGATTACTGACTGCAGCACGCGAGCGACCCACGGCTTCTGCGGCTTGCAGGTGGGTTAAACCAAATTCATCGAGCAACCGCCGCAAGGCGACCGCTTCCTCCAGTGGGTTTAGGTCTTCGCGCTGAATATTTTCAATCAGCGCCATTGCCACTGTGGCTTGGTCGGAAACATCCCGAATAACCGCCGGAACAGTGTCTAGCCGGGCAAGCTGACAGGCTCGCCAGCGGCGTTCGCCGGCAATGATTTCATAGCGTCCGCCGCCAATGGCGCGAACTGCTATAGGCTGCACCACGCCTTGTGCAATAATCGAGTCGGCCAGTTCCTGTAAACGCTCTGGATCCATTACCGAGCGCGGCTGATAACGGCCGGCCTGCAACAAATCAAGAGGGATTTCTCTGTACACATCCGCGCCTGCATCAGCGCTAATATCGACACCACCCAGTAATTTATCGAGACCTCTTCCGAGTTTTCTTTTATGTGGTTTTTTTGTGGTTTTTTTAGTCATAATTACTTCTCTTCAATCAGCGGCCACTGGTGCGCCGAACCAACTCACCGGCCAGACTCAGGTAGGCTACAGCACCTTTGGAGCGTTGGTCATAGTTGACTACTGGCATGCCGAAACTGGGGGCTTCAGCTACAGTCACATTGCGCGGGATCAGGGTGCGGTAAACGCGCTTGCCAAAATGTTCGATTAATTGTTGGGAGACCTCATTAGCCAGGTTATTACGACCATCGTACATGGTGCGCACAAGACCTTCTATTTGCAAGCGCGGATTGATGCGTGCACGCACTTGTTCGATGGTAGTAACCAATGCTGCCAAGCCTTCCAGAGCATAATATTCGCACTGCATAGGAATCAATACGCCATCGGCTGCCGTCAGGGCATTGACCGTCAGCATGTTTAACGAGGGCGGACAATCAATAATAATATAGGCGTATTCATCAATAATTGGATCCAGCGCGGCGCTCAATGCCAGCTCACGATGCTCAACCTCCATCAAACCGACCTCAGCTGCAATCAAGTCGTTGGTTGCCGGCAACAAACTATAGCCTGCCGCATCCGCCTGAATTATGGCATCCTGGGTACGGCATTCTTTCAGTAAGACCTCAAGCGCCGTCCACTCCAGTACTTTCGGATCAACCCCACTGCCCACAGTAGCATTACCTTGGGGGTCTAAATCAACCAGCAATACTCGTTTTTTCATTACCCCTAGGGCGGCGGCCAAATTCACCGCTGTGGTTGTCTTACCGACTCCACCTTTCTGGTTTGCTACTGCAATAACTCTTGCCATTGATGTGATACTGCCTTATTGGTTGTTCTTCAGTGTAATTCTGAGTAGATGGCGCTCGCCAGCTACCCCTGGAATATTCAGCTTAATACTTTCAGCTAAGCAAAAGTCAGCTGGCAACGCTTCCAGCTCAAGTTGCGGCCAACGACCCTTTGCGGCCAACATTACAGTTTCGCTAGCAAACAAGTGCCGGGTTTGTTCTAGTAGCAGCGGTAGTGCAGCCACCGCTCTGGCGGTAATCAGCGCCGGTTGTTCAGTGGCCGTCCAGTCTTCAGCACGGGACTCCACTACGCTAATATTACTCAGTTTTAACTCACGCACCACATGGCTAAGAAAGCGGCAGCGTTTGCCCAGCGAATCTACCAGCGTTACCGCCATATTCGGCCGCGCGATTGCCAGCGGAATGCCCGGCAATCCAGCACCTGAACCCACATCAACCAGGCTATCACCCGAAACCCAAGGTAATATCGCCAGTGAATCTAGCAAATGATGGCTGATCATATCCCGTGGTTTACGCACGGCGGTTAAGTTATAAGTTTTATTCCATTTTTCCAACAAGCCCACATAGGCAAGCAACTGTTCAATCTGAAAGGCTTGCAGCGTTAAGCCCAGTTCATTCAAGCCCGCTGTAAGTTGTTCCCTGAGCATTCGTTAATCGATTACCAGCATATTGGTCTGCTTGAGTTTTTTGCTCAGCAGGTGAACAAATTCCTTATTGGTATTACGGTATTCGGGATCTGTGGTTTTGGTAAACATCAGCCAAACTGGTTTGCGCGTTGAAAAATCAACCAGCCGGGACTCAAGGTAGAACTGCTGCTGTTTTGAAGTGTACTCATAGGCACCACTGCTAACCGTATAAACATTAGAATAGGGATGTACCCAGCCGGAATACAGGTCTAAACCCCAGTTAGGGCGTACCCACTTTTCCGATTCCTGCCCACCACCGACTGAAACCACATATATGGTAATTAAGGCATCGACTTCTTCATTTGCCATTGAGGTAATGACCTCATCAAGATCCAGTTTTTTGCCGGATAAATTGGGCAGAATATAACTCGGGAAAGCATCAATGCCCTGAGTGCGCAGGTATCTGGCAATAGCCGACTCAAAACCTTCACGACGCATGGAAACACTTGCGGCTACATACACGGCAATGTGCCCATACTTTTTGCCTTCCGTGTTCTCGTCTGTCCATTCTTTTTCTATTTTAACCTTGGCTGAAAGGCTGGTTGCCAACAGCAGTAGGCTCAGGGTTAAAACGATCTTTCGGGTGATGTTCATATTGTTACTCCGGGGCTTGAGCAAACTCATGCCAAACATTAAATAATCAGATATCGGCTATTTTAGCCTGAATTAACCGGTGCAGAAATAAAATTAAGCTGTCAGAGTGAATTTAATTACTCGGGCAATTCAATTTCATCCGCGTAATGGCAGGCAACCTTGCCCTCACCACCCACCCGACGAAGAATGGGAACATCCTCAGCGCAGCGTTTACGCGCCCATGGACAACGGGTTCTGAAAGGACAGCCGGACGGCGGATTCATCGGCGAGGGGGTATCGCCATAGGTCACAATGTCCATTTTATTGCGCTCTACCTCAGGGTCTGGGATTGGAACGGCCCGCATCAGGTCGGATGTATAAGGATGCCGGGGGCGGGTATAAATTTCTTCGCGTGGTGCCAGCTCCATAACCTTACCCAGGTACATCACCATGACCCGCTCGGAAATTGATTTCACCACACTCAGGTCGTGAGCGATAAATATCAAAGACAGGCTGAGCTTTTTTTGCAAGTTTTTGAGCAGGTTTACAATTTGTGCTTGAATTGAGACATCCAGTGAAGACACCGGCTCATCACAAACCACTAGCTTTGGGTTCAGTATCAATGCTCGGGCAATGCCAACTCGCTGACATTGACCTCCGGAAAATTCATGTGGGTAGCGATTCAACATATTTGGCAACAAACCTACCAACTGCATCATGCCTTTAACCCGCTCCTCGACCTGTAGTTTGTCCATCCGTGGATAAAAGTTATGTAGTGGCTCAGCGATGATTTCCCCAATTTTCAACCTGGGGTTTAGGGACGCGGTGGGGTCCTGGAAAATTATTTGCAATTCTTTGCGCTTTTCCCGCAGGGTGGTGGCGTCCATTTCGTGTAATGGCTCAGATTGCCATAAAACCCGTCCACTGGTTGGCTGCTGAAGCCCGAGGATTGCCCGCGCCAGGGTTGACTTGCCGCAACCGGACTCGCCTACAATACCGAGGGATTCACCCGGAGCCATTTCAAAACTCACGCCATTCAGTGCTTTGAGCATAGTTGTCTGGCGCTTAAATAATGTGCCGGTTTCTACCGGATAATACACCTGTAGATCCTGAACCCGGAGTATGAATTTACCAGCGTCGCTCATTTCAACGCATCGCCATCAAGAAAACAACGCAGCCGGTGACCGGGGACAACTTCACGCACTTGCGGCATCTGCTTACAGGCATCAAACGCCATTTCGCAACGATTTCTGAACGGGCAACCCTTGGGCAGATTCAATAAATTCGGTGGGTTACCAGGAATCGGGTGCATGTCGTAGTCACCCACTTGGTCGAGGCGCGGCACGGCCTTGAGCAGGGCTGCAGTATAGGGATGTCGTGGTCGGTAGAAAATTTCATCAACCGGGGCACTTTCAACCAATTGGCCTGCATACATCACCAGAACTTTATCTGCCAGGCCTGCTACCACTCCAAGATCATGGGTAATTAGCAGAATTGAAGTGTTGAATTTTTCCTTGAGCTCGCGCATCAGGCGTTTAATTTGATCCTGAACTGTAACATCCAACGCGGTAGTCGGCTCATCGGCGATCAATAACTCCGGCTGGCATAACAGCCCCATGGCAATCAGTACCCGTTGCTGCATACCGCCGGAGTATTCATGCGGATATTGACGAATACGCCGCTGCGGGTCGGGGATATCAACCTGGGTTAGCATTTCCAGCACGCGCAGTCGGGCATCTTTACGCGACATTTTGCGGTGACGCATTAATACTTCCAACATTTGTTCTTCAATGGTCATATACGGATTGAGCGAGGAGGTGGGATCCTGAAAAATCATCGCGATATGCTCACCCCGAACCTCATTGATTTCCGTTGCTGTCATTTCCAGCAGATTGCGTCCATAAAACCTAGCCGCCCCTCGGGCTTCACCATTTGCAGCCAACAGCTTCATAATCGCCAATGCCGTTTGTGACTTGCCGGAACCGGATTCACCCACAATCGCCAGCGTTTCACCGGACTGCATACTAAAATCCAGTTTATTAACCGCCTTTACCTCGCCGTCTCTGGTTTCGAACACGACTTCAAGCTGTTCGACTTCAAGCAGCTTTTTGCCTGTTACTGCCATTGACCGGGTCTTGTATCCGAATTTTCGCATCAGATTCTATCTCGCGGGTCGAGCGCATCACGCAAACCATCACCCACATAGTTCAGGCAATACAGGGTGATAGAAAGAAACACCGCCGGGAAGATCAGCATCCACGGCGCGCTTTCCATATCTTGGGCGCCGTCGTTGACTAGCGCACCCCAGGAGGTCATCGGTTCTTGTACCCCCAGCCCGAGGAAACTAAGGAAAGACTCCACCAAAATAACCTGAGGAATGGTCAGGGTGATATAAACAATAACCACACCCATCAGATTGGGCAGAATATGTCGAACAATAATTTGCCATGGCGTTGCCCCGCAAGCAACCGCGGCCTCTACATACTCTGTTCTTTTCAAACTTAAAGTTTGGCCGCGAACAATACGCGCCATATCCAGCCAGTTTATGGCGCCGATAGCAATAAAAACCAAGATGATATTTCTACCGAATACCACCATCAGTAAGATAACAAAAAACATGAATGGCATGGCGTAGAAAATATCCACGATGCGCATCATTACCTGGTCTACGCGTCCGCCAAAAAATCCGGCTATCGCACCATAGGTTACCCCGATCAGGAGACTGACTATAGTAGCCACAAAGCCTACCAGCAGAGATATTCTGCCGCCCTGTAGGGTGCGTACGAACAAGTCTCTGCCGACGGCATCGGTACCAAAGTAATGCCCGCTGGCAATCGAAGGTGGAGAATATATGTTGTCCCAATCGGTATAATCAGCATCCCAGGGGATTAACCAGGGACCAACAGTAACAATCACCAAAATCAGTAATAACAAGCCTAAGCTGAATACTGCCGCCCGGTTTTTGAGCAGGCGGTGACGGGCATCTTCCCACAGCGAGCGACCGGCAACCTGGGGCACATCCAGTGCTTGGGCGAATGCATCCTTTCCCGTAGCACCCCGGCTACCCGCATCCAGCCCGGCGGACTGTTGTTTGCTCCTGTTCATTTATAGTGGATCCGCGGGTTCAACCAGGCATAGATCAAATCAACCAAGAAATTAAACAAAATAATCAGCGCACCGTAAAAAATCACCACGCCCATCACCAGCGTGTAATCACGGTTCATTGCGCCCTGAACGAAGAAACTACCGATACCAGGAATAGCAAATATTTTCTCAATCACCACTGAGCCGGTAATCAGGCCGGCTAATGCCGGGCCCATAAATGAGATAACCGGTAATAAGGCGGGCTTCATAGCATGCCGCCGAATGACAGTAAATTCCGACAAACCCTTGGCGCGGGCTGTACGAATGAAATCACTGTGCAGGACTTCAATCATGGAACCCCGCATCAACCGGGCAATGTATGCGGTAATCGGCATTGCCAGTGTAATCACCGGTAAAACCATATTCCGCCAGTTCCACTCCCAGCCACCGGATGGCAACCAGCCCCAATATACGGATATCACCAGTATCAGTAGCGGCGCGATGACAAAATTCGGGATAGATATGCCCAACATGGCAAAACCCATCAAGCCGTGATCCAGTACATTGTTCTGCCGCAACGCCGCCATGGTCCCTATACCCACGCCAAGAGTGAATGACAGCAACATGGCCAGGGCGCCAATGCTCAGAGATACCGGAAAACCTCTGGCGATCAACTGGTTTACGGTCCAGTCACGGTACTGAAAAGACGGCCCGAAATCAAAGCGTAGAATTTGCCCCAGATAACGAAAATATTGCTGGACCAAAGGTTCATCAAGATGATATTTGGCGTTCAGATTTTGCTGGATTTCCGGGGGCAGATTTTTTTCACTATCAAAAGGACCACCAGGCGCTACCCGGATCATGAAAAACGCCACGGTAATCAATAACAATAAAGTTGGAAAGGCCCACGCCAGTCGTCTCAAGGAGTAATTCAGCATGCTCGTTTATCCACCTTCACTGCTTGCTTCCGCCGGGGGTTTTTCAACAATTTCCGCGGCAGGTTCTGTGGTCAATTCCGCAGACGAATTACCGGACTCTGATTCTGATTTTGACTCTGACCCTTTATCATTAAAATACATATAACGACTATAGTGATGATCCATCACATTATGCTGCCAACCACCCAGGCGTTGACTCACCAATCTTTTGGTCACATAGGTATAAAGCGGCACAAGCGGTTGATCCGCAATCATAATCGCTTCAGCGGCCTGGAGTAACCTGCGCCGGCGTAGCGGAATTCGTTCCTGGCTCGCCTGCAATAACAAACTGTTAAAATCCTCATTGTTATAGGCAAAGTCATTATTACCACTGATGTTTGTTAACAAATCCAAAAAGCTTACAGGGTCATTATAGTCACTGATCCAGCCGGCCCGGAACACCTGGGTTAAAACTTTATGTCTACGGTTCTGTAAAAAAACTTTCCACTCTTCATTGATCAGGTGTGACTGAACCCCCAGTTTTTGCCGCCACATGGAGCTAACTGCCAGCGCAACTTTTTTATGGTTTTCGCTGGTGTTATAGCGAAACTCTACCACCAGCGGCTTATCTTCGCTGTAACCTGCCTGGGCATAATACTCCAACGCGGCGATGTCCCTTTCAGCCTGCGTCCAGCTCGCCCACTCCGGTTCCTGAGGCGTATAATCCGGGCTCCCCGGTGGCACCAGCGCATAGGCAGGTTGCTCACCAAAGCGAGTTACTTTCTCGGTCAACAGATCACGGTCTACCGCAAGCGCCAAGGCTAAGCGTAAGGCTTTATTGCCACGAAAAGGCTCACGGGAAAGGTTAAAACCAAGAAAATAAGAACCCATCCAAGGGTTTAGGACTAACTCATCCGCCATGTTCTCAAGTAGCCACTGGTACTGGCCAATAGGAACATCATTGGTCCAGTCCAATGCACCAGAGCGGAACAGTTTGATTTCCGTGGATTGATCCGGGAGCACATAAAAGCGTACTGTTTCTATACGCACGCTATCAGCACCCCGGTAGTAGGGGTTCTTCTTTAGTTCAATGAATGACCTCACCGCCCAGTCGGTTAACTGGTAGGCACCGTTAGAAACCAGCTGGCCCGGGTGGGAAAAAGAACCTTTTGCCGCGCGCAGTGAGACCTGATGAAGCGGGTAAGTTGCTGAGTGATTGAGCATCCCCAGAAAGTAAGCCGTTGGTGAGGTCAGGTGGATTTGCAAGGTAAACTCTTCCAGCGCTGAGACTCCCAGTGCAGATGGCATCTTCTCGCCTGCCAGAATCTCTGTGGCATTTTTTATCGGCGCAAGCATACCGGCATAAACGGATGCTGTTTCCGGAGTAACACTACGGCGCAAACCAAAGACAAAATCCTGAGCGGTTACCGGATCACCGTTGGACCAGTGCCCCAGCGGATCCAGATAAAAGGTATAAGTCAGGCCGTCTGCGGATATATTCCAACGATGCGCGGCCCCAGGGATGATATTGCCACCTGCGGTTTCGGTAGTGAGGCCTTCAAACAGGTCTCTGAGTATATTCGCCGAGGGCACACCGGTCGCCCGATGGGGGTCTAGCGTTTGTGGCTCCTCGCCATTACCGCGCCGCAAAACTAGGCTATCGGTAACCTTTTCATCACCACCAGAAAACAGCGGCGACTGCTTATCATCAGTCGATTTCCCACAGGCAGTAACAAGTAGGCTAAGAAACATCAACAAGCAGATTCGCTTTGCGCAGGCAGCGGTCATCAACGCTGCTCCAAATCGAGGTAGCGAGATAAATGTATATCCAGAGTGTTGTCGCTATAACCGCTCACGCGTTGATCCACTAAATGTCTGGAGACATAGTAATACAAAGGAATCATCGGGACATCATCCAATAATTGTTTCTCTGCCTGTTGAAGCAGTTGTAAGCGCTGTTGAGGATTGCTTTGGTCTTCTGCCAATGCCATTAAATTATTAAATCGCAGCGATTCATAGCCCGACCAGTTTTGCACATTGTCACTGATAAACAACGACAGGAAAGTGACCGGATCCGGAAAATCTCCAATCCAGCCACCACGAAAAACCTCAGTAATTACAGCCTGACTGCGGTTATTGACAAAGACTTTCCATTCTTCGTGCACGATCCGAGTTACCACACCCAAGTTTTGTTTCCACATGGCAGATACCGCCAGCGCCATGCGCCGGTGGGTTGAGGATGAATTAATCCGCAGCTCAAGATGTAAAGGATTTTCCTTACTGTAACCTGCCTGCCGATATAATGCCGCCGCGGTTTTTTCACGCGCTGCCTGCTGCTGACCTGCCCCACCCGGGTATTGTTGCTGATATTCGCCGAGACCTGGGGGAACCAACGAAAAGGCGGGTTTTTCGCCCGCAGCCAGAACCAGTGCTGTGAGCTTATCGCGATCAATCGCCAGCAGTAGCGCACGGCGTAAATTAGTATTTCCGGCCAGTGGTGGCTGGCGTAAATTCAATCCCAAAAAAAAGGTGCCCAGGTAAGGGTAAACTTTTAGCTCGTTCGCATAGTTTTCTTTCAACCAGTCGAAACGAGCCGGAGGAATGGTTTCTGTCATGTGCAGTTCGCCGGCGCGAAAACGGTTTAATTCCGTGTTTGGATTCGGAATAGGAATATACTCAATTCGTTCAAGCGCAACAGTTTCACGGCTATGGAAATGCGGGTTGCGTAATAACACCAAACGATCATTTGGTGTCCAAGAGGCTAAGGTATAGGCGCCATTAAAAGGCCCGTTGCGCTGGTCAACCTTAGCGTTAGCGCTTGTATTAGTATTGATTCCTGCGTCAGCTTTTTCCGCTAGCGGGTAGGTCAACGGGTGAGCCAGCAGCCAGTTTAACCAAGGTAATTTTCTATTAAGACGAATTTCAAGAGTGTATTCATCCAGTGCGCGGATGCCCAAGCTGTCGATGGCTTGCTTGCCCTGACGAATAGCCAGCGCATTTACCACCGGATCCAATAGTACGGCATTGGCTGCTGCCGTAGCCGGAGTCACCGCGCGCTGCCAGCCGCGGACAAAATCTGCCGCCCTTAGCGGTGAACCGTCAGACCAGCTCAAGTCATGCTTTAAGTGAACGATAGCCAGTCGATCATCCGCCTGCATACCAATAGATTCCGCCACCCCGTTTATCGGTTGCCCCGCCGCTGAGAGGGTCATCAAGCCCTCCCGAATATCCCGAAGCACATTCAGCGCTGATACCCCTTGGGCTAAATGGATGTCGAGGGAATCCGGTTCCGGGCCGAGACCCCGCACTAGCTTTTCATCAGCGAATACGCCAAAACTCAGCAGCAGTAAGATAACTAGAAAAGACAAGCGCATCAGATAATTTTTTTCTTCATGAATTGGAATGATGTATCCTAGTGTACATCTGAATACATGCTAAAGAGAATTAACTTGGACAAAAACCAACCTATTAGTGATGCAAAAATTTTCACCACCTATTTAGAATCTGGAAACAAACCTAAATCCGACTGGCGGATGGGAACCGAGCATGAAAAATTCGGCTTTACCCGTGATGACTTAAAACCGCTGGCCTATTCCGGCCCGCGCGGCATCAAAGCGGTTTTGGAAGGCCTTTCCGGCATGGGCTGGAACCCGGTCTACGAGGATGGCAACATCATCGCCCTACTAATGGATGACGGTTGCTCAATTACGCTCGAGCCAGGCGGCCAATTGGAACTTTCTGGCGGCTTGCTGGATGATGTCCACGCTACTTGCCGAGAAGTTAGTGCCCACCTTGAGCATGTTCGCTCGGTATGCGAGCCACTGGATATTGGCTTTATGGGGATGGGTTTTCAGCCTAAATGGGGGCGTGAAGATATTTCTTGGATGCCCAAAGCACGTTATAAAATTATGCGCGAGTACATGCCCAAACGCGGTAATCTTGGCATCGACATGATGAAGCGCACCTGCACGGTGCAAGTAAATCTAGACTATTCATCCGAGGCTGATATGGTGCAAAAATTTCGCACATCGCTGGCCTTGCAACCTATAGCCACTGCGTTATTTGCCAACTCACCTTTTGTTGACGGCAAAGACAGCGGTTATCAAAGCTATCGCGCCCACATTTGGACTGATACCGATCCTGACCGCACTGGTACCCTACCTTTTATATTCGAATCCGGCATGGGTTTTGAACGCTATGTCGACTATATGCTGGATGTACCGATGTATTTTGTCTATCGCAACGGCAAATACCTTGATGCTTCGGGTTTATCATTTCGCGATTTTCTGCAGGGCAAATTATCGGTGTTGCCGGGCGAGTTACCTACCATTCGCGACTGGGAAGATCACATGACCACGGCTTTTCCGGAAGTGCGACTGAAAAAATTCCTCGAGATGCGCGGTGCCGATGGTGGGCCTTGGCGCCGACTGTGCGCGCTGCCAGCCCTCTGGGTTGGTTTGTTATATGACCAACCTTGTTTGGATGCCGCTTGGGATCTCTGTCGTCACTGGACTACCCAGGATCATGTTGATATGCGGCTGATGGTTGCCAAGCGCGGCTTAGAAGCAGAATTTAAAGGTCGAAAAATTGCTGATATCGCCAATGATGTACTGGCCATTGCACATCAAGGATTAACTTCCCGTGCGCGCCTGAATGCCATTGGTGATAACGAAGCGGGCTTTCTTGAGCCGCTGCAAATTGTCGCCGACACCCGGGTTTCACCGGCGGAACAAAAACGGCGACTATTTTATTCCGACTGGAATGAATCGGTTGATCCGGTTTTTGAGGAATGCGCCTATTAAGCCCATATCTTTAGCTGAGTTTGTAACTGCTATTGATTTTCTCGCAATGGCGCAGAGAACTCAAGCCCTAACCTTCTCCAGTATGAAGTGAGGTAAACGCAACATAAAAACCCCCACTCTGGTTTCCTGATCGATTTTCGGGCAGGCTATACTCCTGTTCAATCAGGAGTACCCAGTAATGTAAAAAATGATTTCCACGCTGACCCATCGCTAGCGTTATTGGCTAGAACATGCCCAGGCCTGTGAAGCCTCCGGTAAAAGCATGCTGGAGTAGCTCGCTACAGCCGACTCCTGCGCCGGGTAATACGGTTGTTTTTTATAAAAACCAAGTAAATTTACCCACGCTATTGTCGGCAATGTGAGGTTTTCGCTCGTGGCTAAAACGGGAATGGTTCTACCGAGTGCCTGTTCCCGGGTTCCCCCGGGTTCTCCCTTGGGAAAGTGCAGCCGGTAACACCCAAGGCCTTCAGCCTGTAGCTGCTGGGCTAATTTTATGGCCGCACGATTGCCGGCTTCATCTCGATCATAAGCAATCAGTACCCGCTCAATTCTGGCAGCCTTAAAAGCCCCAAGATGGTCTGCGGTAAATCCCGAAGTTCCATAACTGGCCGCTACATTGCGATAACCATGCACCCAAAATGTCATTGCATCAAGCAAGGCTTCACACAAAATCACCTCTTGCTGCCTCGCAATACCCTCGGTATTCCAGACCCCCGCATGGGAGCCAGGTAAATACAGGTGTTGCGGTGTTCCCTTGCGTAAGCGCTTGCCAAGGATTTTCCTGCCGTAAATTTCCGTTACCTCACCCTCAGCATTAATCACCGGGATCACCAGTGAGCCGCTAAAGTGTTCGTGGCCACTGCTCCGCAAATACCAAGCCGTTGCAACTGGCCGCGCACCTGTCGGTCTTTCTTAGGCAGCCGGTAACCTAGGGTACGGTTGGCATAACCCAACTTAAAACGCTCAATCAGTTCCGGGTCATTTAACCCGCGCTTGTCCAAATAGGCCAGTGCGTCAGGGCTGCTTTTCAAGGTCTCCTGGTAGTAGTCGACCACCTGATTTAATGCTTGTTGCTCATGTTTTTCAGCAACTAAGGCGGAAGGTAGTTGTTTAGTAGTCGATTTTTTTAGTGGCCTTTGTAAGGAGTTTTGATCATCTGTGATCACCCCCACATCATGTTGCAAGATCTCAACTGCCCGTGTAAATGAGATCCCTTCCCGATCTTTCACCCAGTCGATCACTGAACCGCCTTTGTCACAACTAAAGCAATTAAACATATTTTTTGAAGGAGTCACCGATAGAGAAGGCGTTTTATCATCATGGAACGGACAGCAACAGAAGTAATCCTTACCTTTCTTTTTCATATCGAAGCCCTGAGACTCCATTAATCGAAGCAGTGAGACTTCTCTTTTGATCTTTTCAATCAGTTCATCGCTAAATCGTGCATAACCTTAATTTCCTAAAAACTTGTCAAGCCTCTTTATAAGATACTATTACAATCTCTTTTAAGAACCATAGGAGATAATTATGAACAAACAATTACTGGTATACTGGTATTTATTGCGATGAGCTTCCCAACACGATTTATTAGGCTTAGAAAAGAGCACAAACTAACTCAGCAGGAAATGGCTGATACCATGGGCATGCACATTACTCAGGTCAAACGCTATGAGGCAAGACAAGCACAACCATCCGTTGAGATACTTAAAAAGATTGCAACAGCTTTTCATACCACAAGCGATTCATTAATTTTCGAAGATGGTGAAAGAGACTTACCGAATCAATTACAACTTAAATTTGAAGCGGTTAGTCAAATGTCTGAGAATGATCAACATATTATTCAAGCTTTGATCGATGGTATGATTTTAAAATATACGGCAAACCAGCTAGCCCGACCAACATAGACGACTAAAAAGGAGAAAAAACATGCAAGTACAAGTAGAGCAAATGGTTAACAAACTCGAACACCTCTCACCTAATCGTCTGGCAGAAGTAGCCGATTTTATCGAC
The DNA here is from genome assembly GCA_021648125.1 of Lysobacterales bacterium. Lineage (GTDB taxonomy): Bacteria > Pseudomonadota > Gammaproteobacteria > Xanthomonadales > SZUA-36 > SZUA-51. The sequence continues at coordinate 14,189 of JAKITK010000068.1, forward strand.
TTTTTACAACAACGCGACCAAGATCAGCAGCTAAGAAAAAATTACGCTCAAGCCTCAGAAGCGAGTTTCAATAAGGTTTGGGATAACGAGGAAGATGCCATCTATGACACCTTATAAATTTGGGAATGTGGTATTAGTTAGCTTTCCGTTTACCAATTTGAAAGCCACTAAGAAAAGACCGGCAGTGATCATCAGCAGCCGATGTTATTTTAATGGCTATTACCAGTCAGATCAGAAACACGCTAACAACTGGTGAAACTATTTTACAAGACTGGCAACATGCTGGACTACTCAAACCATCGTTACTTAAACCACTAATTGCCACACTTGAACAAAATCAAATTGTTAAGACTCTGGGGCAGCTATCAAGTACAGATTTGAATGGCTTAGAAAAAAGCATTCGAATTATTTTGGGAACTAAATAGTAACCACATAGAATACTAGATGCCACAAATACAACTATTTGATAAATATATTTCTATTTTTCCGCCGGTATTCAAGGTTACCCAATAGATCAAACAAGCAATCAACATCCTGGATCTCAGCACCGGATCTGGCGGCTAACAAGTTACCCCGCAGCAAACAACGATTTTGATCGATACCGTTTTACAGTAAGCGGTTAATAAACACCGCCCTTGCTCAACCGCCCCGGATCTGATCCATGCTGATATTGCCTGGTAGCAATGCCTCGATGGCTTCCACTGTTTCTGCTTTCGGTAACTCGGTAAACACATACCG
>JAKITK010000069.1 GCA_021648125.1 Lysobacterales bacterium
GGATGCAAATATTTTAAAGATAAAGACGCTATGGTGTCACCGCCTGATTACCCCTGGTTTAGATCAGCTTGTATATCGAACCATATTAAATTTTGGTGCTGTTAGTGCGGAACAGAGAGTTTGCAACACATTAACATTTGGCGGAGGTCTTGTTGGATCTAGACACTATTATGTTGCGGTAACTTCACAGTCTGTAATGAGAATGCAATCACCGGTTTTTTCAGAAGGCCAATTGCCTTAATGTTTACAAAACCCCGAATACTGAAAATCAGTATTAAACAAAAAGAATATTTTATGAAAAATTTGAAGCAAAAGTCATTATTCCTAACGCTGCTATTTGCTATGGGAGCGGGTCAGCTATTTGCTGCACCAATTGTTTACCATTCGGGCATGTCTACAGAGATATTTCACTCCGCGTATGAAGCTTTTGACAAATATGATCTGATAAGCGGAAAGATGATCTACCAAGCGGGTGATGAGGATTCCTTTAGTGAAGGTTACCGCCCTGAGTTTATGCAACAAGTGGAAGCTGCAGTATGGCGCGATGTGTATGATTACCCGGCTGATTTAAGTTCTGCGGGCGTATATGCTGGTGTGATAAAGGCCATGGAGAGCAGCCGCTTTGCTAAAGTTTATAGTTGCGCAGGTGATGCCTGTGGCGATTACGCTGGCTGGAGGCTGTATATAGGCAAGCATACACTTGGCGAGCAGAGAAACCAATATTATGCGCTGTATAAAAAGCTTCTTGATACTGGGAAAACAATGCATTTAGCTGCCTATGTGAATGAATCTGATAGTAAACCGCGGTTAATAATAGATAAAATTTATCCATTACCGGTAGATGATTTTTCGCTTAACCTCGACCTCTCTTCCCTAAGGGCGGCCAGCGGTTGGGAGGTTGATGGAACCCAATTGGATCATAATACAATTTTATTTTCCGAAAGCTTTGTAGAGCCTGATGTCGATATAAGTGATGAGTTGGCCGCGATTGCAGATTTTATAATAGTGAATAACTCCTATGAGTACACCGTAATAGGGCATACCGATAATTCAGGAAATGCGGTAGCTAACGAAAGGCTCTCTCGCCAGCGAGCGGAATATATTCGTAGTCTTTTAGTTGCAGAGTACGGAGTCCCTGCAGTTAAGTTAAAAATATATGGCGCCGGAGAAACCCAGCCTATTGCTTCGAATTTAACTGAAGAGGGGCGCATTCTTAATCGCAGGGTGAATGTGTTCTGGAGTAACTGATTTCCTGTTCGAGTTTTTGAGTATATTGAAGGTGAAGCAAAATGATTAAGATATACGACATGCGCAAACAACGCGGCTATGCTGCAGTTCTTTTAGTTGTATTAATAGGAGTTATGGGTTTATCTACTATTACCCTGTATAACAGTGGCCAGCTAACATCTAGCAAGATGCGCCAGCAAAACGCTGCCGATGCCGCCGCTTACAGTGTTGCTACTATTATTTCCCGTGACCTAAACTTTATTGCCTATACCAATCGAGCTATGGTAGCAAATCAGGTGGCTATCGGACAAATGACAGGCATTGCCTCGTGGATGAAATATATAAGGCAAATGTCAGGAAATCTGCAAAGGGTCACTTCCTGGATTCCCTATGTTGGCGCGGCGACAACTGCTTTAAATCAGGCCATGGCGATAGCGGAGCAAGCTGTTGAGGTTTTCACCAAAGCTATGATCATCGGCGCAGATGGAGTGATTACTGGGCTTGGTCTCGCTCAGTCAACTTTGCATGTAGCGCTCCAAGGGGCGGCTGTACAGGTTTATGAAGCTGTTGCGACAAAGAACGACCCGGATGTTAATATTGTCTCGGGACTAACAGCGGCCTCTTTGGCTAAAAGTTATATCTCGCTTGACAGCAAACTTCATAGAACAAAAAAACCTAAAAGAGGCACTAGTGCCAGAGCCGTCAAGGATTTAGAACGCTATGATGAATTTGCGGAAATTGTAAGTAATTCTCGCGATCAATTTACGCAACGCCGTGCTTGGAGTGTGCGAGTACCACTTCCTATACCGCTTACTAGGTTCAGGGCAAATAAAGTAGGTGGTTCAAATTTTGAGCGTGTCCAGGTAAATGGAAATGAGTATGGTTGGAACTGGAGTGCGATGGATACCTTAGGTATAAATATCGATGTTTATGGCCCGAACTGGCGCGGGCGTTGGCGCTGGCGCTCAATAGCTAACTTGCCAATTGGGTGGGGTGCTGCACACTCCTTAAATAAGGATAAACCTGGTAACTCCTATAACTATTTCAGTACAGGTGGCCGTTTGTATGGGGCTGAAAAAGGATGCAGGAATGTTAGGTGTCGCTGGGGTAACGGGGCTTGGAGTAACCGGTGGCCTGCTTGGTTCGCAGCTATTGATGATAGAAACAACCTCGTTCGGAATATTAGAACCTTACAGCAATTCTACACGATTAAAGATCGCGGCGCAGCGTTTGTTGGCCCGCAAATAACAGTGTTATTGGAAAAGCCGTTAAGGGCGGCTAATGATGAGACCCGCTTATGGGGGCAGGTACTACAAGACAACGGTAAAAGTGCGCAGCCACGATTTGATGTAGAAGCTGGTAGTAATGTGAATACTATGTTTGCTTTTTCCAAAGCGGAAACTTATTTTATGCGCCCGGTAGATACCAAGGCATCGCCCTTCTGGCGTAGAGATGGAAAAATTGAATATGGTAACCTTTACAATCCTTATTGGCAGCCAAAGCTGATAGACCCAGGATAGACCCAGGAGCTTGATATTATGAATGAATTGAATACTGCCCCCGTAATCAAACTAATACAACTACCTCTATTATTGCTGGTAGTAGGTTTGTCGTTTCCCGCTCAAGCAGCGTTTTGTGATTATGAGGGTGTGCCTCGGTTGGCAGATACGATAGAGAGACAACCGCGATCAGACCCGAATTTTTCCCACTGTCGGGATATAGTGCATTTGGCTTATCTTAAATGGGAAAACATTACTTGCAGCACAGAACTGAACGCTGCTGCGGATAGAGAGATAACATTAGATAATTGGGGATTAGATTCGCCACCAGACCGGCATGATGCACAAGCATTAATATATACCGAGGTTCTTGATATGGCGCTTGCTGGGGAAAGTGCGGAAAAAACCCAGCAGACGGCACTAAAAACTTGCCGTGAGTTAGAACGGCGTGAAAAGGGCGGTGAAAGGATTTCCTGGTAGTAGTATTGCTCTTTATAATTAATTTAGAGGTGGTTGCATTTACAGGAGTAAGGTATGCTTAAAAAAAATGGATTTCGAGTAACATTATTACTGGCTCTAGGCTTTACTGTCTTCGCGTGCTTTAGTGCCATTCGTGACACAGCTAAAAAAATCCCGGCGCGGCGGCCGGGACGAAGAAGTTTTTTTCTGGTTCCTTCCTTTACTTCATTTCTGAGAGCAAATCTGGATTGGTAACAAGGTTTCTCACACCATGTGCATGGTCTTCATCAAAGGTATTGCCTTTACACCATTCACCCACAGAGGCGACATTAACCTTGGAAACTTTGGGTCGAATGCTCCAAGTAACCTGAAGTGGCGAACCTTTTTCATTGTGACCAGGGCCGGTGGTTGATCCAGCATACAAAACCGGAGTGCCGGTATTATTTGGGATGTTACTTGCCTGATGCAGGCCATTGACTTCACTGTGTGTGGCAAGCGTTCCGAAATCAAGTGCGTCACTATCATTAACCAGCACGAATACCTGAGTTTCTACACGGAGCTGTGGATTCATAATGGAGTCGCTCAGGCAGGCACCTAAAGTGGGTCCAGGCGTGATTTGTGCACTTGAATGAACATAGTGAACTTCGATGGTATCGCCAGAATTCAGGCCGCCATGTTTGCTGGGACAAGCATCGTCCGCAACAGGTTTAAGCTCATCACTGCTCAGTGTTCCACTGTACTTAAAGCCGCTTTGGAAGCCTTTGCCATCACCATTGCCTGCATAACGGGTAAATTCGCCACCGCTATGTTCCGCATTTTTATGAAAATGGATATTGCATAAATTCATTTCGGTATAAGCAGGTGCAGGATTAAATGCTCTTTGATTATTACCGGCATGGGCATTAATGTCACGCGGGGACTGAGGCCCAAAACCTGCGTCTGTTGTGCTTTTTGCCAATGCTGCGCGCTGTGCTGCTATCACATCATCAGCCACCGGGCCTGCATCGGGTTTATGCTCGGTGTCGCCTGCGGTTGCGCTGAATGGAATAAGTGCAGCCACTATGCTGGCGACTAAAATACTTTTATTTCTTTTCATGGTTTAACTCTCTCATTGTTGGACTGTTAATTTTAGCATGCTATGACTACAATTTCGTAAGTTCGCCTGTAAAGCACCTCAGCGGGGATAAGGCGCGGTACAACCCACGGTTTGACTAGTTTAATAAGAAATTTATAGCCGCGTGAAGTGAGCGGCTGGAAAAAGCCTGAGCTAACGGAGCTGCGGTGACCCCGGTCGTCGCTTCACATAATTTTGAATCAACATAGTGGGTAATTGCAGGCTCAGGAGAAAAAGTTTTTCAGCATAATTAGATTTAATGTGGGTGAATAAAGTAGTATTGTAGTTTGATTGCATATTGAGGTAGTTGCTATGGGTTACTCTGTTTTTAGTGGTGTTCAGACATTCACACTAAGTTCGGCATTGGTGATTTTGCTATTGTTACTGGCCGGTTTGGCTAATGCGGGCTTACCTTTGGAGAAAATTCAGCTGCCGCCTGGCTTCGAAATAGAAATCTACGCCACGGATGTAGAAAATGCCCGACAGATGGCGCGCGGCGATAATGGTGTGCTGTTCGTTGGTTCCCGTCGGGCCGGTAATGTGTATGCATTGCGCGACACCAATGGCGATGGTGCTATCGACCAGCAGCTGATAATCGCTAAAGACCTGAAAATGCCATCAGGCCTGGCTTTTCGCCAGGGAGATTTGTATGTAGGTGCAGTAGAAAGCATATTGCGCTTCCCGAAAATTGAATCACGGCTGGGTGCTCCAGCAAAAGAAGTGCTGAGCGAGGGCTTTCCTGATAAAACCCACCATGGCTGGAAGTATCTGGGTTTTGGCGCGGATGGTTGGTTGTATGTGCCGGTTGGCGCGCCCTGTAATATTTGTGATGATGCGGGTTTTGCCGAAATTCGACGGCTAAACATCGACACAGGCGAAATTCAGACCTACGCGAATGGCGTGCGCAACTCGGTGGGTATGGATTGGCATCCGGTCAACGGGGCCTTATGGTTTACCGACAACGGCCGCGATCATATGGGTGATGATATACCCGCGGATGAGCTGAATTTCGCCCCAGAGCAGGGATTGCACTTCGGTTATCCCCATTGCCATCAGGGTGATACATTGGATCCGGAGTTTGGCAAAGGTAAAAGCTGTGCTGACTACCAGCCGCCGGCGCATAATTTGGGCGCACATGTAGCCGCTCTGGGAATGAAGTTTTATACCGGCAAGCAGTTTCCGGCCGAATATCAGCAGCGCCTTTTTATCGTTGAGCGTGGTTCATGGAACCGCAGCAGCAAAGTGGGTTACCGTATTGTAATGGTCAACGCGAGCGCCGCGGGTGTGGTCACCGATTTTCAGGTTTTCGCCTCCGGGTGGCTGCAGGGGGAAGAGGCTTGGGGCCGGCCCAATGATGTGCTCGTTTTGCCAGATGGTAGCTTGTTGGTGAGTGATGATAAAGCTAATGTTATATATCGTATCTTTTATAATGGCGCAGACCAGTAGCTTGTGCAAAACCAAAGCTGAATAAATTTTTCAGGCAGGGCATATCTATGTGGCATATTTTTTACGACCTTATTGATGAACAAGCGCTTGATCTGCGGTTTGTTTGTGATCAAATTGATGCTGATTCTCTGAATTCCGTGTTTAGTTAGGGGAGGGGCCAGCGTCGTGGATACTATTCAAGTCATTATTCTGGCCTTGGTTCAGGGCCTGACAGAATTCTTGCCGGTATCGAGCTCGGCTCACCTGATTCTGGTTTCTCAATTATCTGGTTGGGAAGATGAAGGGCTGGCCCTGGATGTTGGAGCACACCTGGGCACCTTGATTTCAGTAGTGTTCTATTTTCGCAAGGACTTGTTGGCATTGGCCAACGCATGGTTGAAACCGCAAAGCAGCACGGTTACAGAGCGCCGCCTAGCCTGGTTGATCGTTATCGCTACAGTGCCGGCACTGGCAATAGGCTGGATGGGTGCGAGCATGGTCGAGGCCCATTTGCGCAGTCTTGAAGTAATTGCCTGGGCGACCATTGGTTTTGGCCTGTTGTTATGGGTGGCAGACCGCTGGGGTGGTAATCAGCTTGAATTAAAAGATATCAACCGTACTCAGGCTCTTCTAATCGGGCTTTCCCAGGCGCTGGCGTTAATTCCGGGGACTTCACGGTCAGGTATAACAATTACCGCAGGTCGCTTTTTAGGACTGTCTCGGCAAACTGCGGCACGGTTTTCGTTTTTAATCTCAATTCCCATTATCGCCGCGGCGGGTAGTTATGGTGCACTACAGATATGGCGTGGCGAAACGGCGACTTCGGCGCCAGATTTCATGCTTGCAGTGGTTGTGGCCGCTGTCGCAGGATTTGCCTGTATCTGGGCATTTCTGCGGCTTCTGGATAAAGTCGGGATGCTGCCTTTTGTTATATATAGACTGGTTCTTGGGGTGGTTTTATTAAGTATTATTTAATTAAATCAGTGCTTTGTCTCCTATAAATTCAAGATTTCCATACCATCACGGTAAAAGAAATTCGCCTAGCCAGGCTGCTACCCGGTAGCTCATTACGCGCATAAGGGTTTGCAGAGAACCCCCGAAGCGTCGGTCGTGCAGATATCTCCACAATTTATCACCAGGTTTCATCATGCGCAATAACAGTGCAAATAAATAGTCAGCATGTACTATAATAGGACATGAGCTTTTGACGGCTTTAATGGATGCACTGAAAAATTATCAAGAGGCACTAACACGCCTTTACATGTTTCTAAATAGGGTTATTTGTTGGCTAATATCACTAATGGAAGAAATGACTCGCAGGCTGTTAGTTGCTTTTATTGGCATGATTTCTGCATTGTTATACAGGAATCTATACGATAACCGAAAGTTTCGATCCCTAAGGATCCAATAATACAGAAAATCCAGCTAACAGGAGAAACAGGCATCATGGGCGTTAAAAAACTGCTTAAAACAATTGAAACAGAGAATATCAAATTTGTAGACCTTAGGTTTTGTGACACCATTGGTAAAGAACAACATGTAAGCCTGCCGATCAGCGCGGTTGATGAAGACATGTTTGAAGAAGGCAAAATGTTTGATGGATCTTCAATTGCCGGTTGGAAAGGTATTGATGAGTCTGACATGGTTTTGATGCCGGATGTTTCAACCGCGGTGTTAGACCCGTTTACTGAACACCCTACCTTGATTATTCGCTGTGATGTGCTCGAGCCCAACACCATGGAAGGCTACGACCGTTGCCCGCGTTCTCTGGCAAAGCGCGCCGAGGCGTATTTACAGTCTACTGGACTTGCAGACACCGCATTTTTTGGGCCGGAGCCTGAGTTTTTCGTCTTCGATCATGTAAGTTGGAGTGATGAAATGCGCGGCGCTTCATATTCCATTGATTCTGAAGAAGCGGCCTGGAATACCGGCGCCGAGTACGGCGGTAGCAATACCGGCCATCGTCCGGGAGTTAAGGGGGGTTATTTCCCAGTCCCGCCAGTAGATTCCCTGCATGATATGCGCGCGACTATGTGTGAAGTGATGGAAGGCATGGGAATTGAGGTTGAAGTTCATCATCACGAAGTGGGTACAGCCGGGCAGTGTGAAATTGGTACCCGTTTTAATACCCTCACCCAGAAAGCAGATGAATTACTGACCATGAAGTATGTGATTCACAATGTTGCCCATGCCAGCGGCAAAACCGCAACATTTATGCCAAAACCGCTAGTAGGGGATAACGGCAGCGGCATGCATGTGCATCAATCACTGTTTAAAGACGGTAACAACTTATTTAATGGCGACGGTTACGGCGGTTTGTCGGATGATGCCCTGTTTTATATTGGCGGCATTTTCAAGCATGCCAAAGCCTTAAACGCTTTTGCAAATGCTTCCACCAATAGTTATAAGCGCCTGGTGCCGGGCTATGAAGCGCCAGTTATGCTGGCCTATTCTGCGCGTAATCGTTCTGCTTCCTGCCGTATTCCTTTTGTCAGCAATCCGAAAGGTAGGCGGGTTGAGATTCGTTTTGGCGACCCGACTGGAAATGGCTATTTGATGTTTGCCGCAATGATGATGGCTGGTTTGGATGGGATAAAAAATCGTATTCACCCAGGTGAGCCAATGGATAAAGACTTGTATGACTTACCACCGGAAGAAGCCGCCAATATTCCAACCGTTTGTCATAGTCTTGATCAGGCGCTTGATGCACTTAATGCCGACCGTGATTTCCTTACCGCTGGCGGGGTTTTCAGCAATGCAATGATCGATGCTTATATTGACTTGAAGATGGATGAAGTTAGCCGATTGCGTATGGCTACCCACCCAGTTGAATTTGACATGTATTACTCCCTCTAGTTTTAGCAGGCATTACTGCCGATCTATTCCCAAGGTTGTAATACAGCTGATATTCATCAGCCCGGTATGCACGCTTTGTCGGGCTTGGTGATACTATAGCTATGCAGTTCCTGTAATCAGATCGTGCCAAGGCATGAAATGGAGGTAGTAATGAAAGGGTTTATAAACACTAGTAATATTTTATTGATGCTGGCGATACTCAGCATCAGTGCTATCACTGTGGCGGGTGAATTCTATAAGGTCGTCAAGGCCGATGGTTCGGTTGAGTATACCCAAACTCCGCCGGCTCAAAATGCCGAGCCGGTTGACTTGCCGGGCTTGAGTGTTATCAGTCCTGAGGTAAAACTTACAGGCTATAACAGTGAAGAAGACGAAGAAAATACTGATGACCACGATGTCGTGAAAAGAAATTACCGTGGATTGGCAATTTCCAGCCCGGCTGATGATGAAAGCATTTTGGGTACGGGTGGCAAGGTAATGATTCAGGTTAATCTCCCTGGTGAACTGGCCCCCGGTGACCGCTTACAAGTCAGTGTGGACGGGAAAGTGCAGTCAATAATGGCGGGTACGGCACTGGTTCTTAGCGGGGTAGATCGTGGTGAACACAGCCTACAGGCGAGAATTATCAACAGTAAAGGTCGGGTTATGGCCAGTAGTCCGGTAACCCGTTTTCACATGAAGCAAATCCAGGCTGTTGCAGTACCCGGGAGACGGCCACGCGGTGGCTGAGCTTTTTTCCATTAAGGCATCTGGGTCCGCGGCAGCTCATTTGAATTTACCTGGCGATGTTTTCGATAAGCTTTCCTTGCCGTTATTGTTGTTAAGTGCATCCGGGAAAATTATTGATGTAAACCCGGTCGCAGAAGAGTTGCTCTGCCGTAGTCGTAAGCGTTTAAAGGGCCGTGTGTTACCTGAAGTCTTAATTCGCAGTGCCGACATTGGACCACAAATAGAAAAAGTAGCTAGCAGCGGCCAAATGGTGCTGATGCGGGGGCAGGAACTAGTACTGGCCGACGGTAGAGAATTCATAGCTGATTGCTGGTTACGACCGATGAATACAGCCGGGGATATGCTGCTGGAACTGCATGCAGAGGCCGACCGGCAATTACTTACTCGTGCTGCCCGGCAAGCAATTCAAACGGAGTCTTTGGCATTGTTGCGGCGCACTCTCTGTCACGAAGTTCGTAACCCGCTTGGCGGTATGCGTGGTGCAGCCCAGTTACTGGCAGCGGAGCTGGCTACCGCCGAAATGGATACAGAATTATTAGCTTGCGCAGAATTGATAATTCGTGAGGTTGATCGCTTGAACCTCCTGGTTGAGCAGTTGGGCCAGCGGGATATGGAACTGCAATTTGATTCTGTTAGGCTTCCGCAGGTTATTGAAAACGCTTGGCAGTTGTTGCGCCACGAGTTATCCGATCCGCCCGAACTGGTGTTGGATTTTGACCCTTCTATACCCTTACTAAATGGCAATGGCGATGCCCTACAGCAATTGTTTCTCAATTTATTGGCGAATGCAGTACAGGCCGGAGCCGAAAAAATTACATTGGCAACACGCATCCGACACAACTATCCCTGTCACGGGGTTCGCTATTCAACTGTAGTCAGTATTACCGTTGTAGATGATGGCTCCGGGGTCCCGGGTGAAATAGAAGCCGATATGTTTACCCCGTTAGTTTCGGGTCAAAGGTCAGACAACAAAACCGGCACTAATCACGGTTTAGGGCTAGCAGTAGCCCAGCAAATAGCTCAGCAGCACACAGGCGAACTAGTCTATAAGCGACTAGCGCAGGGTAGTAAGTTTGAACTACTGCTACCCATCATCCCGGCCGAATCAATAAGTTTAGTAAATGCCTAGCGTGGATATAATCTGGGTTGTTGATGATGATCCATCGATTCGTTTTGTATTGCGAAAAGCGCTGAATGCCACTGGATTTCAGGTCGAAGTTTTTGAGAATCTTAAGCAGGCCCGTGAGCGTTTAAACCGCGACCAACCAGATTTGCTTATTTCCGACCTGCGCTTGCCGGATGGTGATGGTTTTGAACTACTAGAGCAATTCCAGAGTGAAAATCGTGATATTCCAGTAATTATTATCACCGCATACTCTGACTTGGATCAGGCAGTGGGTGCATTTCAGCGGGGTGCATTTGAATATATATCAAAACCTTTCGATCTTAAAAAAGTGATTGAGACGGTAAATTTAGCGCTGGTAGATCGAAAAAGTATAGCGCCACAGCTGGACAAGACAGAAACCGATGCTGATCGAGTGATTGGTGAGGCTCCTGCAATGCAGGAGGTTTTCCGCACTATCGGCAGGTTATCGTGCACCGATATCAGTGTATTACTCACCGGGGAAACCGGCACGGGCAAAGAGTTAATCGCCCTCGCATTACATCAACACAGCCCGCGTGCAGATAAACCCTATGTGGCTATTAATACCGCAGCGATCCCCGTAGACTTGCTCGAGTCTGAGCTTTTCGGCCACGAGCGGGGTGCGTTTACCGGCGCGGTTGAACGCCGAACCGGTCGCTTTGAGCAGGCGCGCGGGGGCACTTTGTTTCTGGATGAGATTGGCGATATGCCGATCAGTCTACAAACGCGTTTGTTAAGGGTACTTGCCGAGGGTGATTATTATCGCGTGGGTGGCCGCGATTTGCTCAAAGCTGATGTGCGAATTATTGCTGCAACTCATCAGGATATGGCAGCCAAAGTGGCCGATGGTAGTTTTCGGGAAGACCTTTATCACCGCCTGAATGTTATTCAAATCCAGTTGCCGCCATTGCGTGAACGACGGCAAGATATCTCGGCATTTTGTGAGTTGTTTTTGTCGCGTTATGCCAAAGAAATGCGGCTGGAGAGGAAAACGATAACGCCCGAAGCCCTGCGAATTTTAGAATCTCTGCGCTGGCCGGGGAATGTCCGACAGCTGCAGAACCTGTGTCGACAACTATGTGTAATGGCTCCTGCCGAGCGGATTTATCCACAGGACTTACCGGCTGAAATATGCGAAGGTAATAAGCCCTCGGAGCAGGAGATAAGCTCCACCGGCTGGACCAACTCCTTGAGGGATTGGGCAAAGCAGGAGCTGTTGGCAGATCGAATCGGCCTATTGAAGTCTGCAGATCGCGCCATGGAAACTGAATTGATTCGCCTTGCTTTAGAACAGAGCAATCAACAGCGCAAGGAGGCTGCAAGGCTGTTAGGTTGCTCACGCAATACCCTGACCCGGAAAATCCAGCAGTTAAATCTGTAATTCAACTGCTTCCCATGGCTGATTAATTCGGGCTTAATCTACCTGCAGCCAAAAAGTCACCGGTCCATCATTTATCAGTTGCACCTGCATATCTGCGCCGAACACACCACACTGAACTTTGTCATAACGCCGGCTGACTTCTGTCACAAACTGTTCAAAAAGCTGTTTTCCCAGTGTCGGGGGGGCTGCTGATGAAAAGCTCGGGCGTTTGCCTTTGTTGGTATTTGCAGCCAAAGTAAATTGTGGTACCAGTATTATGTCGCCGTTAATTTGGCGTACATCGAGATTCATTTTTTCTTCCGCATCAGAAAATACCCGGTAACTAAGTAGGCGCTCGGCCAGGCGTAGCAGCTGGGTTTCAGCATCATTTTTTTCAATACCTACCAGCACTAGCAAGCCTTGGTTAATAGCAGCGACAGTATTGCCCTCAATCACCACACTGGCTTCGGAGACTCGTTGTAATAATGCGATCATAGCGATTTAACCTCGTTCCTCTCTGCAGCCCAGTGTAAACTGTCGGGGATATATTTACACATTGGTTTTTATGCGCGCATTCACCTGGTTTTTACGCTTTATCTCCTGGTTTCCCTTGCCGGTAATCCACCTTATGGCCTGGCCGGCCGGCCAGTTGCTGCGCTTATCAAAACGCCATCGACAGGTTAGTCGAAAAAATTTATCCATGTGCTTGCCTGAGTTGTCCGCTACTGCGCGCGAACAGCTGGTGAAATCCTCTTTAAATGAGTTTGCCAAATCCGTTTTTGAGGCAGGTGCGAATTGGTATTGGCCGATTGATAAAATTACAGATAAAGTTAAAAAAGTGCATGGCCTAGAGCTGGTCGATGACGCCAGAAAAACCGGTAAGGGCCTGATTCTCGCGGCTCCGCATTTTGGCGCTTGGGAGTGGGCAGCAAGTTATATGCCGGTATTGTTTCCTGATGAAGTTCTTTATCTGTACAAACCATCCGGCAACCCGACATTGGACAAGCTGATTCTAGAGAAACGCCAGCGCGGTGGTGGCCAGCCGGTACCAGCTAATACCCGCGGTTTGCGCAGCTTGTTAAAGGGTTTAAGAAACGATAAAGTCGCCGCGGTATTGCCTGATCAACAACCACGCAAAGGCGACGGCGCTTATGCACCTTTTTATGGTGTGCCAGCTCTGACCCAAACACTAATCCCCAGCCTGGTGCAGCGTACCGACGCAAAAGTAATTTTTATGGTGATGAGTCGCCTGTCGCGTGGGAAGGGCTTCGAGTTACATTTTCTGGCGGCTGATGAGGCCTTATATTCTGCCGACCAGGCAGCCGCCCTGACAGCCCTCAACCTCGGTGTAGAAAATTGCATAGCCGTGGACCCCAAACAATACCTCTGGGCTTATAAACGCTTTGGCTTAAGGCCTAATAACGAACCGAGGTTTTACTAACTACAAGTGCGAATATAGCGCGCACCAACTTGTCGCTCCGGCCCACGGGTCGGAACCTTGTGCTCTCCTCCATATCGCTTCACGGTCAGAAACAAGTGCCACTTGAGGATAGTTTTGCATACTATATAATACACATTGTCACACACATATTTAGGTGCAAATAATGGGTGCCAATATAGTTTTAAATGACGACCTTGTCAGCGAGGCGCAGGCATTGAGCCAGATAAAAACCAAGCGGGGACTCATCGAAGTGGCGCTACAGGAATTTGTTGCCAATCCTAAACGCCTGGACTTGCGTGAGCTTAGGGGAATAAATGAGTTGAGCGCAGATTATGACTACAAGTTAACCCGCGCAGACTTTCACTAATGTATCTTGTTGATACTTTTGCACCACGATAAAGATTTTATCCAGATTGCAAAGGTAGCCTCTGAGCTACAGCAAAAACATTTTCTGGACTAACTACCGGCATTACATTGGGGGTATATGAGAAATAAACTTTGAGAGAGGTTTTTGCATTGTTCAGAGATTTAAGTTGTTCATGAGAAGTTATGAGAATTTACAAAAGCGCACAAGGTGTTGGCATTACTGTAATAGGGGTTACTCTCCTAATGCTTTTCTACACATATGGTAGAGCGCTCTGGGTTCCTGCTTATAAAAAGGTTGTTGGAAAAGAAACTGTTTTTTCTGTTATCGAGAAATATGGAGAAAATGCAGAAAAACGATTGAAGCTATATTTTGACGATGCAGATATCCCATACCCTCCTAAAGAGCTTAAGCTTCTTGCCATAAAAGATGAGAAGAAACTTGAGCTTTGGGCCTCAAGTGGGAATGGATTTGAGAAAATCAAGAACTATCAAATTCGTGCTGCTAGTGGTACTTCCGGTCCAAAGTTGGTGGAAGGAGACAAACAAGTTCCTGAAGGAATCTACAAGATTACTGGGTTAAATCCAAATAGCAGTTACCATCTATCCATGAAGCTCAATTACCCAAATGAGTTTGATCTATACCATGCCAATAATGAAGGTCGCTCAAGTCCAGGGACAAATATATTCATTCATGGAAAAGAGGTGTCTATTGGGTGTCTTGCAGTTGGCGATAGGGCTATTGAAGAGCTGTTCACATTGGTACATAAAGTTGGCATCAAGAATACGGAGGTAATAATCTCACCCTCTGATCCAAGAAAAGCACCACTTTCTCCACCGACAGGGAACGAGCAACCATGGGTTCCGGAGCTATACAAATCTATAACAACAGCGTTTTTAAAGTATCGTGAAATATGAACATAACAAGTAATAGTCAAGTTTTTATCACTTGGAAATCTGAGGATCTGCGGCATAGCGATTTATTGATTACCTAGAGCTTGAGGAAGTTTTTGAAACTGCCCCCGACCGTATTATGGCAGATGGTTTTGAGATGAAGAGTCCGTAGCCACAGACGCCGACTTTATTCACACCGACCACCTGGGCGTACCCCCGGCGGGTAACAGATAACTAGTGCCTGACCGAAAACCCCTAACTGGTTGATATAAAAATAAAAACCCCCCAATAAAGAGATGAAGTTTTTCAAATCATATGGTATAAATGGTATAATACGCGCTTAAGAGCCAATATTTACTCAA
>JAKITK010000111.1 GCA_021648125.1 Lysobacterales bacterium
CACCCGCTGGGCAACTCATGGAGTACCGAATACTACCAATGCCCATCCGCATCTTTCCGGCAGCAAAATCGCGTTGGTTCACAACGGCATTATAGAAAACCATGCCGAATTGCGGAATGAATTAACCCAAGCAGGTTATACCTTCGGCTCAGAAACTGATACCGAAGTGATGGTGCATCTTATCGACCAACTGGAGCGCGAGCATGGTGATTTATTTACCGCAGTAAGCAAAGCCTGTGAGCGTTTTCGTGGAGCTTATGCGATTGCTGTAACTTCCAGTCGGGAACCGGAAACCGTAGTAGGCGCGCGCCTTGGTAGCCCACTGGTGTTGGGAATTGGAGAGGCTGGAAACGAACATTTTCTCGCTTCTGATGTACACGCGCTACTGCCTGAAACCCGACAGTTTATTTATCTGGAAGAGGGTGATTTAGTACGTATCCGTGCCGATGAATACCTGCTGCTTGATGCCGATGGAAAAAACATCCCCCGGGAAGTTAAAACCAGCAAAGTCGATAGTGAAGCATTCGACAAAGGCCCATACCCTCACTTTATGCTCAAAGAAATTCACGAGCAACCCGGTGCAGTAGCTGAAACGCTTGAAGGTCGGATATTCGGCGGTAAAGTACTAGCCAATATTTTCGGCGTGGGTGCCGATGAGTTGCTGGCCAAGGTTGAAAATGTACATATTGTCGCCTGTGGCACCAGTTATTACGCCGGCATGGTGGCCCGTTATCAAATCGAAGAGCTTGCTGGAATACCGTGTAGTGTTGAGATAGCCAGCGAATATCGCTACCGCAAACCTGTGGTGCCATCAAATTGCCTGTATGTCACCATTACCCAATCCGGTGAAACCCTAGATACCTTATCCGCCTTGCGACATGCCAAAAAGGAAAATTATCTGACAACTTTGGTCGTCTGTAATGTTCCAGAATCATCAGCTGTACGCGAATCCGAGCTAATACTAATGACCCGCGCCGGGCCAGAAATCGGCGTGGCATCAACCAAGGCATTCACCACCCAATTGGCCGCCTTGCAGTTGCTAACCCTCAGATTGGCGCAACTCAACGGCATGGATGAGGATGTCTATCGCCAACGGGTAACCGAGCTTGAACAACTCCCAGGTCTGCTGGCCTCAGCACTAGAACTTAGTGATGAATTAAAACTATTGGCAAAAGACTTCGCCGACAAAGAGCACGCCCTCTACCTTGGCCGCGGCGATCATTACCCTATCGCATTAGAAGGCGCACTAAAACTCAAAGAAATTTCATATATCCACGCCGAGGCCTATCCTGCCGGTGAATTAAAACACGGCCCACTGGCACTGGTAGATGAAAACATGCCAGTGGTTGCGGTTGCCCCAAATGATTCCCTGACTGAAAAACTGGTATCCAATATTGCCGAAGTAAAAGCCCGCGGCGGTCGTTTAATAGTAGTCGCCGACAGAGAAGCTGTAGCTAAACTCGCCGCTGATCACGGCAAAGTCGTCCAGGTTGAAACTGGCGGTACGCTGGTTGCACCTATTGTTTTAACCATACCCCTGCAATTACTTGCATATCATGTGGCAATCCTCAAAGGTACAGAAATAGATCAGCCGAGGAACTTGGCGAAATCAGTGACGGTTGAGTGAGTGGGTGGTGGGTTACTCTTTACTTTGTAGGGGGAGTAATTAAGTTTCATCCTGACAATATATTGCACTGTTAAACAAGGCCATTACCTGAGTTAATCAGTCATTTTTTTGGAGTATGATTTAATTCGGGTACGCCCTCGATCGTCCCCGATGATTGATCCAAAGTAAAATAAATCACTTAACCCACTGGAAATAGACTTTCTTAGTTTTCAGCGCATAATGATGAACCCGAAGTGTATTTCTAACCTCATTTAACAGTTTTGACATAGCCTGCCCCATTTAAGTCAAAACAGTTTAAAACACCCCCGAAAAACATAACATCAAGAGCTTACCTTTATTTTTGTAGGAAAAACAACCGAAATAGGCTGCAAACTTGCAGTATAAGAAAAGAAATTTAAGCACCAAAAATATTTTCTAGCTTGCAAATCAATGACATTAACTGCAAGATTATCTAAATGAACACACTTATACAGCAAAAACGCCGGATATTTCAGTTTAGCTGTATAAATTAAAGTTATACGGCCCCAGCCCCAAGATTTTTATGGCAAAAAGCCCAGCAGTAAGTTTATCGCCTAGTGGCTACCACAGGTCGTAACCAGAAACACCGGGGGCAGCTTTTAGTCCTGCATCAGTGGCCTTCGGGAAAAGCCGTTAACCTGAAAAGCTGGCAAACGCACAAACAACATACTAAACTGAGAATCAGTTCAACGCACAAAGAGGGATTCCGGTGGCAATAGATACACCGCCGCATAACAAATCGTTAAAGCAAGTTGCGCCAGCAAGCTGGCACAATGGACGCGGTTTCACCGCGCCACTTAACTCAACCG
>JAKITK010000070.1 GCA_021648125.1 Lysobacterales bacterium
CAAAGCGCTCTTTCTCTATTTTATTCATGCTACAATTTCCTCTAAGTATCACCCGGAATTGGGTTTGGAAATTATACGTATCTTGATGCATGGGGTTTCTGCCGCAACGCGGCTTCGTTCAACAAGTGACTCGATGGATCTTCATCAGAGACACCGATGGCTTCGGGTGTGAGGTGGAGTTTTCACAGCCTCGGCCAATTGCGCTCGTACGAATGGGCTATAATGCCTAACCAGCGCAGAGTCCACACAAATGCCCAGTAGCAGTTTCCCCACCCCGCATTCCGAACTATTCGACTACCCAAAGTATTGGGCCGAGTGTTACGGCGTGGCACCGTTTTTGCCCATAAGCCGGGCTGAAATGGACACCCTGGGCTGGGATTCCTGCGATATCATTATTGTCACTGGTGACGCCTATGTAGATCACCCCTCGTTTGGCATGGCCATCATCGGGCGCCTGTTAGAAGACCAGGGCTTCAGGGTAGGCATCATTGCGCAACCTGATTGGCATTCTGCTGACGCTTTCAAGGCTCTTGGCAAGCCAAATCTGTTTTATGGTGTAGCGGCAGGCAACATGGATTCGATGATCAACCGCTACACCGCAGAGCGCAAGATCCGTTCCGATGACGCCTATACGCCAGGCGGAATGGGTGGTAGCCGCCCGGACCGTTGTTCGCTGGTTTACAGCCAGCGCTGTAAAGAAGCCTGGCCGGATGTACCAGTTGTGCTTGGTGGTATCGAGGCTTCATTGCGGCGTATTGCCCATTATGATTACTGGCAGGACAGTGTACGGCGCTCGATATTGCTGGATGCGACGGCCGACATCTTGTTGTATGGCAATGCCGAACGGGCGTTGGTCGAGGTGGCACACCGACTGTCCCGAGGCGAAGATGTTGCACAAATCACCGATGTGCGTGGAACAGCGTTGCTGCGTAAAGATACGCCGGATGGCTGGTGGGAAATTGATTCCACCCGTATAGACCGCCCCGGTAAAGTTGATAAGTTGGTCAATCCCTATATCAATCCGCGCGACATGGATGTCAGCGAAAAGCGCCGCCGTGATGCAGCGATGTATGGTGTGGGCGATCCGGAAACGGCTGAAAAGGTCGAGCAGTTTATTCCGCACCCGAGTCGTGACCGTGATCGCACGGTTATTCGCCTGCCTTCGTTCGAAAAAGTCCGTAATGACGCAGTGCTTTACGCGCATGCCAACCGCATACTGCACATGGAAACCAACCCGGGTAACGCAAGGGCGTTAGTTCAAAAGCATGGTGATGCGGATTTGTGGTTGAATGCCCCACCGATCCCGCTTGCCACCAAAGAGATGGACTATGTCTTTGGTATGCCTTTTGCGCGCGTACCTCACCCTTCCTATGCAGGTGCGAAAATCCCTGCGTACGAAATGATCCGCTTCTCGGTCAATATCATGCGCGGCTGTTTCGGGGGTTGCACCTTCTGCTCCATCACCGAGCATGAAGGACGCATAATCCAGAACCGTTCGGAGGAATCTATTCTTAATGAGGTAGAGCAAATACGCGATAAAGTTCCGGGCTTCACTGGCGTTATTTCCGACCTCGGCGGCCCCACTGCCAACATGTATCGCATTGCCTGCAAAAGCCGCGAGATCGAGGCAGCCTGCCGTCTGCCGAGTTGTGTTTATCCGGGTATTTGCAAAAACCTGAAAACCGATCATTCAGCGCTGACCCACCTGTATCGTCAAACGCGTAAATTAGCTGGCGTGAAGAAGGTTTTAATTGCCTCCGGCCTGCGTTACGACCTGGCGGTAAAAGACCCGGAATATGTTAAGGAACTGGTCACCCACCATGTTGGTGGTCAATTGAAAATAGCCCCGGAACATACCGAGAATGGGCCGCTTTCAAAAATGATGAAGCCAGGCATCGGCAGTTATGATCAGTTTAAAAGAATGTTCGAAAAATATTCTAAAGAAGCGGGTAAAGAACAGTATCTAATCCCATATTTCATTGCGGCACATCCAGGCACCACCGATGAAGACATGCTCAATCTGGCGATTTGGCTGAAGCGCAATGGTTTCTCAGCTGACCAGGTACAGGCGTTTTATCCCTCACCCATGGCCACGGCAACTGCCATGTATCATTCCGGCAAGAACCCCCTGCGTAAGGTAAGCTATAAAGCTGGTGGGGTAGCGAGCATAAAGAGTCCAGAACAGCGAAAACTACACAAGGCCTTGCTCCGCTATCACGACCCAGATAACTGGGAAATGCTTCGCAAAGCACTCAAAAAAATGGGTAGGGCCGATTTGATCGGCGATAGCGAGTCACACCTTATCCCCAGTAAACAACCTGAATCAGGCCATGGTTATCATGCCTCGCGCAGAAAAAACACCGAGCAGGCTCACCGCCGCCGTACTGGCAAGAAAATTCTGACCCAGCACACCGGACTGCCTCCGCGCGATGCTGGCAACAGTTAACCACTCAAGAAATAATAGAGGTAGACCCCAGTTAAATGCAAGCCGCTAACGGATTGATGAGCGGCAGTACCTCACTATTTAGTGCCTGACCGAGAAAGAAGTAATCTACTGCGGAAAAGCTGGATTTGACCAAAATTTTCCATTATTCTCGTCAAATAGCCAGCTATTGTCCTCAAATAATGAAATATTTTGCTTCAAACCAGTCTTTCCCTCGCTACGATTCCTTTCTCGGTCAGGCACTATTTATTAAATTTTACTATTAACGGCTACGATAATTGACACATTACACAGGCTGGACCGAAGTCACCTCTTAGAACCTCTTTCTATATGTTTTTATGATCGTTCGGGCTGAGGTTCGCCGAGCGGGTAGTCTGGTTTCATCGATTATTTCAGGTAAAAAAATATTCTCATGGCCGCCGGCGGAGTGATTTATTCTTTATTGCTTATGTTTGGGTTGAATTTGGGTTAAATTTGGGGCGGAATGTTACAGACCAATTGTCTGAATGGGGTAGTTTCGAGTAGAATACACAGTTGGGAAATACTATTTATGCCTGATACAGTCTTTGCTCGGGCGGATCATATAAAAGGTCATTAAGACGGCAACTCGTTCGGGCCTGAACAATTGGGAGAAAGTCATGTCAAGTGACGATAATAATCACGCACAGCCAGCCGATCCTGGCCGGCGGCGGATGTTGATCGGCGCAACCAGCGCCATTGGTGCGGTTGGAGTAGGTTTTGTTGCGGTACCGTTTATTCAGTCATGGATGCCCAGCGAAAGGGCTAAAGCCGTAGGCGCACCGGTAGAGGTCGATCTGCGTACCATCAAGCCTGACCAAATTATTAAAGTAATGTGGCGTGGTCAAACCATTGGCATTATGAATCGCAGCAAACGATTATTGGACAGACTCACTGGCCATGATGACTTCCTACTTGACCCGGCTTCCGCTGTGGTTGAACAGCAGCCTGAATTTGCCGTCAATGTGCACCGTTCAATAAAACCGGAATGGCTGGTGTTTAATATGCACTGCACTCATCTGGGCTGTATCCCGCAGGTCTTAGCTGAACCCGGTTCATTTGCCTGGGAAGCAGATTGGCCCGGCGGCTTCTTCTGCCCCTGCCATAAATCTAAATTTGACCTTTCCGGACGCGTATTCAAGGGTGTTCCTGCACCGACGAATCTGATCATTCCTCCTTATAGCTTTATTGATGACAACACCGTAATTATTGGTGTAACTGGAGCAGCGTAATGGCAAAGCCGGCAAGTAATTTAAAAAAACACGGTCTTGAGCTTTTCAACTGGTTTGATAAGCGCCTGCCCATCAGCGATTTCTGGGAAGCTCATCTAGCGGGTTACTACGCACCTAAGAATTTTAATTTCTGGTATTTCTTCGGCTCATTGGCGATGTTGATTCTGGTGATGCAGATTGTTACCGGTATCTTTTTAACCATGCATTACAAACCATCCGCTGAGGAAGCTTTTGCCTCGGTTGAATACATCATGCGTGATGTTCAATGGGGTTGGCTGATTCGCTATATGCACACCACCGGGGCTTCGCTGTTTTTTGTGGTGATCTACCTACATATGTTCAGAGGCTTGATGTACGGTTCTTACCGTAAACCGCGTGAACTGGTCTGGATTTTCGGCATGCTTATTTATGTGCTGCTAATGGCAGAAGCCTTTTTGGGCTATATCCTGCCTTGGGGCCAGATGTCATACTGGGGCGCGCAGGTCATTGTTTCCCTGTTTGGTGCAATACCAAAATTTGGCGGCATACTGACCGAATGGATTCGTGGTGATTTTTTCATTGCTGATGCAACTTTAAATCGTTTCTTTGCCTTGCATGTTATCGCGGTGCCGCTGATGTTATTGATGCTGGTTGTGCTGCACCTGAGTGCTCTGCACCAAGTGGGTTCTAACAATCCAGACGGGATTGAAATTAAAGATAAAAAAGATGCGGATGGCATACCACTGGATGGCATACCGTTCCACCCTTACTACACTGTTAAAGATATTTTTGGTGTCGGGGTCTTCTTGTTTATATTTGCCTTCATTATTTTCTTCTCTCCGGAATTAGGCGGCTTGTTCCTCGAACATGACAACTTTGTTCCGGCAGACCCTATGGTTACGCCTATTCATATTAAGCCGGTGTGGTACTTTACCCCCTATTACGCAATTTTACGGGCTATTCCGGATAAATTAGCGGGTGTAATGGTCATGTTTTCCGCAATTGTTATGCTGTTTTTACTCCCCTGGCTGGACCGATCACCGGTCAAGTCTATTCGTTACAAGGGATGGATCAATAAGACTCTGATGATCATGTTTGCGGTTGCATTTATTCGCTTAGGCATGTTGGGTATGGCTGAGGGTACCATCGCTGAAACTTACGAATCGAGGTTTTGGACTTTCATCTATTTTGCCTTCTTCGGATTGTTGTGGTTCTTCAGTAAGTATGAAAAAACCAAGCCTGTACCAGAGAGGGTAACCAAATGATGTCCTCCATTAAAATTAAAATCAAGAGCAAAATAGTATTTGCTGCCGTATTGTTGTTGCTTTCTGTTTCGGTGCTAGCTGCTGGCGGTGGTAAATTCAAGCAGGTTAATATTAATGTGCACGATAAAAGTGCCCTACAACGGGGTGCTGTGCTGTTTGTTAACAATTGCCTGAGCTGCCATAGCGCTGCTTATATGCGTTACAACCGCCTGGGTGAAGACCTGGGGCTTAGCGAAGACCAGGTGCGTGAGACCTTCCTACCGGCGAATGCCAAAATCGGTGATACCATGACAGTCAGCATGACGGCTGACGAAGCGACTGCATGGTTCGGCAATAAAGCACCGGATTTATCGGTGGTTGGCCGCTCGAAGGGTGCTAACTGGTTGAATGCTTACCTAACTTCATTTTATCAAGATGAGAATGGCGAATGGAATAATACCGTTTTCCCTGATCTTGTAATGCCACATGTGTTTTGGGAACAACAGGGTGTCCAGAAAGCTATTTTTAAAGATGAGGAAGATGCTCATGGTTATACCCATAAAGTCTTCAGTCATTTTGAAACTGTCAGCGAGGGTAGCCAATCTGCAGAAGAATACCAGAGCACGATTCACGACCTGGTAACTTATCTAATTTACATGGGTGAGCCTGCCAGAATTCAGCGGGAATCGATGGGTATCTGGGTTTTGTTGTTTCTAGCAATGTTTACCCTAGTAGCCTATATGCTTAAAGTTGAATACTGGAAAGACATTCATTAATACCACATTATTTGGAAGCCGCACTGTTGTGATATCCTACTCAGTTGCCACGAGGTTGCAGTAATGCTGCGACCTCGAATTTTATTAATCGGGAGAACTGCTCCATGACCACCCTATATACCACTTCAACCGGGCTGGATAGCCACCGGGTTCGCTATGTAATGTCGAAAAAAGGCATCTGTGTCAATCTTATTGATGTGGAAATCGATTTTGAGCAGGCAGCTGACCTTCCCGAACTCAACCCCTATAACGAAACACCTACGCTGGAAGATCGCGATCTTGTACTTTACGGCGCGCGGGTTATTACCGAATATCTTGATGAACGGTATCCGCATCCACCCTTAATGCCGGTTGATCCAGTTTCCCGTGCGCGTTTACGCTTGGTGCATTATCGCGTTATGCGCGACTGGTATAGCCTCGCGCGGCAGATAGAAACTGCCAGTCAGAAAAAAGCCGATCAGGCGCGCAAGCAATTACGCGAGGCCTTAATTGCTGCTAATGAGTTGTTCGCGATCCATCCCTACCTGATGCATACCGAAGTCAGCTTGGTGGATTGTGCCGTAGTGCCCTTGTTGTGGCGCTTGCCGGTTTATCGCATCAATCTGGATAACAAAGCACCAGATGTAGAAGCGTATATGGAAATCATGTTCAATCGTGAGTCCTTTCGTGCCAGCCTGACTGAGGCTGAATTGGAAATGCACGGTATAATTACTTAATAATTCAACTATAACCGGTCCATACAATGTGGGCCGGCAATAGCTTTGTTTACTGACGCGCTACCCGGTTTGATATGCCAAAACCTGAAATGACACCTAATCGACCTTACCTATTACGGGCACTGCACCAGTGGATCGTTGATAATGGTATGACCCCGCATTTGCTGGTCGATGCCCAAGCCGATGGGGTTGATGTTCCCGCCCAAGTGGTTCAAAACGGTAAAGTTATTCTTAATGTTTCGCCCAATGCAGTTCAGGGTCTAGACCTTGGGAATGAATGGATAATGATGGATGCTCGCTTTTCGGGCAAACCCCATCAGCTTTCAATTCCTGTAATTGCTGTGATCGCGGTCTACGCTCGCGAAAATGGCCAGGGTATGATGTTTACCGATGAGGCCGATACGCTGCAACCACCGCCGGAGCCAGATGGCAGCGATTCCCCAGCAAAACCTGCCGGGTCACACCTTAAAGTCGTGAAATAACAAGCGTCGCGCGCACTTCAAAAAGACAAGGCGAAGACATGAGTCTAAAATAAGCTTTGTTTTCCAAGCCTTCGAGCCGGCTACTTGAAAGCTTAATTACATGTCACTGGAATACTGGAATCAAAATAGCTGCTACCAAACGAGCTTCACTGAGAAGTACATTATAAGTTCGACTGGCTGCGTGGGTATCCATGGTTTCCACACCAACACCGGCATTTAACCAGTCGAGGTACTGTTTACGCGAGGGGCGCTGCAAGCTATCGCCGGTGCCGATAAGCACCACATCCGGGTTGCTAAGCAGGGCGGTTTCAATCAGGGCGTTAGTAATATTTGCAAGACATTTTATCTGTGGCAGCGGGGTGACTTCGCTGCCTGTTAGTAGAAGTGTTTGCTGATAGTATTTATCCCCAATGCGAATGCCCTCAGCACTAATGCTGTGGATGGGAAGCAGCTCAGTTGGTGTTGGGTGTCGAACCAGATCCATGTGAATCTAGACTGGGATGGCTACCCGGGGCCTATCCGGATTTCTACGAAACAGGCAAGCAACCTGGCCAATGCTTTGTACGAGCTGTGCGTTGCAAGTTTTATCAAGCGTTTGCAGCCATTGTTCGCGTTGGGCTTTATCCCCCCGCAATTTGATTTTAATCAGTTCGTGATGCTCTAATGCCAGCTCAATTTCTGCCATTACATTTTCATTCAGGCCTTTATCCGCGACCATAACAACGGGCGTTAATTTATGGCAAAGGCCGCGTAAATAGCGGTTTTGTGATTTATTTAGTTTCATTACTTACTGTCTCAGTACTTTTGGGCTATTGGTTGTTTCCTAATAAGCGTGTATTTTAACACTATAGCCGTAGTAGTTATTCATGAAACAGTACTCGGGCGGTGAAGTAATCAGAATATTCTGAGTAAATCAGGAGCCGTGTAATTTAAAACAATGTAAAATAACGCTATGGCAAGAACCAAAAGCAGCAAACGCTGGCTGAACGAACATTTTGATGATCATTGGGTAAAGCAAGCCCAGCAAGCTGGCTATCGCTCAAGGGCGGCTTTTAAGCTGATAGAAATCGATCAGAAAGATCAATTGATTCGCCCTGGCATGGTGGTTATTGATCTTGGTGCTGCCCCAGGTGGTTGGAGCCAGATTGTGGCCCCGCTGGTAGGCAATAAAGGCTTGGTGTTTGCTCTCGATATTTTACCAATGCAATCGCTTGCCGGGGTGGAATTTATCCAGGGCGACTTCAGCGGAGATGAATTCTTGCAGCAACTTGAAGAAATGTTGCAAAAATTTGATGTTGGTAATCAAAACAAGAAGGCTGTAGATCTTGTATTATCAGATATGGCCCCCAATATTAGTGGCATGGATGCTATCGATCAGCCGCGTGCTATGCACTTGGCAGAACTGGCAGCTGATTTTGCCTTGCAACATTTACGCCCTGGCGGAGACTTTCTAGTAAAAGTCTTTCAGGGGCAGGGTTTTGATGAATATTTACGCGGCTTGCGGGCGGCTTTTAACAAAGTCATTACGCGCAAACCAAAAGCATCTCGGCAACGCAGTCGGGAGGTTTATTTGCTGGCAAAAGGGCGACGCCGGCAAGACTAACTTTATAGAGGTATGTACATTGAACGATCTTGGAAAAAATCTGATTGTCTGGATTATTGTTGGCGCGGTACTGTTGTCGCTGTTTTCGCACTTTACTGAACCACAAGAGCAGGTAGCAGAAAAGTCTTACTCTGAATTCATTAAAGAAGTTCGTGCTAGCCGTGTCAGCAATGTCATTATTCAAGACAACGGCAGTATGGTCACCATTAGCGGTGAATCGCTAAGTGGGGATAAATTTACAGTAAATGGACCACAGGATTCCGGCTTAGTAGACGAACTGTTGGAAAACAATGTCGAGTTTGTTGCCAAGCCTCCGGAAGAAGGTTCCTTGCTCTGGGATCTGGTGCTCAATATTTTCCCAGTATTACTGCTGATTGGTTTATGGGTTTTCTTTATGCGCCAGATGCAGGGTGGTGGCGGCAAAGGCGGCCCCATGTCATTTGGCAAGTCGCGCGCCAAACTCCAGGGCGAAGATGAAATCAAGGTAACTTTCGACGATGTTGCAGGTATTGAAGAAGCCAAGGAAGAAGTATCCGAACTGGTAGAGTTCTTGCGCAATCCGGCAAAATTCCAAAAACTGGGTGGGCATATCCCCCGGGGCGTGTTGATGGTTGGCTCACCCGGTACCGGTAAAACCTTATTAGCGCGTGCTATCGCCGGCGAAGCCAAAGTTCCGTTTTTCTCGATTTCAGGTTCTGACTTTGTCGAAATGTTCGTTGGTGTGGGTGCATCCCGGGTTCGAGATATGTTCGAAACCGCTAAAAAACATGCTCCCTGTATTATTTTCATCGATGAAATTGATGCCGTTGGTCGCCACCGTGGTGCAGGGCTAGGCGGTGGTCATGATGAGCGCGAGCAAACCTTGAACCAACTGCTGGTTGAAATGGATGGCTTTGAAGGTGGTGAAGGCGTTATTGTCATTGCCGCGACTAACCGTCCCGATGTGCTTGATCCTGCATTATTACGCCCGGGTCGATTTGATCGCCAGGTAGTGGTGCCACTACCGGATCTGCTGGGTCGGGAAAAAATCCTCAAGGTACATATGCGCAAAGTTCCAATTGATGACAGTGTGGACGCACGCGTGATTGCCCGTGGTACACCGGGCTTTTCAGGTGCTGATTTGGCGAATTTAGTCAATGAAGCAGCCCTGTATGCTGCTCGCACTAACCGCAAAGATGTGACCATGAAGGAGTTCGAAAAGGCCAAAGATAAAATCATGATGGGTGCAGAGCGCCGTTCTATGGTGATGTCAGAGAAAGAAAGAAACCTAACCGCATATCACGAAGCTGGGCATGCCATTGTTGGTCGCCTAGTCCCGGATCACGACCCGGTATATAAAGTTAGCATTATCCCTCGTGGTCGCGCCTTGGGTGTGACCATGTTCCTGCCGGAACAAGACAAATATTCACAAAGCAAACAAGGTTTAGAAAGCATGCTCGCCAGCCTGTTTGGCGGCCGGGTGGCTGAAGAGCTGGTATTTGGCAAAGAAATGGTGACTACCGGCGCATCAAACGATATTGAGCGTGCAACCGAAATTGCGCGCAATATGGTGACCCGTTGGGGCCTTTCTGAAGCGCTGGGTCCATTGACCTATGGCGAGGCTGATGAGGAAGTATTCCTTGGTCGTTCGGTTACTCAGCATAAGACTGTTTCAGATGATACCGCAAAGTTGATTGATGATGAAGTGCGCCGGATCATAGATGAGGCACATGCACGAGCTACAGGAATTTTGAACGATCACCGTGAAAATATGGATATGATGGCCGCTGCGTTGATGCGTTTTGAAACAATTGATAGCAAGCAGATCGACCAAATCATGCAGGGTGAAGAACCTGATCCCCCAGCGGATTGGGAAGAAAACGACAGCTCAGCTGATGATTCTTCTGAAGAAAATAAATCGGAAGTGGAAAATAGCTCAGCCGATGCGCCTGATGATTCCGTGGACGGGGACACCGCGGCACAGCATTAAGTACAGGTATGAATAAAGTCCTTCAGTGCGGCCGCCAAACGCTGGATTTAAGTCAGCCGCAGGTAATGGCCGTACTGAATATTACCGAGGATTCCTTTTCTGATGGTGGTCGCTGGCTTAATCCTGAACGAGCGCTAGAGCACGCCATGCAAATGGCATCTGAAGGTGCAGGTATTATCGACATCGGTGGCGAATCTACCCGCCCCGGTGCAACTCCTGTGAGTTTATCTCAGGAACTTGACCGGGTAATTCCCGTCATTGAAGTGCTTTCTTCGACCCTCGAAATTCCCATTTCAATTGATACATCCAAAGCAGAAGTAATGACAGCCGCTGTGGCAGCGGGAGCCGGAATGATTAACGATGTCTGGGGCCTGCGCCAGCCTGGTGCGCTGCAAGCTGCCGCCAAAGCCAATGTGCCAGTTTGTATTATGCACATGCAGGGACAACCTGAAAACATGCAGAAACAGCCGCTCTACCAAAATGTGCTGGAAGAAATTAACGCGTTTTTTAGTCAACGCATAGCTGCAGCCACAGCGGCCGGTATTGAAACAGAAAAATTATTACTGGACCCGGGCTTCGGCTTTGGCAAAACACTTGAACATAACCTCAGCATTTTGGCCAATCTAAATATTTTTGCACACTTTAAGCTACCCCTGTTAGTCGGTATCTCGCGAAAATCCATGCTCGGTGAAATCACTGGCGCCGATATTTCAGATCGTGTGCCGGCAGGAATCGCGGCAGCAACCATTGCAGCACTGCAGGGGGCAAACATAATTCGCAGCCACGATGTAGCGGCTAGTGTTCAAGCAATGAAGCTAAGTTACGCGCTTATGTCAGTTGATTTATAATAACCATGAAATTTAAATAACAGCCTAAACCGGCAGCAGGAAATATCCGATGGAGAAATACTTTGGCACAGATGGAATTCGTGGGCGCGTAGGTGAAGCTCCGATCACTGCGGATTTTATGTTGCGCCTCGGGCGTGCGGCAGGGCAGGTATTGGCTGCTAATGATAAACGCCCGGTAGTGATCGGCAAAGACACCCGAATTTCCGGCTATATGTTCGAATCTGCACTTGAAGCGGGTCTTGCATCATCCGGTGCCAATGTTGCCCTGGTAGGACCGATGCCAACACCAGCAATTGCCTACCTTACCCGCACGCTTTATGCCTGTGCTGGTATTGTTATTAGTGCATCGCATAACCCTTATTACGATAATGGGATTAAATTTTTCTCTGCCGATGGTGAAAAACTGGGTGATGATATTGAAGCCGAAATCGAAGCAGCTATTGATGCACCTTTCACCACGGTCGACTCAGCAAATATGGGTAAGGCATGGCGAATCGAGGATGCTGCCGGTCGGTATATTGAATTCTGCAAGGGTACACTGCCTTTCGGTACCCACTTAAACCATCTTAAAATAGTGGTGGATTGCGCAAACGGCTCAAATTATAAGGTAGGTCCTGCAGTTTTCCGCGAACTGGGTGCCAAGGTGGTGGCCATAGCGAATAAGCCTGATGGCCTGAATATAAATGCAGATTGCGGCTCCACCTATATGTACAACCTCAGCGTCCGGGTGCGTGAAGAACAAGCTGATCTCGGCATTGCTTTTGATGGTGACGGTGACAGGATGTTGATGGTTGATGATCAGGGTGCCGTAATCGATGGCGACCAGTTACTCTATATTATCGCCACTGCAAAACATGCCGCAGGCATACTTGGTGGCGTGGTGATTGGTACTGTGATGAGTAATCTCGGCTTGGAACAATCGCTACTTCAACAGGGTATTGGGTTTGAGCGTACACCAGTAGGCGATCGCCATGTACACCAGCGCCTAGTAAGCGAAGGCCTGAGCCTCGGTGGTGAATCTTCAGGACATATACTCAGTCTGGATCGAACCAGTACAGGTGATGGCATTATCAGTGCCTTGCAGGTGCTGGAAATCATTGTAAACAGTGGCAAAAGCCTGAGAGAACTGGCAAGCGGAATGGAAAAATACCCGCATGTGATGTTAAATGTGCCGGTTAGTGGTGACGCCAAACAACGGCTGGCAGAAAATCAAAAGATTGCACTAGCAGCCCAGCAGGTAGAAAAGGAGCTGGGCAAAACTGGGCGATTAATTCTGCGTGCATCCGGCACCGAACCATTGGTTCGAGTGACTGTTGAAGGTCAGGATGAGCAACAGGTAGACCGCCTAGCCGCAGAGCTGGCTGAAACCGTGCGTACAGAGTTGGCTTGAAAGCCTGATCTAACAGGAACAAGAGAGGGTTATTTAATCCTTCACTCAAACTGCCATGCATTAAAGTGATGTTTGTACAGTATCTATGTTTTTTGGGTAAGTTCAGCCCCAAAAATGTCTCTGAGAATAAATTATGCATATTCCATCAAAATTTAAACAAACGAATCTGGATGTTTTGTACCAATTTATCAAAGATAACCCATTGGGAACATTGATATCGTCAATTGATAATGACATTGATGCCATTCACATACCTTTTTGCCTAGACACTAGCGAACCAATGGGGGCTAAGTTACAAGGCCATGTTGCAAAAGTTAACACTATCTGTAAAAAGTGTATTGATGGTAGTGAGGTGCTTATTATTTTTCATGGACCAAATGCCTATATTAGCCCTAACTTCTACCCGTCAAAAATAAAGACAGGAAAAGTGGTACCAACTTGGAATTACTCTGTGGTTCATGTGAAAGGTAAAATTTCCTTCAAGCAAGAAAGCAAATGGATCACCAATCATCTCGAGAAATTAACAAATACACATGAATCAGCATCACAAAGTAACCCTTGGTCAATGTCCGATGCCCCGGAAGAATATACCAGTAAACTAGTAAATGCTGTTGTTGGTTTGGAAATAGAAATTGAAGATATCATTGGTAACTTTAAGCTAAGTCAAAATAAGTCCTCTGATGATTATGCTGGTGTTGTAGTGGGTTTAGAAGACTCGGGTAAGGAACTTGAATCTATGCTTTCAAAGCAAATGGAAAAGAATAAAGACAGGCGTTAAGAATACTAAATACAAAGCGGGTGTTGACCCCTGGGCGAAGCGGAAAAACAAATGAGATCCAATTCATGTGCGGAAATTTTCACCTATTAGGTCAGGCTCATTGGTATATTTAGTAAATTGAGTAATATATTTTGGGAGGCAATCTATTTTCATGGATATCTATTTAGTTGTTAAAACACTTCACATATTGAGTTCTGCAATTCTTTTTGGCACGGGCATCGGTATTGCCTTCTTTATGTTTCGTTCGTATTATTCAATTGATCTTGATGCAAAACTCTTTGCATCGCGAAATACCGTTCTTGCTGACTATATATTCACTTTTCCAGCAGTAATTGCACAACCTATAACGGGTTTTTGGCTTGTTTGGCAGGGTGGTTATGATTGGATGAATTTGTGGTTATTCCTAACATACATTATCTATGTGATTGCTGCTTTGTGTTGGGTGCCAGTGGTATGGATACAGATACAGCTTAAGAAAATGGTGTTGCACAGTATTGAGGCTGGTACTGAGCTGCCTGCTAGATATTCCAAATTGTTTAAAACCTGGTTTGTGTTGGGTTGGCCAGCTTTTATTGGCTTAGTCACAGTTTTCTTTTTGATGGTGATGAAACCAGTATGAGTAGCGAGCCAATTTTTAAAAGTATCTTTGGTGAGGGGAACGCAGAGGAAATTGCCGTGGACGAGGATGTGTTTGAGATGTTCGTTACAATTTCCCACCCTTGGTGGGGAAAGATGTATGAATATAAAGGACAATTTGAGCTTAGGAAAAACGCATGACAGTGCGAGTTTTAATTATCGGTGGTTACGGGAATTTTGGGTGTTTCATTTCACGAATACTTGCACGTGAAGGAAATATTCAACTTATTCTTGCGGGGAGAAATATTGTAAGCGGTTAATAAACACCGCCCTTGCTCATCCACCCCGGATCTGATCCATGTTGATATTGCCCGGCAGCAATGCCTCGATGGCTTCCACTGTTTCTGCTTTCGGTAACTCGGTAAACACATAC
>JAKITK010000071.1 GCA_021648125.1 Lysobacterales bacterium
GCTTTCACAAATACGCTGCAAATACGCGAGTGGGCATATTGAATGTAATACACCGGATTATCATTGCTGCTGGATTTAGCCAAGTCGAGATCGAAATCCAGATGTTGGTCGTGTGAACGCATCACATAAAAAAAGCGAGATGCATCATTACCGACTTCTTCGCGTAGTTCCCGCAGGGTTACAAAATCTCCAGAGCGAGTGGACATCTGAATTTTCTCACCACCGCGGTAAAGTACCGCAAACTGTACCAGTAGGATTTCAAGGCTGTCGGGATTTTTATCCAGGCCTTCAGCCGCAGCTTTCAGTCTGGCGATATATCCATGGTGATCGGCACCGAAAATATACAATGCCTTACTGAAGCCCCGTTCCATTTTGTTCAGAAAATAGGCAATATCGGATGCGAAATAGGTACTGCGTCCGTTTTCGCGGATTACCACGCGGTCTTTTTCATCACCTAGTGCGCTGGCGCGAAACCAAGTGGCACCATCTTTTTTGAATAAATGGCCGCCTTTATCTAGGCACTCAATGGCATGCGCAATAGCACCGGATTTTTCCAGTTCCCGTTCCGAGAACCATTCATCATAATTTACCCCGAACTGACTTAAGTCTTCCTTGATGTCATCAAGAATACTGTACAGACCGGTATCAAAAATTTTCTGGAAGCTTTTTTCACCTATCAGCTCGCGGCAACGATTGATAAGGGCATCGATATGCCGTTCTTTATCGCCACCCTCAGATTCATCCGGTGGCAGACCATCGAATACCTCAAAAGCCTTATAGCGCATTTTATCGCCATGTTTGCTGCGAACTTGGCGGGCGATATCATAGACATAGTCACCCCGGTAGCCGTTATTCGGAAATTCCAGCTGCTCGCCGCAAAGTTCAAGGTAACGCAGCCATATGCTGGTTGCGAGGATATCCATTTGCCGACCGTTATCGTTGACATAGTATTCCCGCTGGACACTGTGGCCTGCCGCAGTAAGAACAGCCGATAAGGTGGCGCCATACGCCGCGCCGCGACCATGGCCTACATGCAAGGGGCCGGTAGGATTGGCCGAAACAAATTCTACGGTTATCGGAGCCAGTGAACTGGTTTCGGCACAACCGAATTTATCTCCTTCTCGGAGAACATCTTTAATGACCATCAGGCGCGCATGGGCAGTGAGGAAAAAGTTAATAAAGCCGGGGCCGGCTATTTCGGTTTTTTCAATATGACGGGACTCAGGCAAGCGCTTGATAATTAATTCTGCGATTTCCCGTGGTGGCTTGCCTACGGGTTTGGCCAGCATCATGGCAATATTGCAGGCATAGTCACCGTGATCGTGATTACGGGTGCGTTCCATAATAATTGCCGGTTCAAGTTCGGCGGGTAGTTTTCCATCTCGCTGCAGGTGCAGGAGTGATTGCATGACAAGTTCTTCAAGATGTGCGCGCACGGTTTTTCCTTCTACAAAATTGAGGATATCTCTAAATCACTATTTTAGCTGATTGCAAGCGTGAACGAAGGCTTAATCCGCTATCTGCCTTGATTTCAGAGATTCCTTAATATTCGGAGATAATACTGCGCTAATCTGGGTTTAATTTCTGGCTGACAAAATGCCTGATTTAGTCTAGAAAGTTTATCCACAGTGCCTGTGGATAACTCTGTGTATAAGCAAAACATTCAGACCGGAACTACCATTGCTTATGGTGTTGTTAGCGGATTGATCAAAAATTGACCACTTCATATATAGTGATATATATCATATAGATACAAGTACATTAGAATAATTTACATCGAATTTATCCACCTAAGCGATTGATTGTGACAAATGGCTGCTGGTGTGAATAACTATTTTACTGCCGTGGCCAAAGCGAATGATTTCCAACCCAAAACGCCTTTGCTTTTCGGATAAGCTGTGACTGCAATACGGCTATGTGGTGCTACCATTAGCTTTTGTTATGTTTCGAGGATCTGCAGGCTCTGGCATAATTGTGCCTGAATCAATAATATCGCTATCTAGTAACAGGAAATACCCACTATGTTAAAAAATATCCGTCCTTATTTAGACTTTATTCCAGAGATCGGTGAGCGGGTTTATATTGACCCTGCTGCCGTCGTCATCGGCCGCAGTCAGCTGGGTGATGATGTATCTGTGTGGCCGAATGTATCGATGCGCGGTGATGTTGAAGCTATAACCGTCGGTGCTGGCAGTAACATTCAGGATAACGCCGTATTGCATGTTACCCACAAGGGGCCGTTATCACCCCAGGGTGGTCCGTTAACGATCGGCAAAGGAGTAACTGTAGGGCATTCCGCTATTTTGCACGCTTGTACTATAGGTGACTACTGTTTGATCGGTATGGGTTCTGTGATTCTCGATGGTGCGGTTATTGAGCCCTATTCGCTGATCGCAGCTGGCGCGGTAATATCACCGGGTAAACGGGTTGAGAGTGGTTGGCTGTGGCGTGGAAATCCCGCACGGCCAGCACGCGAGTTGTCGGCGAAAGAACAAGAGTATTTCAAATACAGCGCCGAGCATTACATAATTCTAAAGGATCAATACCTGAATTCTGAGTTGGCCACGGATAATCAATAGTGGCGTTATTGCTTTTTCTTGCGGTTGCCCTAGCTTTGCTTGCCGGTTTTCCGGTGGCATTCACACTGGCCGGAGTAGCGCTTATATTTGCTGCAATCGGCATGCTTACAGGTAGTTTTGACCCGAGTTTTCTGAGTGCATTTCCCAACCGCCTGTTTGGTATTATGGGCAATCAAACGCTGATGGCTGTACCTATATTTGTGTTTATGGGAGTCATGCTCGAACGCTCTAAGCTGGCAGATCAGTTGCTACGGGAAGTGACCCGGTTGATGCGCAGTTTGCCAGGAGGCTTGGGCGTTGCAGTTATGCTGGTAGGAGCATTAATGGCGGCGAGCACCGGTATTGTCGGCGCAACCGTAGTTACCATGGGTATTTTGTCTTTACCTACCATGATGCGCCAAGGATATGACAACCGCGTTGCCAGTGGAACAATCTGTGCAGCCGGTACTTTAGGACAGGTGATTCCGCCTTCAATTGTGCTGGTGTTATTGGGTGATGTGCTTTCAAATGCCTACCAGCAGGCACAGCTAAAAATGGGCATTTTTAGCCCGGAAACCGTATCGGTAGGGGAGCTATTCGCCGGTGCTCTGCTGCCGGGTTTGATGCTGGTGGGCTTATATATTATTTATCTGGTGGTACTGGCGATCATCTATCCTCAACGAATGCCGGTTATGCCGGTATCAACAGATACAGGCACTGGTGTATTCAGAACACTAAAACTATTAGTTGCCCCGTTGTCTTTAATTCTTGCCGTGCTGGGCTCCATTCTCACCGGTATTGCAACCCCAACCGAAGCCGCTGCTGTGGGGGCTGTGGGTGCTATGTTGTTGGCAGCCACCCAAAAAAAACTCAATATTAAAACCCTTAGATCGGTGGTTCGGGAAACCGCTAGGGTCAGTTCCATGGTGTTTATGATCCTGATTGCAGCCTCACTTTTTGCGCTGGTATTTCGTGGTTTTGGTGGGGATGAACTGGTTCAGGAACTATTAACCGGCTTACCCGGTGGTAAGTGGACGGCGCTGCTGATAGTCATGTTAGTGATGTTTTTACTTGGTTTTGTGCTTGATTTTATCGAAATAATATTTATTGTCGTGCCGATAGTCGGCCCAATTTTGTTGGCGATGGATATCAACCCAGTATGGCTGGGTGTGATGATTGCGATGAATTTACAAACCTCATTTTTGACGCCCCCGTTCGGGTTTTCACTGTTTTATCTGCGCGGGGTTGCACCCGATAGTATCGCCACTACTGAAATCTACAAAGGGGTTTTCCCCTTTGTTCTGATCCAGATTTTAATGTTGGCAGCCTTGGTTATCTGGCCCGGGCTGGCAACCTGGTTGCCGGGCTTATTGTATTCCTGAGTGTTTTTTATATCGCCGATATATAACGCTGATTGTGATTTTCGGATAAACTTAGCGTTTTATTCCACAACAAATGAGGAAGTTCCATGATTGGTTATCTTACTGTAGGTACGAATGATATTAAACGGGCGGCTGAATTTTACGATGCCTTACTAGGCGCCATGGGCGCGGGTCGTTTTCTTGAAGATGAGCGCTTTATCGCCTGGTCTGTCGCCCCGGAGGCAACGGGTTTTTGCATCACCCAACCATTTGATGGTAACCCAGCTACCGTCGGTAATGGCGATATGACCGCATTTATTGTCGATAGCAATGAAAAAGTGGATGAGATGTACAAAAAAGCGATTGAACTGGGTGCCACTGATGAAGGCGAGCCTGGTTATCGGATGGACGGTTTTTATGCCGGTTATTTCCGCGACCTGGATGGCAATAAGTTAAACTTCTTCCATATGCCAGCACCAACAGGCTAAGGAAATTTGGTGTTTGTAGCGATCTACGAATTTCAGATTAAAGCGGGATGCGAAAACGCATTCCGCGAGTCGTGGTCGCAACTAACGCATTGTATTTTCCAGCAGAATGGTTCCCTGGGTTCGCGGCTGCACAAATTGGATGAAGATCGTTTTGTTGCTTATGTCCAGTGGCCCGATCGCAAGTCGTGGGAGAGTTCCGGAGAAAAAGGCCTTAATGAAGAAGGTGAAATTGCCCGCCGACAAATGTGGCAAACCCTTGAAGCCGCCAGCACGGTCTACGAACTTGATCTGCTGGAAGATTACTTACAACAGAATATATGCATGTAATGTGTAGATTACAGGCAGTCAACTCGGATCAATATGACAATTGAAGTTGGAAAAATGAATCGCTTGCGGGTAGACCGGGTGGTTGATTTCGGTGTTTATCTCATGCCACTGGGTGCAACGCCTAGCAGCGAAGCTGAAGTCTCAGAAAAGCGCGAAGGTATCCTCTTGCCCAGTCGGTATATTCCCGACGGCCTTGAAATTGATGACCAGATAGCTGTATTTGTTTATGCGGATTCTGAAGATCGCTTATTGGCAACCACGCAAACCCCGAAAGCAATGGCCGGTGAGGCTGCATTTTTGCGTGTGGTGGCTGTCAATCGAACCGGTACTTTCCTAGATTGGGGTTTACCCAAAGACTTAATGCTGCCTTATGGTGAACAGAAGCGCGAACTGGAGCCTGGACAGTTTTGTACCGTATTTGTGTATAAAGACAAATATTCCGAGCGCGTGGTTGCCTCCACCCGGCTGAATCGTCACATCGGACTCACTCCGGCGTATTACAAACCCGGAGAGCAGGTTGACATTATGGTGGTTGCGCGTACTGATCTGGGGCACAAGGTAATCGTCAACAACGAACACTGGGGTTTGCTCTACGAAAACGAAATATTCCAAGCCTTGCGAAATGGGCTGCAAACTAAAGCCTGGGTTAAAAAAGTCGTTAACGACGACAAAGTAGACCTAACACTATCTCCACCTATCAGCGAGCGCTTCAGCACAGTCGCCGATCAGGTTCTTAAAGCGATTGAGGCCAATGAGGGCTTCCTACCCTTAACCGATAAGTCCTCTCCGGAAGCCATCCGTCGCCGCTTCGGCATTTCAAAACGGGATTTCAAAGCGGCCGTAGGTAAGCTTTATAAACTGCGCATGATTAGGATTGAGGCGGATGGGTTGTATATAAAGCAGTAGGTGGCAGCGCTGTGTAATTTATCAGCCAGGCTCAACGCTAAGCAAGCTATGGTGAATTTATACCTGTTTTATTAACCAAAAACTCTTTTGTAAAACATTATATACAAGCCTAAAAAAAAATTTTAACTGGGCGATATATTACAATTAGACGGTATATAAACTTGCAATTGGACGGTATATAAGTTTACAATTGGACGATATGAGTACGGTATTCTTTCCAAGATTATTGCAACCCAGACTAGAAACTGCTTTGGAAGACACACCTGTTGTGTTAATTCATGGTCCTCGGCAATGTGGAAAGACAACATTGGCACAAGTAGTTGCTGAATTAAAAGGCTACGAGTATCTTACATTTGATGATATAAATTTGGTCGAGGCGGCGCGCGCGGACCCCGTAGGGTTTATTGATCGATTGGGTAGCAAGATTGTTCTTGATGAAGTTCAGCATGTTCCTGAGTTATTTCGTTCAATCAAGTTAGCCGTTGATACGCAGCGCATACCCGGCCAGTTTTTGTTAACGGGCTCAGCCAATGTGTTGCTGTTGCCGCAACTATCAGAGTCATTGGCGGGCCGGATTGAAATATTACCTATGCTACCTCTGGCGCGTTGTGAAGTCGAAACCCGCAATGCGGGATTACTGGAATATTTGCTAAAACGCAATTTCAACATTCAGTCCGAGGGCAGGTTGGGTGCGCGACTTGAGAAAATTGTTACGCTTGGAGGGTATCCTGAGCCTTTAATGCGAAAAAACACACAAAGGCGTTTACGCTGGCACCAAAATTATATTGAAACAATAGTGCAAAGAGATATCCGCGAGCTGGCACGAATTAGTAATTTAGAAGCCATTCCCCGGATACTTGAACTGGCAGCCCTGCAAAGTGGGCAGCTATTAAATATGAGCAGGATTGCGGCACCATTTAAATTATCACGACCGACGGTAGCAGCTTACTTCAGCTTATTACAGAATGTTTTTTTACTCGATGTCTTGCCCGCATGGCACGGAAATCGGGGCAAACGACTGATCAAAACACCGAAAGTCCACATGGTAGATACGGGTTTAGCTGCGGCCTTGCTTGGTGCGAATGAAAAGTCTTTGAGCGGTAACCGGAAACTATTAGGGCAGCTTCTGGAAAGCTTTGTTTATAATGAACTACAGCGCCAAGCCAGTGCGCTTGATTCTGACCTCAGTTTTTATCACTTCAGAGATAAGGATCAATATGAAGTTGATATAGTCATAGAGCAGCCCGGGGTGGGTCTGATGGGGATTGAGGTTAAAGCTTCAGCAACCGTCAGAGAGAGTGATTTCAGAGGATTGAAACGACTAAAAGTAACAGCAGGTGCTGAGTTTAATCTAGGGGTTATTTTATACGATGGTGACAGAGTACTAGCCTTTGGTGAAAATTTACTAGCCCTGCCGATTAGTACGCTTTGGGGCACTGTAGGAGCGAGTGTTTAATTGTTTTTAGTATTGTTGACTGTCCTGAATGGCACTAAGTTAAGGGGTCTTATCATGTGACCTATCAACGACTTAAGCCTTATTTAAAGCCAAATTAGAAGGTGTTGATTCAATGCAAGAATGGCTTAACTTAGTGCCATTCTTGACTGTCCTACAAACTAGCGCGGGTAAATATGAGGTATAGCATCTGGCTTACGCGCCGACAACCCACCTGCGTGAGGGTTGTAACCTAGTTCGAGATAGTCGTAGGAATTACCCGCGTGCTTTTAAATACGCTAGCTCTGAAACATCAGTCCAGCCTTTCACCTGTTTTGCAAACGCCTGCCAGCTGTCATAAACACGGGCGCTGTCGGCGTCGGCATTGGCGAGATCAGTTAATACTTCTGTAGTCATCTGTTTCAATCTGGCGATGACTTCTTCCGGGAATTGGCGCAGTTCGACCTGATGTTTCTGTAGCAGAGCGGTCAGTGCGTGGCCATTGCGAGCGGTGAATTCGGAAAGCATATCGAGATTGGCCGCCTGGCAAGCTATATCAACACAGTGTTGCAAATCTTCAGGTAAGGCCTCATAGACGCTCTGGTTTACAAAGGCCTCAAGGGTAGTGCCGGGCTCGTGCCAACCGGGGGTGTAATAATACTTAGCTGCACGAAACAGGCCAAAAGCGAGGTCGTTATATGGCCCCACCCATTCGGTTGCATCAATGGTGCCGGTTTGCAGTGCGGTAAACAACTCGGCTCCCGGAATAGTTACCGGGGTGCCACCGGCGCGTTTGAGAACCTCTCCTCCCAGACCGGGAATTCGCATCTTCAAGCCTTCAAGGTCGGTAACAGAATTGATTTCTTTATTAAACCAACCGCCCATTTGTACCCCGGTATTGCCGGCAGGGTATGGGCGTAGATTATGGGGCGCATACAATTCGCGCCAAAGCTCTAACCCGCCGCCATAATAAAGCCAGGCATTTTGTTCTTGTGCGGAAAAGCCAAAAGGCACACCGGCAAAATACTGCGCTGCCGGTATTTTACCTTTCCAGTAGTACGGTGCTCCGTGTCCCATCTGTGCCGTCCCACTGGATACGGCATCAAAGATTTCAAAGGGCGGTACCAGTTCGCCGCCGCCATACACCTTCACTTGAATACGGCCACCGCTGATCCGGGTAATGGATTCTGCCAGAGTATTGGCACCGGTACCGAGAGCGGGAAAATCCCGTGGCCAGGTGGTTACCATTTTCCAGTGTATGGTTTTAGTTGATGGTTGGCAGTCGTTGCTTGTTACAACTACATCCTCAGCACTCTTACCCTGACAGGCAGTGAGTAGGCCGGCGGTGCCAATGCCCGCAGTGATACCGATGCCGGCCTGGCTTGCTTTGCGAAGAAAATTGCGTCGTTTCATGGCTTGGTCCTGATTCCGGTTGAAGGAAGTTATAGGTCTTGGGATGCTAGCGTAGGTTTGCTGTCCAGCTTTGTAAAGTTGAATAAACCGGTGTCTGCAAGCTGGGAGGGCGAAACATGCCGAATGGCACGAAAAATATTCTCGATTCGACCGGGGTGTTTTAGCGACCATTCATTGAGCATGGCTTTGATCGCCTGGCGTTGCATATTTGGTTGCGAGCCACACAGGTTGCAGGGGATAATGGGGAAATCTCGAAATTGGGCGTAGTCGATGATATCTTTTTCCTGACAGTAAGCCAGCGGGCGAATAACGATATTTTTACCATCATCGCTGAGCAGCTTTGGTGGCATGGCTTTCAGACGGCCGCCATTGAACATATTTAAAAATAGGGTTTCAATGATGTCATCGCGGTGGTGTCCTAGGGCGATGCGGTTGAAGCCGTTTTCTTGTGCAAATCGATACAGCGCTCCGCGGCGCATACGCGAACAAAGTCCGCAGGTGGTTTTGCCTTCAGGTATTACCCGCTTGACTACGCTATAGGTATCTTGCTCGATAATATGAAAGGGAATATCGAGGCTGGCACAATATTTGGGTAGAACATGTTCGGGAAAGCCGGGTTGTTTTTGATCTAAGTTAACTGCCATTATTTCAAATGAAACGGGGGCTTTTTTTTGTAGGGCTATAAGAATATCTAGCAGGGTAAAGGAATCTTTACCGCCAGACAGGCAGACCATAACCCGGTCGCCAGCAGATATCATCTGGTAATCTTCAATTGCGCGTCCGCTATTATGCAGCAAGCGTTTATTGGTTTTTTTCCAGTCAGCGGATTTATTTGTTGGTTTAATTTTAGTATTTTCCACTGATGTAGAACCTGTGCCGAGGGCTAATTACCCACCATTTTAGTGTTATAGTTGATGAATGGCACCATTTTTATTATTTATATGACTCACCGTGATCCGCTAACCGTTTCCCAACATCTCGCAGAGCTCCGCCAGGAGCACCGCGATCTTGATCAGGCTATCGGTTTGTTGAGTCAGGACCCCTTTGCGGATGAACTACAGGTGCGCCGCATGAAAAAGCGTAAATTGAAACTCAAAGACTGGATTACCCAGCTGGAGTCAGAGATGATTCCAGACTTGGACGCTTAGGGTCGCCTAGTTCACGCCTTTTCTGCTTTCGACGAGCTAATTTTTTCGGATGCTATTTGAATAATCCCATGGCGTAGTTCTTTGGACATAAATAATTTGGCATCATTGGTAACAGATTTCAAAACTTCATCAAAAATTAATTTTCCTTCGTTATCGCGTCGCAAAACATCGGCTTTGGTGAGGTTACCGATGAATTGCCGAAACAGGGTTTTATCGTAAAACTCAGGTGCGTCAAATTCATGCAGCATGGAAATTCGCTGTGCGGTGAGGGTGCAGAGCTTTTCCAGCTCAGCACGCGAAAGTACGCCGGAGCCATTTTTTACCAGGACTGCGATAGTAATAAAATAGCGCTGGAAAGTTTGCAACAGACCGCGACCCATCAGGTTAAGACTTGCAGCGGTTTCACTACCACCCTTGGCGCGTTTCAGAGTGTCTGTGCCGGTAATCAGGTTTAAGGTTTTCAGCACCTCGATGTTATCTAGCAATGTCTGATCGGCTGTGGCCCGGTCCCACGGAAGAAATAATTCGCTGCGCAGGTAGGGATAAATTGTATGAAATAGAGCTTGCAGGCGCGAGCGAGAAATTTGCGACTGCATTAGGAAACAACTGGCAATAAATGAGGGTAGTACAAAAAGGTGGGATACATTGTTGCGGAAATAGGTTAGCAATACGCCAGCGTTCTCAGTTACGGTAATAATATCGCCGAGGGTATGTTCGCGTTTTTCAATAACTCCCAGCTCAATTCCGTAGCCGATAATTTCTACTGGGCTGAGTTCGGTAATAGTAACCCGGGAAGACAGCGGTGCACCTTTGAGGGTGCTTAGATAGAGTGCCAGTAATTCTTCCAGCTGATCTTCAGCAAGTGTGTGCTTAGTGCTCGCTAGCAGACAGATGGCCAATAAGTTAATTGGGTTTACATCAGCTGTACGGTTGATGTTGGTCATAATGGTAGTAGCCAGTTCATCAATCAGTGGGTTGAGCCATTTAGGTTTCTCTTCACTATTTTCCTTGCGCCAGCCTGGAGCTGCTTTTTCGAGCAGGTCGTCCAAGAAAATTGGTTCGCCGAAGTTCACATGCGCTTTGCCATAATTTCGGCGCAAAACCTTAAACAAGCCGAAGAAATCCAGCAGTGATTCTGATTTTTTTTCTTTGCCGCTGAGTTCGGAAATATAGGATTTACCTTCCACCAATTGTTCGTAGCCGATATAGACCGGTTGGAAAACAATGGGCTTTGTTGGTACCCGCATATAAGCTTTAACGGTCATCTGTAGCATTCCGGCCTTGGGTGGTAACAAGCGACCGGTACGCGAGCGGGTACCCTCGATAAAGTATTCAATCGACACGCCCTGACTAAGTATTAGGCTGAGGTACTCATCAAATACGGCGGCATACAGGGGGTTGGTGCGGAAGCTGCGGCGCATATAGAAAGCACCGCCGCGGCGTAAAAACTGACCGACTCCGGGCATGTTCAGATTAACCCCTGCAGCAATATGCGGAGGCACATGCCCGTGGTGATAGAGCAGATAAGACATCAGCAGATAGTCTATGTGGCTACGATGGCATGGCACATAGATGATTTCTTTATCATGAGCGATTTTCTCAAATTCTTTAAAGTGCCGTAGCTCAACGCCTTTGTAAAGTTTGTTCCAGAACCAGGTAAGTATTAAGGATCCTATTTTTACCATCGAGTAGGAATAGTTTGCCGCTATTTCGCGGATGTTTTTTTCGGCAATAGCGCGCGCTTTTTCTGGGCTGATTTTAGCCTTTTTGGCTTTAATGGTAATCGCGGCTTTTACTCGCTCACTATCAAGCACTTTATTCAAAAGCGTGCGCCGATGGGATAAATCCGGGCCGATGGCGGCTTCACGGGTTTTGCGGATGCGTGTGCGTGCGAGTCTTGAAATCTTGCGCACGGCTATTCCGGCATCGGCTTTTTCATCCACAAGAGAGCGTAATGAAATCGGTGTGCCGTAATATACGAAAGTGTCCCGCCCGTTAATCAGGGTGCTGAACAATCGTCGTAGACGACTGGCTATTTCCCAGCTCTCGCTGAACATGAGCTTGGTAATGGAATCTTCTTTGTCTGGCGCCCGCCCTATCAATACAGTCACCGGCACTAACTGAGCTTCAAACTCTGGGTTTTCCAGTGCGTACTGGGTCAGCATTTTGAGCATGTCCGAGCTGCGTCGATTAGTATAGCGGCGCAGCAGCAAGCCTTTGAGTTGGCGCAAAGCAGCCCAAGAACGACTGCCTACCCGCTGACCATTCTCCATCGGAAAAAGCGGACGAGACAGGCCGTGTTTTTCACAGGCTTTGTCCAGAATCAGCAGGGACGACAGCGAATAGGAATCGAGGATGTAGCAGGTTGGAATATCCAGCTTGAGTCCAGCATCTACGACCGGGTCAGGCAAAACCTTGCTACGCACCCACAGGTGTACAATTGCACGCAACAGCAACTGCCAGTAAAGCCGCAGGCGCTGCCCGATTGAAAGTTGTTTTGGAAATGTTTTCAAAGTATCTACTTATGGCTGTTGGAAAGCTATTTTAGCAATATTCCAGCCTTGGT
Source organism: Lysobacterales bacterium (assembly GCA_021648125.1). Lineage (GTDB taxonomy): Bacteria > Pseudomonadota > Gammaproteobacteria > Xanthomonadales > SZUA-36 > SZUA-51. The sequence goes on from JAKITK010000071.1 coordinate 12,200, forward strand.
GTGTGTGGCGAGTATAAAATTACGGTTTTTATGTAAAAGAGGATTGTCGCGTTAATATATAATTATAATTATAATTATATAGTTGATTAAATGATTAAAGACACTCATTGGAGGCACACCAAGGTTATAGTTGCGCTTCAGGTCGTTATATTTTGTGAATATTGAATATGAGTTTTACACTACGAAAAGCCACACTTCACGATATAGACGATTTAGAGCTATTAATTAGACGCTCGGCCCGACAGCTATGTGCGCGTGATTATACAAATCAACAAATTGAAGCAGCACTTAGTGGTGCTTTTGGTGTCGATACTCAGTTGATACAAGATGGTAGCTATTTTGTTGTAGAGGACGAAGGCAATATCATTGCTTGTGGCGGTTGGAGTCGCAGGTTAACACTCTTTGGGGGCGATAATCACTCAGAACATCGCGCTGTGGAGCTTAACCCAAAGACCGATGCAGCAAAAATACGGGCATATTTTGTTGATTCCCGTTATGCTCGAAGGGGAGTTGGCAGCATGATTCTTAACCACTGTGAAGCTGAAGCAAAGTTATTTGGGTTTACATGTTTAGAGCTTATGGCTACCCTATCTGGTTCGCGGCTTTATGAAAAAAGAGGGTATTTACCGAAAAGCCCGATTCAATATGAACTGTCAAAGGGAGTAAGCATAAGCTTTATTCCAATGACTAAAGTTATTGTCAGATGAGTAAAGTACATGATTTAATCTATGGCTGGGTTATTAGTTATCTCAATAATACCCGTAATGGTCGAACTGAGCTCTCAACTTGTCTAGCAAGTCATTCAAAGGGCAAAAGACTAGTGGGCTTTGCTGTTTCAACACTATTTAACCAACAATACTTAACCAACAATACTTAACTCTTAATCAGGCGTCAGAGATCCTTGGAGAATTACATGGAAATACAAAAAATAGCGGCGTTTTCCCAAAACAACAAAGGTGGCAACCCGGCTGGGGTGGTGTTATGCAACGAATTCCCAACAGACAAAGATATGCTCAAAACAGCAAAACAAGTTGGATATTCAGAGACCGCATTTCTAAAACAAATTTCCGATGGCTGGCGGGTTCGGTATTTTGCGCCTGAAATGGAAGTTCCATTTTGCGGTCATGCCACTATCGCAAGCGGGGCCGTTTTAGGAAAAAGATTTGGAAAAGGAGATTACAAATTCATTCTCAATAGCGGCGAAATTAAAGTGAAGGTTGAAAAATTTGGCACAGATAGCTTTACGGTAACACTACGATCCCCCGAAACTTGGTCGAAACCTGTGCCCCAGGAATATGTAAACAAGATACTAACGGAGTTCAACTTAACCACTGATAATCTTGACGCTGATTTTCCAGTAAGATTCGCTTTCGCCGGGGCGAAGCATTTAATTCTATTTTTGAAGGATCGTAAGAAATTAGCTGAAATGGCGTATCATTTTGAACGGCTTAAAAATTTGATGCAGAAAGAGGGTGTAGTTACCATAAACTTGCTGTGGAGAGCATCAAAAAAATTATTTTACTCTAGAAATCCTTTTCCTACCGGTGGGGTAATTGAAGATCCTGCAACTGGCGCCGCCGCCGCAGCTCTTGGTGGGTATTTACGAGATATTAATTGGCAGGGTGGTAATAATTTTGATGTTTTGCAAGGGACTGATATGGGGTGTCCATCTCACCTATCAGTGGAGTTCAGTGAGACGGTAGGTGAAGGCGTAAAAGTAACAGGTGAGACGCGCCAAATCTCAGAAGTGAATGGCTAATAACTGGCTGTTGGTAGGGTGGGCATTTATGCCCACGCGTTAGCCTGTAATTTTATTATTGAGTTAATTAAATACACTCACTGGCAGCATGCCAAGGTTATAATTGCGCTTGAGGTTGCGTTTAAGCTGCCCAGAGCACTCAATTTGACGCATCTATATATCAAGCTGATCAAACAAATCAGTCACATTTTTTGCCTTGTGCAAGTCCTCACCGCGTTCACTTTTTGATAAAGTTTGGGAGGTTAATGTGTTGGGTATTTTTAGATCAAATGGAAGTCCCTAGTTTAACTGGAGTGTTCACTTAACCAACGAGAGAGCTGTTCTTCAGTTAATCTACCAGCGGCTAAATCCTCAATTATCACTACGGTATCTGCTTCTGGAGCATCTAGAGTAAAATCATTTATCTCTAGAAACATGGCCGCAACTGTTAAGGCAATCCGTTTATTTCCATCTACAAAAGGGTGGTTTTTGGCTAGTCCATAGCAATATGAAGCAGCAAGGTCAAAAATCGAAG
>JAKITK010000072.1 GCA_021648125.1 Lysobacterales bacterium
GCAACTTGAAAGAAAGGTCCTCGGTATCATGAGAAAACTACAAGCCCTTCCGGCTCGGGTTAAGAGCTACTTTTTACATCCAGCAATTCAGTACGCTGCATAGGGTATTTGGATGCTAGGTTAATAAGACCACCTGAAGGTGGGCTGAGAGGTACTGCCCAGCTAATCAATGTTCAGGAAGGGACGCTATATTCAATTGTCGCTACCGCATTGACGGAGTTTAGTGATATTCCACAACATACCCCACCAGAGGCTACTACGCCAAACTTGTCTACACCTCACGATGAAGGAACAAGTACGGGGAATACACAAAGTATAATATGTAACCGATCTGGCTGCACAGAAGAAACCTGGGCAAACCCTCGTGATGCAGTAGCTGTCTTGTTTGCAAAGGTATCATTGCAAGGCGAATACACTATTGCAGAAGCCGTTGCGGCGAAAGCTGAAGTGATTTTGACTAACCCAATAGCGAATTATACTTCCTTATCTGCCGCATTCCTGGATATAAACGGTATGCCAGATTACTTTGGAGAGACTTGCAATCCTGCAAACCCCGGTCCAAACCCAAACCCAACAGTTGGGCCTTGTAATGGCACCTATGGCTTAGCAGTATTAGGATTAGAGTATGTCAGTATAGTTTCATTTAATAACCAGGCGATAGGCGAAGGTACGGTCGTAAACTCAGAGATTTTGGCTGAACCCCATTTTGTAACATTCCCTGATGCCAGAGAGACCACTCTATTGGAAGGTGCTGGCTTCAATATTAACTTCATAATGTCACAACAAGTAGTTCTTAGGGCTAATTCTGGAAACCTATATTTTGGCATACCAGTATTGGGTACTGTGTTACAGAAATACAGCAATGGGTTTTTAACTAACGAACAAGGTGAGAAAATCAAAGCCAGTTATGGCAATGCATTTGAGCTTTCATATTAAGTTTTAATTCAAAAAAGGAGAGGGCACATGATCAAGAAAGCACTAACAACCATCGGATTGATTTTACTACTCACACAAGTAGCTTTTTCAGCAAATCAGTATAAAACACCCCCGAATAATATTGATGATTGGGATAATAAGTTTTTGGTTCTATTGGCTGATGATTCTGACGCGACGAAATCCAGAAAAGTGATTGAAAAAACAATTGCTAAGGACTACCTTAAGATGCCACTTGGTGTTTTTAAGCAACATCAACCCATATCAGCATCCACGTTCATTACAATGGGGCAATTATTTTCTTCCGCCAAGAATAAAAGGGTTGATGAAGAATCTGCGAGGGAAAAGCTAGGCCGCTATTTAGTTATTGGGTTCCCTGACGGTGTTGATCTTGAGGCGATATTCGATGCAATGAAAAACAATCCTGATATTGCATATGTTAGTGTGATGGACAAGCGAGAAACACATGTAAATATAAAAACTGATAACCAGCAAGATTTGATGACGCAAAACCAAGACCCGCCTGATATTACAGAAGACAGATTCTGGGGTTTTAATAAAATGAAGGCGGCTCAGGCGCATAACTATGTAAAAGGGCATAGTTATATTGGTGTTACAGACTTGGGTATCAGCACCAGCCATCCTGATCTAATAGATTATTCTGGCAATACTTGGAAAGGAGGAAATTTTCATCCCGGGCTCTCATTCAGGGTCGGTGCGGTGAGTGAAGCTGGGAGCCAGGCTAATCCGTATAGTGGAGCAATAGCATTTGGTCAGGTTGATGAATATAATCAGTTTAGAATGCTTGGTGATTCGACCTGTAATGGGTATGTAACTGGGCCAACTACAGAAATTGCGTATGTTGGGCACGGGTCTCATGTCGCAGGGATTATAGCCGCTAATGGCGATAATGGCCTTGGTGTTGTTGGCGTATATAAAAGCTGCCCTCTTTCAATAGCTCAGCACAACCGCCCCGCAATTTTTGATGGGGTAAATAACCCCTGCCTCCTTCTCTTTGACCCTTTAACTCATCCCGATATGAGTAATATTGAAGCTAGAACCTCCCAAACACTCACATCAGTTTATGCAAGTATTGGGTTTCTTATTGATGCTGGAGTAGAGGTTGTAAATTATAGTGGTGGGTACTTTCTTTTGGATTCGGATCTTTTTGTAGATGAAGGAATTGCAATTAACTTAGTGTCTTCGGCATTCTGTACTCAGAATCCGAATGATAGTACCTGCCTGGTATTGGAATATGCTCAAGACCGAGAAGTCGTTATTGTTGCATCGGCAGGCAACTATGCAGTGGATCAGCTAGACTTTCCGGCGAATGACCCAAGAGTATTTGGTGTTTCAGGGTTGCAAAACACGAGTGGCGGAGCATTTTGGGCCGGAACCACATTTTCTGCCAATGCAACTGCGAATGATTTCTATAGAGGCACTGCTTTCGGTTCATCATTTGGAACCAATTCGACCACTAGCGTAATGTATGGACAAGCGGACATTACTTTTATGCCAGACTAGTGGGCACCTCTATTAATTCAATGAACGCGCATCTTGAGTCCAAAACCCGCTGCTTTGGCGTCGCCTAAAGCGCCTACTTTTGGTGTAAAACTTGTCAATAGCAAGCTATTAACTGCATTTCACGCCTTGAATCAACAAGTTTTGAATCTCAAGCTGACACATCCAGAATGAATAGAGGTGCCCTAGTGTATATCTAGGTTGTTCGCGTGGAGGTGCTAATCCTATTGCCTGCATAGAGTCGCAACTATCCTAGGAGTAGGGTGATATGCACCGCTCGAAAACATTGCTAATAAATTGGCCGTTTTCGATGATAAATAGTGTCGCTTGGTTAAAGGAAATGTCTGGCTCATGGGTAATTGCACGGCTGTCAGCATAAGCTTTGGCTATTAGCATCGCCACAGGGCTTCTAGGCAGAGGCAGTGATATTTGAGTCATTCATGATGGTATTCATTCCTCCATCATGAACAGAAATTAGATCCGTTCAGTATCATTTCCGATTAGACAAGACTGCCTTTGTTAATAGCAAATGCTGAAATAGTGCGGAAATCTGTATTTAGGCGTAAAATGTGCGGTTCGGTTGATTAATTACTTTTATGACTTCAGAATGGTGGAACAAGTAGTGGCAGAGCAGGTAGTGTCAGGTAAGCTTTTTATTAAAACCCACGGTTGCCAAATGAATGAGTACGACTCGGATAAAATGGCCGAGGTGCTGGCGGCATCACATGGGCTTAAGTTGACAGAAAACGAAACAGATGCCGATGTTATTTTGATTAACACCTGCTCGATTCGGGAAAAAGCTCAGGAAAAAGTGTTTTCCCAGTTGGGGCGCTGGAAAAACCTGAAAAAAAACAATCCCAATGTAATCATTGGTGTTGGCGGTTGTGTGGCATCCCAGGAAGGCGAGGCAATTATCAAGCGTGCACCTTTTGTAGATTTGGTCTTTGGACCGCAAACCCTGCATCGTTTGCCCAAAATGATCGATCAGATCCGTCAAAAGAAAATCCCAATGGTGGATATTTCTTTCCCTGAAATTGAAAAATTTGACCACTTACCCGAACCTGGGGCGAAGGGGCCAACGGCCTTTGTTTCAATCATGGAAGGCTGCAGCAAATACTGCACATTTTGTGTGGTGCCATATACTCGCGGTGAAGAAGTCTCCCGACCATTCGATGATGTTATTGCCGAGTGTGCTAGTCTGGCATCTCAAGGGGTTAAGGAAATTAATTTACTGGGGCAAAATGTTAATGCCTACCAGGGCAGCACCCACGATGACAATATTGCCGATCTGGCTTTGCTGATTCATTATGTGGCGGCCATCGATGGGGTCGAAAGAATTCGCTTCACAACCTCCCATCCGGTGGAATTCAGTCAGCGCCAGATAGATGTTTTCGGGGAAGTACCAGAACTCGCCAGTTTCCTCCATCTGCCGGTACAAAGTGGTTCCGACCGGGTATTGGGAATGATGAAGCGCGGACATACTGTGCTCGAATACAAACAGAAAATTCGGCGTTTGCGTGAGACGCGTCCGGGCATCAGCATTTCTTCCGATTTTATTATCGGTTTTCCCGGCGAAACCGACGCAGACTTCAAAGCCACAATGAAACTGATTGACGATATAGGCTTTGATCACAGTTTTAGCTTTATCTATAGCGCCCGTCCGGGAACTCCGGCAGCGAACTTTAGCGATGATGTAGCGATGTCGGTAAAAAAACAGCGCTTACAAATATTACAAACCAAGATTACAGCTAATGCACAAGCTATTTCCCGCACCATGATTGGCACAGTTCAACGGGTGCTGGTTGAGGGCCCTAGCAAAAAAGGAATCGAAGGTCAGTTTGCCGCGCGCACGGAAAATAATCGCATTGTTAACTTTGACGGCCATGCTCGTTTAGTTGGCGAATTTATTGATGTAGTGATTACCGAGGTGCTGAGTAATTCACTCCGCGGGCGTATCTACACACAGGGAAGTAAAACAGCATGAGTGTTGCCGTATTGCATAACCAGACATTTGAAATTCAGGATGCCAAGATTGAACGGTTGGCAAACCTTTGTGGTCAGTTTGATGAGCACCTGCATTTAATCGAAAATCGTATGTTGGTCGAAATTGCCTGCCGTGGCAGCATTTTTAAAATTTCCGGGGAAGAAAAGCCCGTCCGCGCTACCCAGCGACTACTGAAAAATCTGTATAGACAGACCGGCGAAGAAGTTCTCAATTCCAGTGCGATCAACTTACACCTGCAATCTTCCGGTATTGAGCAATTACTCGACCAGGATGAAACCGAAAACACGGATGATATTGCCATTCGCACCCGGCGTGGATTGATTCGCGGACGCGGCCCGAACCAGAAAGCCTACATGCAGGCTATCCACAAAGAAGATGTGAGCTTTGGTATTGGCCCAGCTGGCACAGGCAAGACCTGGCTGGCGGTAGCTTGTGCTGTGGATGCCCTGAAAAAAGATCAGGTACAACGAATTGTGCTGGTGAGGCCGGCGGTTGAAGCCGGTGAAAAGCTGGGTTTTTTGCCAGGTGATATGGCCCAAAAAGTTGATCCTTATTTACGCCCACTATATGACGCCTTGTATGAAATGCTCGGCTTTGATGTGGTCGAGCGACTGCAAGACCGCAATGTCATTGAAGTCGCACCACTGGCATTTATGCGCGGGCGTACTTTAAACGATGCCTTTGTTATTTTGGATGAGGCGCAGAACACGACGGCGGAACAAATGAAAATGTTTCTGACCAGAATCGGCTTTGGCTCAACGGCTGTAATTACTGGTGATATTACCCAGATAGACCTGCCCAATAAAGCCCAGTCGGGTTTAAGCAGTGCTGCAAAAATTCTGGTGGGTGTAAAAGGTGTTAGTTTTACCTACTTTACTTCCAAAGATGTGGTTCGCCATCCGATGGTGCAACGGATCGTTGAGGCTTATGAACGCGCGGAAGCGACATAAGCTAGAACATGCTAGATATCTGTGTGCAAAGGATTTCTACGGTAGCCGATATACCCTCGGATGCTGACTTTAATCAGTGGCTGGAAGCCGCACTTCAGGGCAGTCAGCGACTAAGCATAATCACCCTACGAATAGTTGATGAGGCTGAATCGGCACAGCTCAACCAGCAGTATCGCAGCAAAAGCTGCGCCACTAATGTACTTTCGTTTACCGCTGATCACGATTTTCCTGAGGGACTACCGGCAGGAGAGTTAGCTGAGCTGAAAAAACTGCTGGGTGATTTGGTTATCTGCGCATCCGTGGTTCGGGATGAGGCAGCTTTACAGGCTAAACCATTAGCACATCATTGGGCGCATATGGTTATCCATGGTTGTTTGCATTTATTGGGCTACGATCACCTCATTCCGCAACAGGCGACTGAAATGGAGTCCCTCGAAATTGAAATTCTAGCTGGGCTCGGAATCGCAAATCCTTACATTAATTAGGCTCGCATTGCGCTATAATAAACACAGGTGCAACTGGCACTGTTATCGAAACCGAAATGAAAGACCAACAATCGAGTTCCAATATAGGAACTCAAAAACCTGCAGAAGAACCCAACTCGGGTAGCACCACATCCTGGTTTAACAAACTCTCACGGGCATTCTCCAATCAGCCCAAAGATATACTAGAAGTTCGTGAATTCCTGCATACTGCTGTTAAGGAAGGCGTGCTCTCGGCCGATGTAGTGGCAATGATGGATGGCGCACTGGATGTATCCGAAGCCCAAGCGCGCGATGTAATGATCCCGCGCTCTCAAATGATGGTGATTTCTCAGGATGCCAGCAATACCGAGCTATTAAAATTGGTGGTTGACTCCGGTCATTCCCGATTTCCAGTGGTTGGCGAAGATAAAGATGAAATTGTCGGTATTCTGCTAGCCAAAGATTTGCTCCGCTATGTCAGCACTCCGGGCGAGGAAGTCAAACTTGCCGATATGCTTCGAGATGCCGTAATTATTCCCGAAAGTAAACGCTTGAATATTCTGCTGCGAGATTTTCGTGCCAGTCGTAACCATATGGCGATTGTGGTTGATGAATATGGCGGGGTGGCCGGGCTGATTACCATTGAAGATGTACTCGAAGAAATAGTTGGTGAAATTGATGATGAACATGATGCTGAAGAAGCTGCCAATATCAGCACCTTGGGTGATAAAACTTGGCAAGTAGCAGCATTAACTGAAATCGATGAGTTTAATGAGGCCTTTGCGGCCAATTTTTCAGATGAAGACTATGGCACCATAGGCGGTTTATTACTGGCTGAATTCGGGCGTCTACCGGAAACCGGCGAGTCGGTGAATCTTGACCGCTTTAAGTTTACGGTTAGTAAATCTGATGCCAGGCGCTTGCAACAGCTCGAGGTTCAGGAAGTTTGATTTTCCCAGGGCGCTTGTGATTCGACGCTTGAAACTTGCCCTGGTACTCTTATCTGTACTACTTTCAATTGTTGTTAATCCCGCGCTTTCGGCAGAACAACAGCCTGTCGATTCTCCGCAAGCCTTCTTGGTCACCTACGCCCCCGGTGCTTTGTATTATGAACGCTTCGGTCATAATGCCATCTGGTTGAAAAATCCGGCTACGGGTGTTGATCATATTTTTAACTTCGGTTTTTTTGACTTTAACCAACCCAACTTTCTTTCGCGGTTTTTACGCGGAGATACTTTGTACTTTTCCGCCGCACGCAAACCCGAAATTGAGTTTGCTGAATATCGTGTAGCGGGTCGTTCCATCAGCCTGCAGAAATTAAATCTTGATAGCGCCCAGCTGTGGAAGCTTGAGCGCCATTTGATTGCTCAAATCCAGCCTGGTAGTCGTGATTATCGCTATGAATATTTTCGTAATAACTGTTCTACCAGAATCCGCGACGCGCTTGATTTAGTGCTCCAAGACGAACTTAAACAAAGTTTGATTGGCCAGCCTTCAAACTACACTTTGCGTGAACAAATTCATATCGCAGCCGAGGCTGATCCGTGGCTCTATCTGGGCATGGATTTAGCTATGGGGCCTAGCCTTGATCGACCTCAAAGCCAATGGCAGGCGGCCTTTATTCCAGCTGTGCTGAGCACTGCCGTTGAATCTGTTCATGGATTGGTGGCAGAGCGGACAGTCTATTATCAGGGGCAGGCGGCAGTGGTTAGACATCAGCCACTATGGTATTTATTTATTGTCGGCACGGCGATAGCACTGTTGTTTGTACTTCTAGTCAGGCCCTGGCGGCAACAGGGTTGTAATCGCTCCTGTCGAATACTGGCATTTACTTGGCTGGGCTTGTGTTCGCTGGTAGGAATGTTTCTGCTCTGGCTGTGGTTAGCGACCAGTCATGTGGATGCTGCTGGGAATTGGAATATATTGTTGTTGAATCCCTTGTATTTACCGGCTATTTTATATTTGAGAAATAAGCCTGCGGGGATGTTCTGGTTGGCAATGCAGATATTGGTTAGCACCCTACTGGCGGCACTGGGTGGTTGGTGGAATAATCAGGTGATGTTTGCGCCCTTGATGTTTCTCACGCCGATAATGTTGGTAGTTATGGCGTTTTTATGGCGTGCTAGAAATGCCGATACTGCTATTTGATATTACCGGTGCGTTCGCGAGCTTAACGCACCCTACCCAAACCTAGCGTAACGCACCGCCAGTCGAATCACACCACCTATTTGCAAACTATCAAACGCTGATCTAGCTTCTCTGCTCCAGCAGCATTCACTTGCCAAAAGCTGTTGTAATCGGTTTCTTCCATCTGTTTGATTTCCTGCCCGCTCAAATACCCCGCTAACCCAGGAGTAGTATTACTATGACCAACCACCACCAGGCTATTTTTACCGGCGCTGATTTTCAATGCTAAATCACCAAGTTTGCGCGCATCATATAAACGAATTGAAATTCCTAGGCGTAGAGCTAATGGTGCAGCAGTTTCCAGTGTGCGACGGTAGTTGCTGCTATAAATATGTTTGATATCGTTGGCGAAAGGCTGAGCTGCGAGCCACTCTGCCATACACGCAGCACGCCTGTGACCTCTTTCCGTCAGTGGTGGATCTTTAAGAGCCGTCATTTTTTCCGCGTGCCGCAGGAGTAGGAAAGTTTGTTCGCCATAGGCTGTCGTTACCAGCAAAAGTGCGAATATGAACAGAAAAAATTTCAGTTTCATAGTTATGTGCCGATATCTGCCAGATCCATCGCCTGCTGCTCTTGCATTAGCGGCTCAGTCAACAGTTCAAGCTGGCCACCCAAAATATCTGCCAGGCGATACAAAGTCAGGTTAATACGATGGTCTGTAATTCTACCCTGGGGATAATTATAGGTGCGCACTCGCTGTGAACGATCCCCACTACCGACTTGCAGGCGTCGGTTTTCTGCTTGTTCGGCGGCCTGCTTGTCCTGCTCAGCTTCCAGAATGCGCGAACTGAGCAGGGACAGTGCCCGGGCTTTGTTTTTATGCTGCGAGCGTTCATCCTGACACTCAACTACGATACCAGTAGGTAGGTGAGTAATGCGGATGGCCGAATCGGTGGTGTTTACATGTTGCCCACCGGCGCCAGAAGCACGGAAGGTGTCAATTTTTAGGTCAGCCGGGTTAATTTGGATTTCATCAATGGTATCTACCTCCGGTAACACAGCTACCGTGCAGGCAGAAGTATGGATGCGTCCTTGGGATTCTGTTTCCGGCACTCTTTGCACCCGATGGGTACCGGATTCAAATTTAAACCGTGAAAATGCGGTCTTGCCTACTACTCGGCTGATGATTTCTTTATAACCGCCGTGTTCACCCTCGGAGACGCTTAGAATTTCAATTTTCCAGCCCTGGTTGTCAGCATAGCGGGTATACATCCGGAACAAGTCACCCGCGAAAATTGCGGCTTCATCGCCACCGGTGCCTGCACGAATCTCCAGAAAAATGTTGTTATCATCATCCGGGTCTTTGGGTAATAGTAGAATTTGCAGCTCTTGTTCCAGGCGGGAGATGTGGGCTTCAGCCTCAGCGATTTCTTCTGTGGCCATCTCTTTCAGCTCGGGATCCTTGAGCATTTCCCGGGCATCTATAAGTGCCTCGTTATAGCCTAACCAGTTCTGGAAGCTAGCGGCCAGAGGCTCGAGTTGGGCGTATTCGCGTGCAAGCTCACGCAAGCGGTTATTGTCTGCCATGACAGTCGGGTCGCCCATTAACAGACCGATCTCTTCGTGGCGACCGCTAATTTGTAGCAGCCGATCTTGAATGGATTGCTTCATAAGGAGCTGTCGCCTTTTTCAGAGTCGGGTTGGTCCGAATTTGTCGATTCTGTGTTGACATCAAACAAGTGCATGGCTGCATCCAATACTTTGCGATTCTCATCAACAGCGGCCTCGCGTAAGCGCGTGCTGGGTAGATGCAGTAATTTATTGGTTAGTTGAACTCCCAGCGCCCGGACTACGGTTTCCGGGTCTTTGCCCTTTGCTAGTTGTTGCAAGGCTGCCGCTACCGCTATTTCGGTAATGGTATGTGATCGTTCACGAATTTTACGAATGCTGGCAGCGACCTGATGTCCGCGCCACCAACGCAGAAATTCATGCAGATACTGCTCTACATATACTTCCGCCTGTTTTACCTCAATAGCGCGCTGGTTGAGGTTGCCGGCGATAACTTCCCGCAAATCATCAATGCTGTAAAGGTAGACAGATGAAATACTGGCAACATCTGCTGCGATATCACGGGGTACTGCAATATCTACCAGCAATAACGGCCGGTGGCGGCGTAGTTTTTGGCAGTTTTTAATCATAGCCTTAGTGATTAATGGCTCGGTAGCCGCAGTTGAGCTAAAGACGATATCCGCATCTGCTAGGCGGGACTCTAAATGTTCTAATGTGATCGCATCTGCATTGAATTCCAGCGCCAACTTTTTGGCATTTTCCAGGCTACGATTGGCAATGATGAATTTTGTTACGCCCTGTTGTTGCAAATGCCGCAGGGATAGCCCGATCATTTCACCAGCTCCAATAAGCAAGACGGTTTGCTCGGAAAGCTGGCCATATAACTGATGTGCCAGTTTCACTGCTGTGGATGCCACCGACACCGGGTTTTTTCCCATGGCGGTTTCGGTGCGAATGGTTTTACAGGCCGTGAACACCATTTCTAACAGACGACGGAGAACTTTTCCGGTGGTTCTGTTGTCTTCAGCAATGGAAAAAGCAGTTTTTACCTGGCCTAGAATCTGCGGCTCACCTAAAACCATGGATTCCATCCCGGCAGCTACTCGGATTAAGTGACGAATCAACTCGGTATTGAATTTTCGGTAGCTGTGATTTTCAAGTTCGTCCAATTCAATATCAAAATAATGACAAATCCAGTGACTTAAAAGTGAACGATCTGCTTCCGTGGTAATCCGACAATAAAATTCAGAACGATTACAGGTACTGATGATAAGCGCTTCGAGTACGCCGGGTTGTTGTTTTAGGTCTTGAAGTGACTCATGTAGGCGGTTTTCAGGCACAGCAACGCGTTCACGCAGAGTGATGGGTGCGGTATTGTGGCTGAGTCCAAGTAAAATCAGTGGCATGGGTTGTAAAATATATCTGATATCAAGTTAGAATAGCAGGGTGGTAAATTGACAGTTTCTATTCCACCATAACGCCAGCATTTATTGTTGGCAGATTTAATAATGTACAAAGGAATTTGAATGCCAGTTCAAAAAAAATCTATTTTAACAGTCACCGCACCCGCTGTGTTGATTTTACTCATGATGCTGGTAGTTTCGGCCTGTGCAGTTAGCGGGGGCACGGAAACTATACAAGCATCGCCTGATGCCGTCGCAAGCCTGGCAGAGGAAGTACCAGAGGCGCTGCCAGAGACTGATTCTCGACCCGAAAAAGTGACAGCCGCGATGACGGCGGATGAAATGTACCGGGTAATGAGCGCAGAGTTGCGAGGTAGTGAGGGTGATATCATCGCAGCACTATCGAACTATCTTGAAGCGGCACTGTTATCGGATGATCCAAAAATTGCCAAACGCGTAACGGTGCTATCGGTGCGTGCTCGCAGTTGGCAGCATGCAGCGATGGCGGCGGATAGGTGGCAGTTGTTGGACCCGGATAACATTGAAGCTACCCGGGCACTGGCTGCCGCACATATATACACAGGTAATTATAAGGCTGCGGCCTATCAGCTCGACCATTTATACACTCAGGTAGAGGGAACTGAGGCAGAAAAATGGCAGCAGATTACCGGTGTCCTTGCGCGTTCGGCTAGTACTGAAAACGCGCGTGATTTACTTCAGCAGCTCATCGACAAGTATCAACTAAATGGAAATACGCCTGCGGTTTCCACTGGTAAGTTGGCACAAAGTCAGCTGGCGGCAAAGCTAGGTGATATGCAACTGGCAATGCAGCTGGGACAAGAAGCTGCGGTTGGTTTAAAGGATGATGCGCAAGCCCAGCTGTGGCTTGGTCGTTTGTTTATTGCTTCGGAAAAACTACCAGAGTCTACCCGCTATTTTCAGCGTGCCTGGGAAATCAATCCTTCTGAAGAAGAAATTGCTATGGCCTATGCCGAAGTTTTGCATCGGCAGGACAATACAGTAAAGGCGAATACTGTGCTGGCAGGGCTTGCACAGACCGACAGGGTCTTATTAAATCGAATTGTGTTTGCCACAGTGGAGCGGGATAAACCGCGAGCTGAGCGCCTTTTTCATCAAATGGATGACAGTTTGGACCACGATCAGCCCAGTCATGCCATACGGATGGCCAGAGCGGCTGATTTGATAGGGCTGCCCGTTGAGGCCCGCACTTGGTATGCGCGCGTGCCAGAGACCACGGAGGCCTGGCTGGCGGCTCGTTTACGACTGGCTGTGTTGGTTGCTATTAGTGATGGCTTAGAGCAGGGCCGTGCCGTATTAGCAACGTTAAAGAATAACCAGAACAACAATGTAGTAGAACAGGCATGGTTGGCTGATTCGCAACTATTGCAACAAGCCCGAGAACTGCCAGCTGCTGCTGAATCCTTACGCAGTGGTCTGTTACAGCAGCCAGATTCTGTGCCCTTAAACTATTCATTAGGTTTGCTGATGGCGCAGGCAGGTGATGTTGCGGCGGCGGAGGTATTATTCCGTAAAGTTCTGAGTTTGCAGCCGAATAATCCGACAGCATTAAACGCACTGGGTTATACACTCACTGACTTGACCGATCGCCATGCCGAGGCTCTAGATTATATTCAGCGCGCTCTGGAGTTGCAGCCGGATGATGTTTCAGTAATCGACTCCATGGGCTGGGTTTTATATCGCCTTGGCAGAAATACGGAGGCACTTGTGTACCTAAAACGGGCTTATTTATTGGATGATAATCCGGAAATCGCAGCGCATTTGGTTGAGGTGTTGTGGAAGTCCGGACAACAAACGGCAGCAAGACGGTTGTTTTACAAGGCGCGCGCAGAGAATAAAGATGACCCAATTTTATTGCGGCTCGAGCAGCGATTCGGTCTTTGAAATGCATAGATTCCAATAAGTTACGAAATGTCAGCAGGCTTATCCCAGCGCTGTTGGCCAGTTTATTTTTATCCGCCTGTGCAAGCAGTACAAAACCCGGGGTTGAGCTGTTGCCAGGTGCGGAAACCCCAAGTACGGAGGCCCGGCGGGTTGCAATTTTACAGCAACAACAGGATTGGAGCTTTAAAAGCCGTATTTCAATTCGCATTGAAGAAAATGGTAGCACAGAAGGTGGCAGCGGAAATTTGCGCTGGAAGCAATCACCACAACACACTGAACTAAATTTTCATGCGGCATTTGGCCGGGCGGCCTGGCATCTAATTGCTGGCCCGGAACAGGCTAAAGTAACCTTGGCAGACGGTAGTGTATATGTGGATTCCGATGTGCAGCGTTTATTGAGCCGTCAGCTGGGTTGGGATGTACCGGTAAGCGTATTTTCCTGCTGGTTGCGAGGGCTGGTGGTGGCGCCGGAATGTCCTGCCGGTAGTGCTATTGTTGTCAACCGGGATGCTCAGGGCAGGCCTTTGCAGCTACGAAAAAACGAGTGGCAGGTGCGATTTCATTCGTGGTCAATTGTCGATAACCTCAGCCTGCCAAAGAAAATAGAGTTTTCGGCACCGGGGCGAAAATTCGTGTTAGTGATTAAACAATGGAGTCTTAGCAATAATAATTCCAATTAATTTGCTCAAATCCATTGACAAGCCAACGGCACACATTCACAATCCGCATTGCGATTGGGACGTGGCCAAGTTGGTTAAGGCACGGGGTTTTGATCCCCGCATTCGCAGGTTCGAGTCCTGCCGTCCCAGCCATTTCTTTTTAAGAAAAGAATAAGG
>JAKITK010000073.1 GCA_021648125.1 Lysobacterales bacterium
CCAGACCGGGCAGAATGTGGGTATGTGCACCTTGGATCAGAACCTCGAAAAACTGGTTCGTCGGGGCTTGGTTGCCAAGCATGAAGCCGCCCGACGGGCAGTTAACAGAAAGTTATTCGTATAAAGGAAATGTCATGAGCAAAGTATTCTCTTGGTTGCAGCAGTTATATGAAAGTCGTGGTTCAGATTTGTTTGTTACGGCGGGCTCACCACCGAGTCTGAAAATCGATGGTGTTATCTTGCCGATTGATGATCATGCACTGTCAGCGGATGAAACACGGGAGCTGGTAGCTTCTATTATGAACGCTCATCAGAGCGAGGAATTTGAAAACACCAAGGAGTGCCAGTTTGCTATTTCCTTGAATGAAGATGCCCGCTTTAGAGTTAGTGCATTTTATCAGCAGGGCCATGTCGGCATAGTTTGTCGACTGATTGAGACCCGTATACCGAATCTTGAAGACTTAGGTATGCCAATGATTCTTGCTGACTTGGCTATGGAAAAACGCGGTATTATCTTCTTTGTTGGTGCCACTGGTACGGGTAAATCAACCTCGCTTGCAGCCATGGTAGGTTTGCGTAATCGTTCTATGACCGGGCATATTATAA
The DNA here is from genome assembly GCA_021648125.1 of Lysobacterales bacterium. GTDB lineage: Bacteria > Pseudomonadota > Gammaproteobacteria > Xanthomonadales > SZUA-36 > SZUA-51. Next base: position 607 of record JAKITK010000073.1, read on the forward strand.
CCATCGAAGACCCGATTGAATTTGTTCATCAACATGCTAAAAGCCTGGTAACTCAACGCGAAGTTGGGGTGGATACAGAGTCATTTGATGTGGCCTTACGCAACACCTTGCGTCAGGCACCGGATGTTATCCTAATCGGTGAGATTCGTACCCGTGACTCCATGCAGCATGCGCTTACTTTTGCCGAAACCGGCCATTTGTGTTTATGTACTTTGCATGCAAACAACGCAAACCAGGCGATGGATCGGATCCTTCATTTTTTCCCTGAAGAGGAGCGCGATCAGGTGCTGTTAGATCTTTCGTTTAATCTAAAGGCCATTATTGCGCAACAATTATTACCCTCGGTTGACGGCGGGCGCCGTTGGGCGGCGGTTGAAGTGCTGGTTAATACGCCATTAGTACAGCAAAAAATTCGTCAAGGTGATATCCACGAACTCAAAGACATTATGAAGCGCTCCGGTCATCTAGGTATGATTACTTTTGATGAGTGTCTGTTTAATATGTATAGAGACGGACATATCTCTTATGAGAACGGTCTCCGTCATGCAGATTCAAAAAATGAATTCCGCTTGATGGTCAAACTAGACAGAGGCGGTTCAACAGAAGAATTAGCGAAAACCCTCGAAGGGGTTAGTTTGATTGAAGATTAACCCGCAGTTTACAGAAAGGCTGGGGGTTTTGGAGGGGCGGGGCCACAGAATATACCCGATTAACGAGTTTTTAACCCCCTCGGGAGTATGCTTATAATCCGAGGGCAGGTGAAATACTCCAGCCTGTTCTTGGCTATGACACCGACACAGTGAGCGGGGCAAGTGTAGTACAGGATACTGCGCTAAAAGCTCAAGCAAACAGGAATTTGCTTGAGCTTTTTCTATATTCGGCATAAATTATTGAAATAAGTATAGTTCACCTGTCGAAAAAACACCCCAGATAGTACAATAACAACACTCCAGTTTTTAAAGGGTAAGCAAAATGAAAGTACTAATAATTGAAGATAATCCGGATATCGCTGCCAATATAGGCGACTACCTTGAAGACAACGAGCATACGGTCGACTTTGCCGGTGACGGCATTACCGGCTTGCATCTGGCAATTGTGAATGACTTTGATGCCATTATTCTTGATTTGCAGCTGCCCGGCATGGATGGCCTTGATGTATGCCGTAAACTGCGGGAGGATGCGCGTAAGGATACTCCAGTGTTGATGTTAACTGCTCGCGATCGCCTAGAAGACAAATTGGCGGGTTTTGAACACGGTGCCGATGATTATCTGGTTAAGCCGTTCGAGTTGCAGGAGGTAGAAGCACGCCTGCAAGTACTGGTTAAACGCGGGCGCACAGTACAACCGCGGGAGCTAGTTGTAGGGCCGCTGAAATATAATATCGATGCCGTAACAGTTGAACGCGATGGCAAGCTACTGGAGCTGAACCCAATTGGCTTGAAGTTGTTGAAAAGGCTGATGGAAAGCGCCCCTAATGTGGTGATTCGTAAGGATTTGGAAAATCATGTATGGGGAGAAGAAATGCCCGACAGCGACAGCCTGCGGGTTCATATTCATACTCTGAGAGCTGCAGTTGATAAACCCTTCGGTACTGCGATGATTCAAACACGGCACGGTATTGGTTACCGACTGGTCGATCCGAATGCGGTATCGGCGTAGGCTCCGCAGTCGAATAATCTTATCGTTTTTGCTGTTTGGCACTTTGCTGAGCGGTTTGTTTGCCCTTTCAACTCTGGTTTTACAAGACTATCTTGAAAATCAGCTGGTTGCTGAAACGCTAAAAAAAGAAGTGGACGATTATATCCAGACCTTACGGCTTAACCCGGGGGTCCGCGAGCCGTTTCACACACGCATTGAAGGTTATGTGACTGCACCGGGTAAGGCGGAAATTGTACCGGCTATTTTTCGTGACTTGCCAGCGGGTGTGCATAAAGTCAGCAGCGATATCGGCACTTGGCGTGCGGCCATCCGCAAAGACAACGACCTTTGGGTTTTTCTAACCCAAGATATCAGTAATAGTGTACGCATGGATCAGCGCCTGAACTGGGCATTAATCGGCGTGGTCGGAATATTTTCCCTGCTTTCGCTGCTGCTGGGGCGCTGGTCGTCCGGGCGGGTAATGAAGCCGGTTGCCGATCTTGCCCGGCGCTTATCTAAGTTTGATGAGACGACCAAGCCCGAGGCATTGGCACAATATTTCGCTGATGATGAGGTAGGGCAATTGGCATCAGCACTTGATGATTACGCCGACCACCTGCATCACCTGGTTGAACGCGACCGTGAATTTAATGCAGATGTATCACATGAACTGCGCACCCCGTTAACGGTGATTTCCGGTGCTACCGAGTTGTTGCTTAACCAGAAAGATCTGCCGGAAAAAATTCGTACACGACTATTACGAATCGCCAGAGCGGCACGCCAGTCTGCTGACACTACCAACGCGCTCTTGCATCTGGTGCGTGCGGAAAAAGGCGTCAATCAAGACAGTCGCTCGCAAGATGTCTATGTCATAGTTAAAGATTTAATCACCCATTACCAGCCATTAATAGGTAACAAACCCGTGCATTTGTCAGCCCGGCAGCTTAACAAAGTCAGTGTGATTGCCCCGGAATCGGTTATAGCAGTTACCATTGGCAACTTGATTGGTAACGCTGTACGCTACACCCACACAGGCACAATTGATGTCATTGTTGGCGATGGTATTGTGGAAGTGCTGGACTCGGGGCCAGGAGTTCCTGAGGAAGAGATTTCATCCTTGTTCCAGCGGCACTATCGCGGTAACCAAGTGGTTGGCAAGGGTTCTGGTCTCGGTCTGGCTATCGTTAAGCGCTTATGCAATTTGTACCATTGGAAAATTGAGATCAACAACCGCCCTTCCGGTGGTTTACGAGCTGCAATTGCTTACTATGCAGATGATTAATTTGTTATGCTGATTTTTTATTACCTAGATCCTGGATCCTGCAAGTGATCGTGCTTAGGCAGTGCGAGCACTTGCAGAATTTAGGTATTACAACAATTCCCGATCGAGAGTGATTAACCAATGGCTTTAATGAGTTGCACAAAATGCGGCCATCGGTTTTCCGATCAGTTGCCGGTTTGTCCCATCTGCCAGCAGTCTTCAAATACTGCGGATTCAGCAGAGATCAAAAAGATGGCATTGCGAGATTTCAGAACCAGAATGTATCACCTGAAGATGATATCTTACCTGTCTTTGAGTATCTGTACAGCCGGATTCATCTGGTACTGGAATCTCAGTAGGCTGTTACAGCCCATCGGAATCTGGACTTGGGTGATAGTTGGTATAGGCAGTGGCTCCTACCTAGTGCTCAGACTATTAATGCTGCAGGCAAAGCTGAAATACCGCAGGCAGATAAGGAACTAGCCCCGCATTTAGAATGCCGCCAGAAGCAAGAGCGCTACTGAATGCGTTCTACTTTTGTGCTCGAATTATGACCGCCGATAGATAAGTTCCAGGTATTCAGGAAGCCGGGCTTGATGACTACTTCAGGATTATCCTGTTGCTTCATGTGGAACGAGTCTTTCTCGTCCATTACCCAAACCATTCCGTTATCCAGCGAAAAAACAGTTGAGTTATTCCAGCCACTGGAAGGACCCTTTAGGCGGGCATGAATTTTTTCACGATTCTGGTAGTTTTGATCGGCCTGGGCGTATCCCGGTTTGTTTTTGCTGGCAAAGCCGCCTTCTTTGGCTGGCGTTGCAGCAACTGCCGCATTTTCGTATTGTGCTACAGAGCGTTCTCCAATCCAGCGGTTCAGATTGGCTAGCTCTTCTGGGCTTAGTTTATCCAGCCCGCTGTTGGCAAACTCTGCGCCGGTCATGCGCTCTTCAAGCGATGAAAACGAATTTTGGGAAAACGCGCTCATTGACAATAGCAAGCAGCTTGCGAAGGTGATCGGTTGCAGGAAATTAAGCGTGGTTTTCATCGTAGAAAAGTCTCTGGATTTATGCAGCAAGTGTAACAACTATAGAAAAAAATAGCAGTAAGCAGAAGGAAAGTTTAACGCTTTGTCGGGTCTATGGCTACCGCTGATCTATTTTGCAGGTAGAGATCAGAGATCTTGCTCATAGCGTACATAGGGAACGCGACCGTAGACCATTTCAAAAGGATCGCTGCTACCCTCATCGGCAATGCTGGCACTAATGCCAGGCTCTATTACACTGCTGGTACCGATGGAAAGATTAGCATTCCAAGGCGCGCGCCAGCTGAAGTAGATATCGAAGCCGGTGACTTCATCGCTAGCATCGTAGTGATATAAAGTTAGCGGCTCGCGGTAGTAACCCTGCACCCCGCCGCTGAATGAACCTCTGTTCCAGTCAATATTTACAGTGGCTGTATGGAATGGCGACACAGATGCTACCGGTAGCATAGGTTGGCCTAAATTACCGAAACCGTCGGTAATCTCAAGGTTGTTAATTCTGGAAAGCTGCAGGCCTAGCCGTAACTTACCCATCTGATCGTGCTCGTAGCCCAATGCCAAGTTAATACCAAAGCCATCCAGTCGGGTATTGCCCCCGAGTTGCGTTGTCGGCAATAAAGCACGGTTTTCACTGAGTGGATTATGACCGCTGGTTAGCAAGCCCGGTAATGCGATGTTGCCAGACAGGCCAAGGTTTAGTACAGAGGTGTTTTGGCGGAAATATTCAACTTGCAAGCTGGCTGACTCCGAGACGCCCCAAGTTGCTCCGATACTGGATATATTGTTGACCGGTTGAGTGCGTGCCTGACCATTGTTAGTAAAATAGCAGTTGCTGGCATGATAAAGGCCCGACTCCATGGAAGCGGATTCACACTGAATGCTGCTAATCGCCTGGAAGTCTGTACTGTTTTGCGCTTGATCAAAAATTGAAGTGTGCAGACCCAGGGCAACCACTAATTGGTCGAGCGGTTGCCAGCCAAGAATGCTGGTAAGATCCAGTTGTCCTTGCGACCGCAGGCCGGTATTTAGCTCGAACTGTTGGTTGTGCAATTCAAAAAACAGCGGTTGTTCCGAATTTGTATGCAGCCGAACCGGTGCAGGAGCTTTATTGCTTTGAATTCGTAACGGGTTGATTGCGCTCGGCCGCACCTGATAATTCGGTTTTTTTGAGGACCCTGTGGTTTTCGCATCAGGGATCAGTGACCAACCTTGTTGGTCCGCAAGTGGTAGTTGATCGGAGGCGCCTGCAAGTTGTGGCATAAACAACGCAAACGCCAGACACAGCATAAACACCAAGGCGTTGTTGCGCCCTGTTTTTAGCTTTCTGTAGCTGCTGTTGGCATGTGCTTGCATGTTTATTTGTTTAGCTAGTTCTCTATGGTTATTGTTTTTTTTCGGGGTGCTGCCTACTTAGTAGGAACGCGCAACTTCCCCATGGTTCCCTAACTATAGCAAATTTTGATTACATTTTCTGGGTTAATCGGTTGAAACCTAGATGTGCACACGGTTTTATCCCGATTTACTGAGGTTTCCTAGTTTTTGTTCCGATATTTCCGCCTTGATGCGCCTGAATGATCTATGATGCTAATCTGAGGTTTTATCAATTTACGGGGTTGTTTCTATGGGTTTACTGCACACGCCAGTCTGCGATTTTAATCAAGCGGCTGTTGATTTTAACTTACCCGGAGTCGATGGGCGTCACTGGTCTTTGCAACAGTGCAAGGGTGAAAACGGCCTGTTGATAATGTTTATCTGTAATCACTGTCCCTATGTGAAATCTATTTTGGGCAAACTGGTTCGCGATACCGATGAGTTAAAAACTCTAGGGATTAATAGTGTGGCGATAATGGCAAATGACCCGGATGATTATCCCGAGGATAGTTTTAAAAATATGAAAGCACTGTCGCGGGCACAACAATTCTCGTTCCCATACCTACTTGATCAAAGTCAGCAAGTGGCCAGAGGATACGGGGCTGTTTGTACTCCGGATTTCTTTGGTTATAACGCTAAACTGCAACTGCAATACCGGGGTCGGTTAGACGATAGTGGCAGTCGGCATGACCGACCAGCCGCGCGCAGGGATCTATTTCTGGCAATGCAAGAGGTTAGCCAGAACGGGCGCGGGCCGGAGCATCAAGTAGCTTCTATGGGCTGCTCAATTAAGTGGCGAAATACAGTTTGAGGTCGGAAAATTTTGTTTCTGGCGAAGTATGGGCTAAGATGTAAGCCTGCTGGTTGGCTGCAAACAATTTGGTCTGCGTAATAAAAATAAAATAGCGAGTTTAACCAGGCAGGCAAATAACAATGATAGCAATACTGGAGACCCCCCAATGCAGCGTCTGAATCAACTCTCTACCCGTGTCCTGGTGATATTAAGCAGCCTATTTTTTCCTCTTCTAGCTCAGGCACAGGCTGAAATAAGCTTAGATGAGAAGATAAATCAAGCAGTCGCACCGGTTGCAAATGCGATTGGTAATTTTGTTTTCAGTTCATTCACAGTTGCCGGGGTGTCGGTTCCGTTTGTTTTGGTTTGGTTGATTCTAGCTGCCAGTATATTCACGCTGTATTTCAGGTTTATAAATTTTCGGGCATTGAAATTAGGTTTTAAACTGGTTCGTGGAGACTTCAATGATCCCACGGCCCCTGGTGAGGTCACCCATTTCCAAGCATTGGCGACCGCCTTATCTGGCACCGTGGGTTTAGGTAACATAGCTGGGGTGGCAATTGCGGTCTCAATTGGTGGGCCGGGAGCTACATTTTGGATGATTATGGCGGGCTTGCTGGGGATGTCCTCCAAGTTTGTTGAATGTACCCTAGGTGTAAAGTACCGCAATATTAACCCGGATGGCTCTATTTCTGGTGGGCCGATGTACTATCTTTCCAAAGGCTTGGCAGAGCGCAGCCCAAAACTTAAGACCTTGGGTAAAGTGCTAGCAGTTATGTTTGCGATTTTCTGTATTGGCGGCGCCTTTGGTGGCGGCAATATGTTCCAGGCCAACCAAAGCTTTCTGATGGTAACTACGGTAACTGGTGGCGAGAGTAGTTGGTGGGCTGATAAAGGCTGGCTTTATGGCCTGATAGTGGCTGGCCTTGTTGGTATGGTGATCATTGGCGGGATTAAAAGCATCGCCAAAGTAACTTCAAAAATTGTGCCTTTTATGGCAATTATTTATGTTACCGCCGGCCTGGTAATTATCCTGCTGAATATATCCGCTGTACCTGCAGCATTTGTTACAATTTTCCAAGGCGCTTTCAGCCCTGAAGGCGTAGCAGGTGGTGTGATTGGGGTGCTGATTCAGGGCGTCCAGCGGGCGGCGTTTTCGAATGAGGCAGGTATTGGTTCTGCCGCTATTGCGCACGCGGCGGTAAAAACCAGAGAGCCGGTAACCGAAGGCTTAGTTGCACTATACGAGCCGTTTATTGATACCGTGGTAATTTGTACTATCACTGCCTTGGTCATAATTCTTACTGGCGCTTACGGTGCTTCTGATGCCGATGGCGTGGCGCTGACTTCAGCTGCTTTTGAGTCTGCCTTTAGCTGGTTCCCGTATGTACTGGCGGTGGCCGTGGTGTTATTTGCCTTTTCCACCATGCTCTCTTGGTCATACTACGGCCTTAAAGCCTGGACTTACTTATTTGGTGAGCGCCCAATAGTCGCCAATACCTTCAAAATATTATTTTTGATTTTTGTAGTTATTGGCGCATCCATGCAACTGGGAGCTGTAATTTACTTCTCCGATGCAATGATATTCGCCATGGCCTTCCCCAATATTATCGGTCTGTACTTCCTAATGCCGGTCGTTAAAAAGCACTTGGATAGCTACTGGGCGAAATACAAGGCTGGGGAACTGGTTCAGAATAAGTAAAAATAAGTACTTATCTGAGTTTTTCTGAGCTTTTCTGAGTTTTTTGTAGCAGACATCAACTAATGTTGTCGTAATTGCGTACAAACCCTTGCTCTAAGCGATGGCATGGGTAACAATTGTCGCTCTTGGAGCATCCGGATTTCCGGGTGCTTTCGGTTATTGAATACTACTGAGAATTTACTATGCCCAGTCGCAAACAATTAGCCAATGCCATTCGCGCATTGAGTATGGATGCTATCCAAAAAGCCAATAGTGGACACCCCGGCGCCCCCATGGGGATGGCGGATATCGCTGAAGTCCTGTGGCGTGATTATCATAAGCACAACCCCGCAAATCCGGGTTGGCATGACCGCGACCGCTTTGTGCTCTCCAATGGTCATGCATCCATGCTGATTTATTCCTTATTGCATTTAAGCGGCTATGATTTAAGCATTCAGGATCTCAAAGATTTTCGTCAATTTCATTCAAAAACCGCCGGTCATCCCGAGTACGGGCATACCCCCGGAGTTGAAACCACCACTGGCCCTCTGGGTCAGGGCATCGCCAATGCCGTGGGTATGGCTTTATCTGAAAAAGTTCTGGCAAAGCGTTTCAATCGGGAAGGTTTTTCCGTTGTTGACCACCATACCTGGGTGTTCCTCGGTGATGGCTGCCTGATGGAAGGCGTTTCCCATGAAGTCTGCTCTCTGGCGGGAACCCTCGGCCTGGGTAAACTGGTGATGTTCTGGGATGATAATAATATTTCCATTGATGGCGAAGTGGGTGGCTGGTTTAGCGACAACACCCCGGAACGCTTCCGGGCCTACGGTTGGCAGGTGATTGAAGCTGTTGACGGCTACCACAGCGAATCTATTAGCGCCGCCATTGATGCCGCCAAAGCGGAAAGCAATAAGCCTACGCTGATTTGCTGTAAAACTATTATTGGTTACGGCGCGAGCAACAAACAAGGCACATCAGGTGTGCATGGGGCGCCTTTGGGGGATGCCGAAATTGCAGTCGCCAGAAAAACGCTGGGCTGGGATTATCCTGCGTTTGAAATTCCCGAAGATTATTATTCAGCTTGGGATGCGCGTGCCGCTGGCAGTCAGGTAGAGTCGCAATGGGATCGCCTGTTCACAAGCTACCAAACCGAGCACCCCAAGCTTGCTGCTGAGTTCTCCCGGCGTATGGCAGGAAAGATGCCGGACAACTGGACAGAGTTTGCAGATAATATTATTAGCGAAATGCAACAGGGTGGCGCAGATGTTGCTACCCGAAAAGCCTCACAGATGGCCTTGAATGCATTTGGTCCGGCTTTACCAGAATTAATTGGCGGCTCTGCTGATCTTGCGGGTTCTAATTTAACCATCTGGGACCGCAGTGTTGATGTGCTCGATAATACCGCTGATGGTAATTATATTTACTTTGGCGTGCGCGAATTCGGGATGACGGCCATTTGTAATGGGATTTCCCTGCACGGCGGCTTTACTCCCTACAGTGCCACTTTTTTGGTGTTCGCAGACTATGCCCGCAATGCAGTTCGCATGTCAGCATTGTTGCCGTGTCAAAACATTCATGTCTATACCCATGACTCCATTGGTTTGGGTGAAGACGGGCCGACCCATCAACCGGTTGAACATATTGCCAGTTTACGAATTATCCCAAGCCTGGATGTCTGGCGGCCTTGCGACACGGTGGAATCTGCAGTTGCCTGGCGTGCCGCGTTGGAAAATAAAACCCAGCCTAATGCATTAATATTTACCCGGCAAACCCTGCCGCACCAGCAGCGTAATAACACCCAGCTGGCGGCGATTTCACGCGGTGGATATGTGCTGAAAGATGTTGAAAACCCTGCGGCGCTGATTATTGCTACCGGTTCAGAAATTGCCCTAGCAATGGATGCAGCAGCCGAACTGGAAGCTACCGGCACGGCGGTTCGTGTGATATCCATGCCCAATGCAGATTTATTTCTGCGTCAAGACTCAGCCTGGCAGGATGCAGTATTACCACCGAAACTACGGGCACGCGTTGCGATTGAAGCTGGCGTGTCTGATTATTGGTATCGGTTTGTAGGTGATGCTGGCAAGATCATCGGCATGGATCAATTTGGTGCATCAGCACCGGCTGATGTGTTGTTTGAGGCGTTTGGTTTTACCACTGAAAATGTAGTTGCAGCTGTCAATGACAGTATTGTGGCCACCAATTAAAGGAGTTATTTAAATGACAGTTAAAGTAGCAATTAATGGCTATGGCCGTATTGGTCGTAATATTTTGCGTTCGGTTTACGAAAGTGGCATGCGTGACAAAATTGAAATCGTTGCCCTCAATGACCTGGGTGATACCAAGACCAATGCCCACTTAACCCGCTTTGATACCACCCACGGCCGTTTTGCCGGTAGCGTGGAGGTCGATGGTGACCACCTAGTAGTAAACGGTGACCGTATTCGGGTGCTTGCTGAACGCGACCCTGCAAAACTACCCTGGGCGGAACTTGGTGTGGATGTGGTTTATGAATGCACCGGCTTTTTCCGTACCAGAGATACCGCCGGTTTGCATCTTCAGGCGGGTGCTAAAAAAGTCATTATTTCCGCACCTGGCGGCAAAGATATCGATGCAACGATTGTTTATGGTGTGAATCATGACATTTTAAAACCGGAACATACGATTATTTCGAACGCATCCTGTACCACCAACTGTCTAGCGCCACTTGCTAAAGCCCTTAATGACAGTCTTGGTATCAATCATGGTTTGATGACAACTATTCATGCTTATACTAACGATCAGGTGTTAACGGATGTATTCCACAGTGATTTAAGGCGCGCGCGTTCTGCCACCATGAGCCAGATTCCTACGGGTACTGGTGCGGCGGCAGCGGTAGGTATCGTGCTGCCGGAACTGAACGGCAAGTTGGACGGTTTTTCCATGCGGGTTCCAACCATCAATGTTTCTGTTGTTGATCTGGTATTTGAAGCTTCACGCGACACTACCATTGAAGAAGTGAATGCCATTGTTAAAGCAGCAGCAACTGAAGGGCCTTTAGCCTCGGTGCTGGACTATAACGATCAGCCACTGGTATCAATCGACTTTAATCACTGTGCAGCTTCATCCACATTTGATGCCGGCCTAACCAAGGTGATGAACGGTAATATGGTCAAAGTGTTGAGCTGGTATGACAACGAGTGGGGCTTCTCCAACCGGATGTTGGATACTACCCTTGCGTTGATGAACGCCTAAGCTGTACATTAAACCCTGCTTTCGAGCAGTAATATATTATAGATCGTCATTCCCGCGTAGGCGGGAACCCAGCACCCCTGCTACGGTAACAATCGGGATACTTGGGTGGGTATAGAGCAATACCGGCAGTCATCGTTCACTTTTTGTGTTCAGGCTGCCGGTTTTTTTAATTTTGGTGTTATTGAAAAATATTTGATAGTGGTGAAAAAATGACAACCTCATTCAAACGCATGACCGAGCTACTCAGCACGGGCCAACTGACAGGCAAGCGGGTACTCGTGCGTGAAGACCTAAATGTGCCTTTAGTCGATGGCAAGGTGAGTTCAGATGCACGCATACAGGCGGCTTTGCCCACCCTGAAAATGCTGATAGATGCAGGAGCTCAGGTGATGGTTATGTCACACCTTGGTCGACCAACTGAAGGCCAGCACGAAGAAAAATATTCACTACAGCCGGTAGCTAACTATCTTAGTACCGAATTAGGCCAAACCGTCCACTTGAAAAAAGATTGGCTAGATGGCGCAGAGCTTGCCAATGGTGAGCTGATTTTATGTGAAAATGTTCGTTTCAACCTTGGCGAAAAAGCCAATGAAGAAAACCTGAGTCGAAAAATGGCAACGCTCTGTGATGTATTCGTCATGGATGCATTCGGCACAGCGCACCGCGCCCAAGCATCAACCGAAGGTGTCGCCCGCTATGCCCCTGTTGCTGTTGCGGGCCCTTTGTTATGCGCAGAACTTGATGGCCTGGAAAAAGCCCTAAAAAACCCGGCGCGCCCAGTACTGGCGATTGTCGGCGGCTCGAAAGTTTCAACCAAACTAACCGTGCTTGGTGCATTATCGGATAAAGTCGATCAGCTGATTGCTGGTGGTGGAATTGCCAACACCTTTATAGCCGCCAGCGGTTATGAGGTGGGTAAGTCGCTGGTAGAGATGGATCTGTGCGCTGAAGCCCGAGCCTTAATGGCAGCGGCTAAAGCCAAGGGCAGTTCAATTCCGGTGCCGGAGGATGTCGTTGTTGCGTTGGAATTCTCTGCTGATGCCAGCGGCGAAACCAAGGCTGTTGGTGCCGTGAACAGCGATGAAATAATATTCGATATTGGCCCGCTAACGGCAGAAAAATACCGCCAGCTGATTATGCAGGCTGGTACTGTTATCTGGAACGGCCCGGTAGGCGTGTTTGAATTTCCTGCATTTGCAGCAGGTACCGAAGCCCTAGCGCGGGCAATTGCCGACAGCCCAGCTTTTTCAATTGCCGGTGGTGGTGATACCCTAGCAGCCATTGATCAGTTTGGAATTCGTGATGATATCTCCTGTATTTCAACGGGCGGTGGGGCATTTCTTGAATACCTCGAAGGCAAGACCTTGCCGGCAGTCGCCATTCTCGAGTTACGCGTATCTGATGAGTGATTATTGGTGTTGAGCGAAGCCGTATTTTCTCGCTTGGGTTTTAATAATTAACTTTAGTTGAGGGGTTTAAGCATGAAAGCATTTGGATTTTTGATGTTGGTAATAGTGTCTATTATGCTATTAAGCGCTTGTTACAATACAGAGGGTAAAACCAAAAGCTCAAAAATTGCAGGCTTTGAGAGCTATAGCAATAAAACCATTAATGCCTCAGTGTTAACGCCAATAGGGTGGGATGGTCAGGTGAGTGTGGGTGGTGAGTATGTGCTCACTTTTCCGGCTGCGGATAAAGTTCAGATAATTATTTCCAGCGCTGATATTACCAGGTTGATGGGAAATGCTTCAAGTGTAAGCCTTGAAGGCTATGTCAAATTCAGAGCTTCACAAGTTACAGAAAAAACCATAGGCCCGGATTTCAATTTACGCAAAAGCAAAAGCAAATTGGCTGGTCTGGATGCCTATGAGTTTTTATATTCCGTAAGCGGTTAATAAACACCGCCCTTGCTCAACCGCCCCGGATCTGATCCATGCTGATATTGCCTGGTAGCAATGCCTCGATGGCTTCCACTGTTTCTGCTTTCGGTAACTCGGTAAACACATACC
>JAKITK010000013.1 GCA_021648125.1 Lysobacterales bacterium
AGCCACTGATTAACCTGCTACGCGATCAAATGTTGGATTACGACATCATCCAGATGGATGAAACCCCGACACAGGTACTCAAAGAACCGGACAAACGGGCGCAATCAAAATCCTATATCTGGTTACAGCGCGGCGGTCCACCGGCAAAGCCGGTTATCCTGTATGACTACGATCCGGGGCGCAGTGCGCAAGTACCCAAACGCTTGTTGGAAGGCTTTAGCGGGTATCTGCAAACCGATGGTTATGCTGGCTATAATGCGGTGGTTGCCGCTAATGGACTGGTGCATGTGGGCTGCATGGCGCATGCCCGGCGGCGGTTTAGTGATGCGGTAAAAGCGCAGGGTCGCAATAAGAAACGCGGCAAAGCACATCGGGGCTTATCGCTAATCCGTCGGTTGTATCGGGTTGAAACCCTAGCGCGCAAACTAACGGCAGAAGAACGCTATAGTATGCGCCAGCAACAGGCGGTGCCGATCATAAAAGAAATCCGCAGCTGGCTGGAGGACACCCTGCCACAGATACCGCCATCGAGTGCCACCGGCAAGGCGCTGAGCTATCTGCACAACGAATGGCAGCAGTTGACCGCTTATCTGAAAGATGGCCGTCTGGAGATCGACACCAAAAGTAGGCGCTTTAGGCGATAACGGTGCTGAAAATGCCATCCGCCCCTTCGTGTTGGGACGGAAGAACTGGTTGTTCAGTACTTCGGTCAAAGGGGTTAAATCCAGTGCCAACCTGTACTCGCTGATCGAGACAGCCAAGGCCAATGGCTTGGAGCCGTATGCTTATCTGCGACATGTCTTTACTGAACTACCGAAAGCAGAAACTGTAGAAGCCATCGAAGCATTGCTACCGGGCAATATCAACATGGATCAGATCCGGGGCGGTTGAGCAAGGGCGGTGTTTATTAACCGCTTACAAATAATAGACTACCCCCCCCTGTCAAGCGTGCAAGCTTTGTTTGTTAGTAGCACATTAATATGTCCGGTTTCACACACGCAGCGAAAGTAGGCGATGAAACCGACAGAATGGTTACAGGACTCGTAATGGTCCTGTCCCAGCCTCTAAGCACTTGAGTAGCTGAGTGGCTGGCTGTTATCATCAGTGCTGTAAACGATTATATAATGACAAAGGAGCAACACTAATATGCCTACTTATGAATGTAAAAAATGCGGAATGAGCGTCAATGCCACTTGTGGTAAGTGTGCTGCACTCCTGGATAATGACAAATTGAGCCTGGATAACGGTACTGAAGTGCAGATTTCAAAATGCCCGAATGGCCATGGTAAAATCAAATCACCGATGTGTTGTGGTGATGATATGAGTTGCTCGATTGGTTGATTGCTGTTTTGATTTAGCACAGTAGTAGGGGATTCATTTCAATTTAAGCGAGTAGCGTGTTATGCGGATAAAGTTGTTGTTATTAGTATTGCTGTTGGGAGCTGCTCCGTTGTTGAGTGCGGCTGAAAACTACTCGCCCTTGTATAAGACCGTGGCTGAACTTGAGGCTGATCTAAATGCAGGCAAAACCAGCTCAGCAAAAATAACCGCTTTTTATCTGGCCCGAATAAAAGCATTAAATCCGCGTTACCATGCGGTCATCAGCACCAACCCGGATGCAGGTAAAATTGCTGCCCAGTTTGACAAAGAAAGGGCAGCAGGCAAGCTGCGCGGACCTTTGCATGGTATTCCGGTGCTGCTTAAAGATAACATTAATAGCCGCGATCCCATCCCGACTACTGCGGGTTCACTGGCGCTGAAACAAAACTATGCACTGAAAGATGCCTTTCTGGTGAAAAAATTACGGGCTGCCGGCGCTGTTATTCTTGGCAAAGCTAACTTGTCTGAATGGGCGAATATGCGCTCCACTCAATCAATTTCCGGTTGGTCGGCGATAGGCGGTTTTACCCGCAATGCCTGGGATGTGAGCAAAAACCCTTGCGGTTCCTCCTCAGGCTCTGCGGTAGCGGCAGCATTAAATCTCGCGCCGTTGACGGTGGGTTCTGAAACAGATGGCTCGATACTCTGTCCCGCCAGTATGAATGGCGTGGTCGGTTTTAAACCGAGCGCCGGGATGGTTTCGCAGGCAGGCATAGTGCCCATATCACACTCGCAGGATACCGCTGGGCCGATTACCCGCTCGGTTGCTGATGCGGTGTTTTTACTTCAAGGGATGTTGGCAGATGATGCCGGTGTTAGTGCAGCCGAGTTAGGTTCAGCCCTTGAAAACATGAGCCTTAAAGGCATTACCATTGGCGTTGCCCGCTTTTATAACGGTCACGATTCCGCTGTCGATAAGGTTTTTGAAAGCGCTTTGGAAGTCCTCAAGCAAGCCGGCGCTACACTCGTGGATGTAGGCGACAATATGCGGGTTAAGGATCTTGGAGAGCTTGAGATAGCCCGCCTGTTAGCGGATATGAAAGCGGACATGCGGGCATACCTCAAGAACGCACCGGCGGCGGTAAAGGTGCGTAGTATGGAAGATCTAGTGGCATTTAACAAAGCCAACAAAGACACAGAAATGGTCCACTTTGCTCAGGAGTTTTTCGAATACGCGCTAAAATCTCCAGCACTAGATAGCAAGGAGTACCAGCAGATGAATGCTTCAATAAAACAGCACTTATCCGAACGAGGTATCGCTGCAATTCTCAAAAATAATACGGTTGACCTGTTAGTAGCGCCAAGCTATGGCGTTGCCGGTTTGCTAAAAAACGAACATGATTCAGCCACCGAACAACCCGGCAGCACACAACTTTCGGCGGTGGCAGGCTTACCCACCATCAGCGTTCCCATGGGAATGATTAAAGGCTTGCCGCTTGGGCTATCGTTTATGGCAGGTATGCATTCCGAACCGTTATTAATCCGCGCAGCTGCTGGTTATGAAAAAACCAGGGGTGCATTTGCTCAGCCGGAAATTAAACATTAGGCTGTCGCTTCAGCAGCGGCAGATAAACGGGAGAAATATATGGCAGGCGGGTTCGCAAAAGACGGCGCAGTGCAAGATCAGATTGATGCAACCATAGAGGATGCCATCAAGCGGGCGCGCAGTCAGTTGCCGCAGGGTGAGAGTTTATTCAACTGCGAAGAATGTGATGGCGTTATTCCTACGGCTCGGCGTGAAGCGATTGCCGGTGTTCGCTTATGTATTAATTGCCAGGCCGTGGCAGATAAAAAACAAAAAATCAGCAGCGGCTATAATCGCCGGGGCAGCAAGGATAGTCAGTTGCGCTGATAGGCGTTCGTTTATATTCAGGTCTGCTTAGTGGGACAGAATATTTATGGGGATTAGTTAATTTAAGTGTTTTAAAAAACGGAGTTTATATGTCAACCAAATGTGTACGCGGTAGCTGCTTTTGCAAGAAAGTCAGCTATGAAATAAGCGGTAATATGGGTGTTTTTCAATATTGCCATTGTTCTCGTTGTCAGAAAGTTACCGGTAGCGCTCATGCGGCCAATATTTTTGTCGCACCTTCCGATTTTAGGTGGCAGCAGGGTGAGGAATGTGTTGTTCGTTATGATCCGCCGGAGACTAAATATTTTACCACTTCATTCTGCAAGCAATGCGGCTCATCGTTGCCGTGGTTATCCAAGAGCGGCAAGGTGGTCATCATACCGGCAGGCTCGCTTGATGAAGACCCTGGAATTCGTCCCAGCCAAAATATTTATTGTGATTCACGCTCTTCATGGTACATAGCAGCCAGCGACTTGCCTGAAAACAAACAAGGGCCAGCTCGATAAATCTTCGTAATACCAGAGCTAAGGATTGGGTTTCAGAAAAATATAAAGCAGCTATATACACAAAAAACCACAATTAATGTGGTTTTTTGTTGTGCATTTACAGAATAAGCCCCGCAGAGTGTTACTGCGGGGCTTATTCAGCTTGCGCTTAACGGAATCTGTAAGTCACTTCCACACCTGTTACACGACCTTTTGCCAAGGGCGCGAATGTCCCACCGACTGGTACTGGACCCAACACACTGGGCAATTGTGTATCACCACCATGATTAACACTGTTCAACAAGTTGCGCCCGTAAAGTGAGAACATCCAGTCACGGTTTGCGGTGCTGAAGTCCAGTCCTGCATTCAGAATAGTCTGTGACAACAGGAAGCCGAGATTATTATCAGTATAGGCAGACCGGTCCCGGAAAGCGTAACTTACCCGGCTGGATAATGCACTGCCATTACTAAAGTCTAGGATATGATTCACACCAATGCTGTAGGTCCACTGTGCGGCGCGCGGGAGAGACAGACCTCTATCAGCTTCATCAATCACTCCATCGCCATTCAGGTCGAATTGCACGCTCTTATAAGATGGGTCTATATAACCCAAGGAGGCTAACAATACCAAATTGTCGGTAACTGCATATGTTGTGTCCACCTCAAATCCAAAAATTGTGGCATCGGCCGTATTTCGTACGACCTGAACTAAACCAACGACTGGATCGGAGAGATTAATCTCCCGTTGCATATCATCAATCTGGTTATAAAATACGGCTGCATTTAGTTGACCTCGACCACCTAGGCCAGTCTTATAACCAAACTCGATATTATCAACGGTTTCCTGGTCAAATGGGCCAGGGCCTAAATTGACGGTATCAATTGCAGTGTTGCGTAAGTTATAACCACCTGAACGATGCGCCCGAGTGATGTGACCATAAAGCAAGCGATCATCGGAGATAATATAGGTGGCACCTAATTTTCCAGACCATGCACCCCAGTTGTTATCATCAACGAAGTCAAAGGCACAGGTACCGAGGGTTACATTACAGGGGCTGTTAACATTACGGATCAAGGATGCAATATTGGCACTCTTGTCTTCATCTGTATAGCGAATACCCGTATTTATAACCCAATTATCAGTAAGTTGATAGTCAACAGAAGCAAACCATGCCAAAGAGTCGACGGTATAATCACCGCCACCATCCTGAGTAAGTGCCGGTGCGACACCACCAGTTGCAATGCCTAATAGGTTACGCCGTTCGTGGTAGTTTATTTCGTTGGTAAACCAGAAAACTCCGGTGGTAACAGTAGCTTTGCCAAAGTTTCCGTTATAGCGCAGCTCATTACTGAATTGTTCTTGGTAGTTCCAGAATTCAGCATGGAACAACCATACAGGTTGGGAATCAATATCACTCGCACCTACGGCGGAAAAGTCTTTCCAGCCGAAGATGTTGGTGATAGTACCATCACCAAAACCCACATCCCAATTGATTTGGAAAGTGACCAGATCATTTTCAAGATCAGAGAAGCCTTCTTCATCGATGGCAAACTCAAAACTGTCACGCTCGAAGTTAGCAAAAAATCCGGGGACTCCACTACCATTGATATGTGTTTGTGAAGCCGGACCCTGGCCTTCAGACCTCATACGCTCCCACCGTAATGTCATATCGATATTATCATTAACATCCCAAGAAATTACTGGGCGGAATATGGTGGTTTTAGCTTTGCCAAAATCCTCATTATTTGCAAGGTTCACAAACCAGCCATCATCGTCGTTTTGGTAGGCGCTAAATCGAAAGCCCAGCGAGTCTCCCAGTGGCCCAGACATGCTAGCCATATAGTATTTATTCAGACCACCTTCACCACTAGGGTTGCCGTCTACTGCAATTCTTGCTGAAGCCTCGAATTCATTGGTGGGACCCTTGGTGTTAACCAATACCGCGCCACCGGTTACATTCCGACCAAATAAAGTCCCTTGGGGGCCACGCAATACTTCAACACTCTGAATGTCGAACATATCAAGAATAATGCCGGTGTTTTGCCCCATATATACGCCATCTATAAAAACACCGACAGTGGGGTCGATTGAAGGAATGGAACTATTGATACCAAGCCCGCGAATAGAGAAGTTAGCTGTGGAACGAATCGTGCCAATATCATCCATAGCGACATTAGGCATTGCTACTGATAAGCCCTTTAAGTCACGGATTTTTAATGCTTCAAGTTGCTGGGAACCATACGCTGTTACTGCTAAAGGTACTTCATTAGCAGACTCCTCACGCTTACGTGCTGTGACGATAACCTCTTCGAGCATGACGGACTGATAACGCTCATCAGATTCCTGATCTTGCGCTAAAACTACGGAGGATGCACTAAGGGCTAGTGCACTGGTAATGGCGAGATGTAGAACTGTTAATTTAATCTTTCGCATAAATTTATCCACCTAAGCTGTTGAAGGATTTATTTGGTTTTATTAAAAAATCGTAAAGAAATCGTTAAAATCCATTAAATCCGTCAAATTGTACTTGTATTTCTACCATAAGTAAATCTTGCAATTAGTACTATGCAGCACCATGACTGCGGTAGCTAATGCAAAAGAGCGAGAAAATCATTTGTTGAATGCTGAGGCTGGTACTTGATAATGGGCTCTGGAGATGTGTTCCGAATGTATTCCCACTGATGGTGTTGTCTGTTTTTGTTATGTAATCAGCTAGAGTCTGTAAAACTTTGTATGTAGAGCACGCTGGAAAGTTTTTGACTCAAAGAGGAGCTGCCTTCCCAGCTGCCTGATATAATATAAACCCAGCCTAAAAGGTAACACTCTGAAGAACTAAATGACATTATTAATTTTAATTGCAACGATCTCGATTTTTTTCTCATTTCTGTGTTCAATATTGGAGGCGGTCTTACTCAGCGTAACGCCAACTTTTGTCAATATTCAGAAAAAAAAAGGCAAGGTTTATGCTATTACCCTTGAGCAGTTAAAGAAAGATGTCGATAAGCCATTAATAGCAATACTCACGCTCAACACCATTGCGCATACTGTAGGTGCGATTATGGTGGGCGTTCAAGCTGAAAAAGCTTTTGGGTCTGGCAATAATATCGTTGGTATTGTATCTGCGGTGATGACCGCTTTGATTCTGATTTTTTCTGAAATTATTCCCAAAACAATAGGTGCTACCTACTGGAAGGGCTTAGCTGTATTTGCTACTAGGACACTGGTGGTAATGATCTTTATATTCAAATGGACTGGCATACTCTGGGTCTTGCAACTGTTTACTAAAATTTTTGGTAAAGGTACTCATGGCGCAAGTGTTTTAAGCAGGGAAGACTTTTATGCAATGGCGGAGATAGCCCATGAAGAAGGTGTGTTTAAAGCGTCTGAATCTACTGTAATAAAAAACTTATTGAACCTCAAAACAATTTTAGCGAAAGACATAATGACACCGCGGACAGTATTGAAGATCGCTTCTGAGGATCAGAACATAAAAGATTTTTTTGATCAAAACAAAGGCCTTCAGTTTTCAAGAATACCAGTTTACAAAAATGATAAAGATGATATTACCGGCTATATCCTCAAAGATGATGTGTATCGGAATGTGGCAGAGGATAATATGCAAATCAGTCTGGCGGACTTGAAGCGTGAGTTGTTGGTGGTTATTAGAGATGCACCTGTACCAAATCTATTGGAAGAGTTTGTTCGAGAAAAAGAACATATTGCTCTGGTTATAGATGAGTACGGCTCAATTAGCGGACTGGTTACTATGGAAGATGTGATTGAAACCCTACTTGGTCTGGAAATTATGGACGAGAGTGATATAGATTCTGATATGCAGCAACTGGCTCGTGATAATTGGAAGAAACGGGCCAAACACTTAGATTTTACTGCCAAGAATTAGTTGGCTCAGGGTACGCCGTAATCAACATTGTTCGATTGGTCGGTTGAACATTAGCCAGCTCATTAAAGAGTGGAAAGGTGGTCATCAAACCAGCTGGTATACTCGATGAAGCTTCTGGAATATGGCCATAACTAAACATTTAGTGTGACTGACACCTGCTTGGTATCTTGCTTCAAGCCAATGTCGGAGAATGAAGAAGTCCCGTAACGATAATGTAAATTGTGGCATAATTAAGCCACAATTTCAGAATGTATGTTTACGGTTTTATGCATATATCTATTATTATTAAATAATTAATTCTATGAGAGAGTGTTATGTCTAATTATCAGCGAACTACTTTAGCTGTCAGTATCGTTGCCGGGCTATTCACAACAATAGCCAGTGCCGATGTCACTATGCAGCAACGAATCGAAATTCAAGCAGGTGGTGCCCTGTCGATGCTCAATTCCACTACTAATGTAACCACCCTGTTATCGGGAGATAAATCTCGCTCAGATACCGTGATGGACACAAAGCCCGGAATGATGGGGCGCTTGATGAAGGCTGGTGGAAATACCAGTAACATTACTCGTCTGGACAAAGAACTGATCTGGACATTATCAGCTAAGAAAAAACAATATACAGAGATGACTTTTGAAGAAATGCGCGCCCAGATGAAGCGTAGCATGGAGCAGATGGAATCCCTGCAGGACACTGGCAGTAGCAGTAGCACCTTACCGGTCAGCGAAGAAAGCTGTCAGTGGTCACCGATGGTGGTGAATACCGATAAAACCGGCAAAAAGGAAAAATTTGCTGGGGTCAAAGCGACACAATATATCATTAATATAAGCAGTACCTGTACCGATAAGGCCAGCGGTAAAGCCTGTAATATTATCTGGACTTTGGATAACTGGATGGCAAAAAAAATGCCGGGTAATGCAGAGCTTAATGCATACCAAAAAGCCATGGCCGAAAAAATGGATATGGGTCAATTTATATCACAAGGGCAGGGTATGTCAGCCGTTTTATTGAAAATGTTCGGCGATGGGTGGAGTGATATTTTTGAAGAAGCGGACGACCTTAAGGGTTACCCGATAAAGTCAGTAATGTCACTGGAAATGGGGGGTGAGAACTGCACCATGCCCAGTGGCCAAACCTTGGCGATGGATGAAGTATGGGGGGATGCAGCCAACGCGGGTTTGAACGCAGGCGTTGGTTCCGCTGCAAGTCATGCTGGCCGCGCCGCTGGCCAGGAAATCGCCGGGCAAATGGGTAATAGCGTCGGTGGTTCAATTGCTGGGTCAGCCCTGGGTGCGGCAAGTAGTGAGGTGATCGGTGGTCTGTTTAATAAATTCAAAAAGAAGAAAAAACCTAAGCAAAAGTCTCAGCAAAAGCCCGCAGACACAGCTGAAAAACCCGGCGCATCTTCGGTTGCGATTTTTCGGGTCGCCACCGAAATTATCAATATTAGTGATGCGTCAATCCCAGCAGCAAAATTTGAAATTCCTGCTGGCTATAAAAAGCGTTAATGTTAAAAACATTAATGCTAGTCTTGACTGAATTGTTTATCAAGATGCAGCCGTGCCGGTCTTTGAGTCGGGGTTTCCGCAAAAGAGGAAGCGTATTCCCGACCCCGAGTCGTTACCCCATCTTAGGGGTGTTTTACCCGCGCCAACCCCGCGTCAACCCTGCGTCAACCCCATATCTTTATAGTTAAGGGTGGAACAGTGACCTATAATCTATAATACACATTACACTCATAATATTTTGGGAGCTACTTGCATGTCGATACACTCATTCAAAAAACTAGGCATTTGCCTTGCTGGACTATTATTTCTGACACCTTCAATGGTAACTGCCGGTGCGGATAGCGGTTTTTATATTGGCGCGGGTATTGGCGATGCCCCGGTCAAAGTCCTAGATTTTGATGAAAGTGATTTCGCGTATAAGATATTTGGCGGCTATAATTTTGGTTACGTACCGCTGGTGGATCTAGCGGTTGAAGCATCCTATGTTGATTTTGGTAGTCCATCGAATCAATCCATCAATGTCGATGTCAGCGGTTTTAATGCTTTCGGTCTGGTGGGTTTGAATTTTGGGCCAATCGGGATATTTGCCAAAGCCGGGTTGGTTAGCTGGGACTCAACAATCAGAGTCGCTGCCAACAGATTTAATGATGACGGCATAGATCCTGCCTATGGGATCGGTGCGAGGTTTCAATTTGGATCCTTGGCGGTGCGCGCTGAATATGAATATTTTGACCTCGATAGTGTGAGTGATATTTCTCTGATTTCAGCCAGTGTTGTATATACCTTTTAATAGTTTTGCGCTATAAACTGGCTAGTTGAATGATCAGGTTTGGATGTTAGATGTTAAAAACGCATATCCGATACCACTTTGGGTCTATTGTTTCTTCTCTAGCAACATCTGTGATTAAATAATTCGCCTTGCCATATTCGAATTTACAAAAACTTGTCTATTTTCAGCAACAGATGTCGCGCGACGATGGTCTGAAACATTCTGATCTACACGCGCGGGATCGTGCCATTGCTTTAACCCGTGATGATCCTGAAATTTCGGATGCAGAAGGGCAGCTAAGTTACTGGTTATCAAAGTTAGTGACAGCTGAGGATCAACGGTTGGCGGCTGAAATTGTCTCCGGGCATCGTCTGATTCGCATTGGTATCAGCTTGTTAGGTGTGTTATTCGGCTGGCTAGCCATTATGGGGTTGTTCCAGTACGATGGCCAAAATCGGGTTAACCTGGTCTATCTGCTGGTTGTTCTGGTTGGATTGCAATTAAGCCTTACCGGCCTGACTTTAATCGCCATGCTGCCGCAGTCTATAGCCCGTTGCTTACCGGGTTTCAGCAGCTTTCAACAACTGTTGCGTTGGTTTAGCCCCGGGCGACTGCAAAAACTATTTTCCCGGTTTATGCCCGCATCAGAGCACGAAAGTATTCTGCAACTACTCGGCCGACAACAGAAAATTTATGCCGGGATCGGTAAGTGGCAGGTTTTCGGCTGGGCGCAGTTATTTGGAGTGGTTTTTAATATGGCTGCACTCCTCAGTGTGTTCGTGTTGATTGCAAGCCGTGATATAGCTTTCGGCTGGAGTTCAACTCTGGATATTGACCCGATTGCCATTTTAGCAGTCACCAATGTTCTTTCCTGGCCGTGGCATGTGTGGCTACCAATTGCCGTCCCTGATTTGCAGTTGATCGAAGCCAGTCATTATTTCCGTTTGCAAAATACGGCCGGCGAAGTCAGTCCGGAAGTTCTTGGGCATTGGTGGCCCTTTGTAATGTTATGTCTGGTATTTTACGGGCTTTTACCGCGGCTGTTGCTGCTGCTGTTTTGCAAAACACAGCTCCGCTCCGCCTATGTGTATACTTTGCAGCACTTTCCGGGTCGTCAGGAACTGTTAACGCGCCTGAATTCTGCAGTAATTGAAACCCGCGCAAGTGAACATGAACGCAACATCGATACGCTTATTGCTGAAACCGATATACTAAAGCCTCAGCGTATCAGTGAGGCACTCATCCTGATCAACTGGGCGGGTTTTGAGTTTGAAAATACCCAGTTGCTGAATGAGTTTTTGACGATCGGGCAGTTAACTATGAAAACCATGTTCAGGGCTGGAATTAACTGCAGCTTGAAAGATGATGAACAGGTTATTACCGAAATCGGCAAGCTGGATGCGCTTGCGCCTATCGGGATTATCCTCAAAGCCTGGGAGCCGCCACTGGGTGAGTTGGCAGACTTCATTGCTGATTTGCGCAAAACCGGCTCTCCTCAGCGAATGATTTACCTGTTGCCACTGGCGATAAAATCACAGGCTATGGTGGAGGTGGAAAATTATGACCTGCAAGAATGGCAGCGATTTACCCGGCAATTGGCAGATCCCTGGATTACTGCGCAAGCACTAATGTCAGGAGATACGGGATGAGCCTTATTCCGCGATTTGCCGTTGTTGGGCACCCAAATAAAGGTAAGTCGAGTATTGTCGCAACCTTGGCTCTGGATGATTCGGTTGCCGTTGCTCGGACCTCTGGAACAACCCGTCACAGCCAATCATTTCCGATGAAAGTCGATGCTCGGATACTGTATGAGCTTATTGATACCCCGGGTTTTCAACGCGCGCGCAAGACTTTGGCCTGGATGAAAAATGCGGCAGAAAAGGTTCACGACCGACCCGAGGTGGTTAAGCGTTTTGTAGAACATTGGCAGGGCACAGATCAATTTGTTGATGAGTGCGAACTCCTAAAGCCGATTATCAATGGTGCCGGAATAATCTATGTGGTTGATGGTTCCAGACCCTATGGTGTGGAATATGAAGCAGAAATGGAGATACTACGCTGGAGCGGTCAACCGAGCATGGCGCTGATCAACCCCATTGGCAGCGATGAATATGTCGAGCAATGGCGTGCGGCGCTGAATCAATATTTCCGAATTACCCGTGTGTTTAACGCAATGACAGTTGAATTTCAGAAGCGCATTGAAATACTTATTGCTTTTGGTCAACTGCAGGAAAGTTGGCGTCAGCCATTGCAGCAAGCGGTGGACAGCTTGTCACAAATGCGCAAAAACCAGCATCAACAGTCCGCAGCTGAAATAGCTAAAATGATAGTTAAAGTGTGTGCTTTCAAGCTGGAAAAGAAAATTTCCACTGAGTCTGATCCGAGCAAATACCAATCGGCATTGGCAACCAGGTTCTTTAATAAACTGCGTAAACTGGAAACAAAATGCCGACTACAGGTGCAGGTTGTTTACCAGCATACCCATTTACACAGCCAGGAGGACGCTATTGAGTTATTGGATAGTGATTTGTTTAGATTAAAAGACTGGTATCTGTGGGGGCTAAATAAAATACAGTTATCGGCTATTAGTGCAGCAGCCGGGGCAACGGCAGGCTTGGCGGTTGATGCAGCAGTCGGCGGTGCATCCCTGATGCTAGGAGCCATTTCAGGCGGCATTCTTGGAGGTGCTGGCAGCTGGTTCATGGCAGACAAGATAGCTCGGCAGAAAATTTCTGGTGTGCTTCCTCTGGGCGGTAAGATTCTCACATTCGGGCCAGTTACAAACCGCAATTTCCCCTATGTTTTGCTGGGTAGGGCACTGTATCACCAACGCTTGGTTGCCGGTAGGCCACATGCACAACGGGATACATTGGCCCTTGAACAGCAGAGCCATGCCGACTGGTTAAACGAGTTAACTCAGCTGCAGCGTAAACACCTGGATCAGCTGTGTAAACGCCTCAGTCAGGCTGAAAAGCCGGATGAAACCAGAGAAGAGCTGGCGCTATGGCTGCAACAAACCATCAGCTTTTCAGAAATAAATAGGCCGTAGAGTGGGCATTTATGCCCACTCGCATAAAACCAGCCAGAACCAGCAATTGGCTAGTAAAGGCTCCAGTCAAAAATCAAAAATAGCCATACCACTATAAACAGCACCCAAAAGAAAAAGGCGTAAGGCCCGGGGCTATTTTCTGTGCCATAGTCACGCGCGAACGCTTCAAAAAATCCGAAGCCAGACATCCAAGCGAGGAATTTGTATAAGAGAATCGGTAGTAGGGCTGCGAACAGAAGCACGCTTTTCTCTATTGCCAGAAAACTTTCATACAAGTAAAAAAAGCAGAAAGAGCTAGCCACAAAAACCCCTGTGGCCACTAGTTGGTGTTTTTCGATTTTCATTATGTAGCGCTCCCAGCATCCAGCCAGCCCGAATCTGTTTCTGGGGTATGCAACTTATGCTGCGTGGGCATAAATGCCCAGCCTAAAACTGGGTAAAATTCAGGTCGAAGCCTAAAACTATTTGCCATAAACTTTCCAGTTCGATGATTTCTGTACTACTCAAGGTGGCCAGTATACTGCTGGTTATGCGCTTATTATCAATGGTTCTGGTTTGGTCCAGCATAATGTCTGAATCAGCTGTTAGCCCATCACGCGCTTTAATTCGGTAACGCAATGGCTCGGCCGCATCAATTAATGCTGTGGTTAGTGGTAGCACAGTGGTGCTAGGGTGACCGGCCTCATTAAGCAAATTACTTTGTATCACCAGGCAAGGGCGAAGCTTGCCTGCCTCTGTGCCCTTGGAGGGGTTGAAGTTGGCTAGATATATACAGCCGCGCTTATAAGCCATCGCTATCGGCAGCCATAAAATCAGTTGTTGTTTGTAGCGCTTGTTTCCTGGTTTTACGCGAAGCAGATAGAACCTTTTGCCTAAGCTCGTCTTTATCTAGTTGTCTGGAATAATTTCTTACCGCATCCCGAATAACCTTGGAACGGGTAGTATCTAAACGCACTGTGAGCCGGTTTAAGACGGCATCGAATTCATTGTCTGCTTTTACAGTAATAGTTTTCATGGTAATACCTCGGTAATACCAGAGTATTATACAGCTAAATTGCTAAATTAAAAACTGTATATAGTCACTTAGTAGGAAAGTGGCAATCGCAGCAGATTTCTTCTCGCTCTATCAGGATAATTATATGGGTAAGAGTCATAATACCGGGCGCGCAGGATTGTTTCAGTGTCACTTTTAACTAATGCTAATTTCCACCACAAAGACATGCTCTTTATCATGAATAAAATGCACATGCCAGCCCAGTTTTTCACACATACGGCGGGCGATAACTAACCCCATTCCAAATCCAGAAGTTTCGCTCGATTGGTTCCTGCTTTTAGGGTTTTCTATACAAATCAGTTGCTCGCTGATACTGCAAGTAACTATGTTTTTTGATCCATGTTGGATAGCGTTTTTCACTAAACTGCCGATCACCACCATAAACACCTCTTGAGCTACATTGATTTGGAAGTTAGAGTCTGTGGTGTAATTTAATTTAATCAAATGATCGGGGTAAGTTTGAAGATATGTAGATTTGATTTTTTCCATGCAGGCCTTCATGTTACAAATCTGGTCGCCGATGACTCGATCGCTAGCTAGCCACAAAAATGCTTCTGTGATCTGCTTCATTTGTTCAATTGACCTATTTAATCTATTCAAGACAGCTGGTCTGTCAATATCATTTTCAGAATGCGGTAAACGCAGAATCTCTAGCGCACTCTGTGCCACTTGAATAGGCGATCTGAGTTCATGGCTAACACCTTTGTTGAATTCAAATTCCCGTTGCGCGGCCTTTTTTAGCTGACCAATTGATCGTTCTAAATGATGAGCTAGCTTACCCACATCATCAGTATAAAAATCATTAGCAAAGCCTTGAGGTAACTCATCATCTTCATTTTGTAATTGTTTGATTAATTTTTTTAAAGGCGATAATATTTGCTTTGACAGCCGATTAGCAACTACTATAGATGCTAATATTAGCATCAGAGAAATTATAAATATCAACATCAATAGCTCAGAACGACCAAACCTTACAGCCAATAATTCACTGACATCGAGACTGATAAAGTAATTGGATTGCTCACCTGCTACCTTACCCTTTAATAAAAACAAAGCCTGAGCATCATCAAAGTATTCATAAACCCCGAGTTCTGAGCCAAGCGATGATTTCAATTTTTCAGGTAAGTAATCACTATCTAAGTACAGCTTCATATGCCGGTTATCTGGTTGCCATACAGAACGCTCAATAGCCGGGAGTTGCTCAAACTGACGCTGTTCACTTTTTAATACATTAGCAAACACCTGATCTTCGACCATATAAACCATTAGCATGGCTAGTCCCATAAAAACCACGCACAAAACCAGTGTTAGGCCAACAATGGCTTGCTTTGTTCTCCTGGCAATACTAATTCGCATGCTTTCCCTCACTACGCAATTGGTAACCCACGCCTTTTATGGTCTTTAACATAGCAAATTCGAAAGGTTTGTCCATCGCTTTTCTAAGTTCATGCATGTGTGAACGCAAAGGGTTACTCTGTGGCGGCATATCGCCCCATAACAGATATTCAAGATCTTGCCTTGAAACCACCTGAGGCGAAGAGCGCATCAACATTTCTAAAATTTGCATACAAGCCCTATGCATCGGTACTACTTTCCCTGCTCTTTTAACTTGCCAGCAACTAATGTCTAAACTTAATTCGCCAACTTCTAATAACCTGGATTTGTGGGTGTCTTGTTTCTGAGTCAATGCGTTGATTCTCAAGGTCAGTTCTTCAAGCGCAAATGGTTTCACCAAATAGTCTAGAGCACCTGCTTGAAAACCCGTAATTTTATCTGCCAAAGAACTTCTAGAAGTCAGCATTAACACCGGCGTATGTAACTGATAATCTTTATATAACTTACGGCATAATGTGAAGCCGTCCATCTTCGGTAAGTTGATGTCTAAAATGATCACATCAAAGCTAAGGCTAGTAGCCAATCTTAAGCCTAAATCGCCGTTATCGGCAAAATCCATATGGTGGCCCAAAGCAGCTAGATAATCACCAATGTTGGCAGCGATATCAGGGTCATCTTCTATCAATAAAATCCTCATGTTTGTTGAAACAATTGGATGGGTTGTTTAATTCTGTAATACGCTATTATCAAGCCCATTAAAGCAAAAACTCCTGTAACAATCGTAATAAGTAATCCCAAACCAACCCAATCAGGTGTATAAGAGATACCAAATTGTTGCTTGAACATTAAATTCGCAATTAACTGAGCACCTAATACACCAATCAAACTTGCAACAAAACCAACCACAGCCTGCTCTATCAATAAAATGATATAAATTTTGCTTTTAATGACACCCATAGCTCGCATTAAGTTAATTCGTTTGTGTTGGCTATGTAGGCTGGTATAAGCTGATGCTAGAAGGACAGTTAGAGAGGCCAAAACCAGTAACATCAGAATACTATTCATAATTTTTGTGATGCTTATCATAATGGCGCGCATGTTACTGACTTGTTGTGCAATGTCGGTGATCAATACGGCTGGAAATTCATAAGCAATACTGCTTAGTATTTGTTTGTTATCTGCCTGGACTTCTATACCGCCCATGTCATGTTGAGCATAATCACTTAAGGTGTCTGGAGCAAACATAAACCAAAACATCACCATTGAGCTGCCACTTTTAAAGGCTCGCTTGCTGCTGATTTTGCTTTCTAGAACTTCATTTCCTATTTTAAAACCTAACACATCCCCCATTTTTAAACCAAGATCGCTCATCACTTCGGCCTCAACAGAAACTTCACTACTACCCAATTTGGGCCAGACGCCACTTAACATTGTATTATTCTTCGGCGCATCTTTTGACCATGATAGACGAACCGGCGACCGGATTTCTTCGCGGGTATCACTTTCTGCGGTCAAAACTTGGTCTATTTCCTGACCATTGATGGAGAATAATTTTGCTGAAACTGTTGGGTAACTACCTTTGATTGGTATCTTGTTTTTTTGCATCAAACGAATGAATTCTGACCTTTGTTTTGCAGGCAAACCACTGAAGAAGTAATTACCATCATGGCTTAGCAGTTGCACATGGTATCTATCTAGGAAATTTCCCCGTAAGTTCGCCGTCATTAATAATGCCATACTGGCCAAAGCAATAGTGGCCATTACTGTTATGTGTTTTTTGGGGCTACGACCAATAGACCTAAGCGCCACTCGTAAAATACCTTGGTTAAAATAATGCAACAGCCCTGTGCTTCTACTCAGCAACCAGCCAAAAGCCAGAGTCAGAACAACTAAAACTACAACGCCAAGACTTAAAAATAAGGTTAAGCGCATATTGTCACTGTTATACCAAAGAAGCAAAGCTACACAAAACAAGGCGCTGAGGATCGAGATAAAATAATTTTTATCGGTGATCGCTTGGCCACGCAGTACACCACTCACTGGCATTAACGACAAAGCCACTAAGCGGGGATACACAAATGCGGTAAGCGCTAACAAAGTTATACCCAGGGTTGTGAGAGAAATTTGCCAACTTAAGGTAATATCCGCAAGCATCAAATGTGGCATTAATAGGTCTTTTAACCAGGGCTGTATTAGCCAGCCAGCAATGCCTCCTAAAACACCACTTACCAATGCCATCAAAATTAATTGTAATAACAAGGCCGAAGAAAACACACTTCGTTTAATCCCCATACAACGCAACATAGTGCCTGGCAATACATACTTTTGAATAGAGAAATTAACCAGAATTGTCGCAGCTGCGCCACAAAGTAACAGCACAAAAACCAAAACCATTCCCAGCATTTTATCAGCTCTCTGAGCCAATCTGGAGAATGGATGCTGGCCCTTTTCGGGTTTCAACACCTGATAGTCAAGCTTTAGAATTGATGGCAGTGATGATTCAAACTCTTGTAATATCGAATCTTCAGCTGCAAACAAATAACGGAATTCATTCCTGCCATTGTTAAGGTCTAAGCCTATTGACATTAAGTCTTCCAGATGCACCATCACTCTGGGTAAGATGTGTTGTAATTGAGTTAACCTATCAGGCTCAAAGACCACCTGCGCTGTAACCGTGAACGATACTTCTCCTATCTGGATTTGGTCGCCAAGATCAACACCTAGAGCGACCATTGCACGAGCATCTAACCAAGCATTTGAGTGGATTAAATTCTCGCCTGTTGAGGTAAAAGGCCCATCGGAATTTCTGAGTTTTATCTCGCCTTGCAAAGGATAGGTAGATGCAACACCTTTGAGTGCAATGCTGTGATAACCACCCAGTCCATTGGCACCATGAGTTAAGGAAACAGTCTCTACCGGGTCGGCGATAGTTGACCCCTGCCACCATTGGCCTAGGAGTGGTTGGTCACTGCGAATGACTAAGGGGGCACCCAGGAAGGTTGAAATATCTTTATTTAAAGCAGTCTGGGCGCCCGCAGAAAAATAGGCCAAGCCACTAGCTGCTAAAGCGCTGAAAAACAAACAACTGGTGAGTAATATATTGGCCTTTTGCGAAAGTGAGCGCCAACCCAAATAACGAAATAACATAAAGATTTGCGACAGTTGAGCAAGTATCCGGTTTTTTAATTCAGGCTGCATGTAATTGCCCCAATCTGAGGTAATACATAGCGTCACATCGTTTAGCTAGCTTATCGTCGTGTGTTACCAGCACCATTGCGCTATTACTTTCATAATGTAAATCAAATAATTGTTTGATCACCAATTGTGCGGTATTGTGATCTAAGTTTGCGGTAGGTTCATCAGCAAACAGCAAGGTAGGCCGAACTGAAAAGGCTCGACACAAGGCCACACGCTGTTGCTCCCCACCTGATAATTGTTTCGGATAATGATGAACCCGCTCTTGCAGACCCATTTTTCTCAACCAGTCTCTTGCCGTCTTATAGGGTGCTTTGTGTCCAAACAGCTCAAGTGGTAAAGCCACATTTTCCAAAGCGTTCAAATCCTCCATCAAATAAAAAGATTGGAATACAAAGCCAGCACATGTAGCCCTGAGCACAGACCTTTGGTCTTCACTCATATTAGTGATTTCTTGATTGTTGATCTTGATCTGACCAGACTGCGGTAAATCCAGGCCCGCCAACAAGCTTAATAAGGTGGATTTACCACTACCGGACTCACCCAAAATAGCGACTGATTGACCAGAATATACCGTCAAATCTATACCCGATAATATCTGTAAGGATCCTGCTGGTGTATCCACACTTCTGTGTACATCATGTGCCTCGACAACGGTATCAGGCATTACATTTCTCCTGTCATATTTTCATCAATGAAATGCATAACTGTTTCAAGGTAGGCTGCAGGTAATACATGTCCGCCTTCAAAGTAACGGATGCTCTTTTGCATACTGCTGATCAACTCAAATACATATAGACTCTGTTTTTCGGTTGAATATGGATCTTGTTTTGCAGCAAGAAATAGCACTTTAGCAGCGTTTATTCTTGATACATGGTGCCTGGGCGCTACGGGTGAGCGGGCTTGGTCAATATACGGGGGTACCATGCTTATAATGTGGGTGATGCTGGGCTCATAGCTGGCCAACAAAAGAGTCATTTGAGCGCCCATGCTGTATCCAACTGCAACAATGTCAGCAGCAGATAAATCCCACTGTGATTTCATCCATGCTAAAGCCAATCGATAATCCCTTACAGAGCCTATAATCATATCGTCATATAAGCGCCTATATGGGCTGTGCGCCCGCTTGATCAAGTCTTTTAGGCCTATATCACCTACTTTGCGCTCGCCATGACGCCTAGCATCCAGAGCCAACACTGCAAAACCTTGCTTACGCAATTTTATGCTGATATTTTCGGCATTAATGGGATTGTCAGGGCTAAACCACAAGGTATGGTCAGCCCCCATAGGGTGTAATAGTAAAGCCAGTTTAAGTGTCGATTTTTGCGACATGTCATAATCTACCGGCATTGCCAATATGCCATTGACTACTTGTTGGTCGTCACTGATGAAATTAAGGCTGAACCTTTCACCCAGTGCGTCTGTATCAATGGCACTTTGTTGCATATTGATGAGGTGTTTGGGATCCACTGAAAACCATTCCGATAAAACACTTTGTGCTTGTACATCAAAAACTGATTCCTTAGCGAATGATGTAAATGACAAGCTTGTTAACAGGGCCACAGCTATAACCAAAATTGGTTTGATTCTTTGCATTTGATACTCCAGTTGAAATTAGAAAGCCAGCTTAGCAAAGCCAATGTCAAATAAAGTTCAAATCACTGTTAGCTATAATTTCAGCATTGCACTAAAACTGTTGGTGGTGTTGGCACTCAATGGTTCGGGTGCCGTTGTCCGGTCATCAGGCACTACCCGTCACAGCCAGTCACTCCCGGTGAAAGTCGATGGCCGGATTCTTTGAGCCTTAAACAGTAGAACCAGATTGACTGACTAACCGAATTAAGTCGGTCGCAGCGTAAACAACTGAGTCAGCTGTATAAGCACCTTAGCCAAAATGATAAACCCGATATAACTAGAGATGAACTGGCAACATGGCTTGATCAAAACCATCAGCCACCTGAGAAATAAACGAATACTGCCTTTCTCAAGGCTGACCCTACAAGAGCCCCTTTGTTGTCGTTATCCCCCGCACGGGATACCTTGGGGTGACGGGAATGTTAAGCTAGATACATTGGGCCGTGGTCCACTAAGTACTGTTTATTGTTAACGGGATAGTAGTGATGCTGAGAATAAAGTTTAACCAGGTTGTATTTAAGCTCAGCCTACTGTTGATATTGTTGTATGCAACAGATGCTGCAGCTTTACGCTGTGGTAGCAAACTGATTAAGGAAGGTGACCCGGTTTCTCGCCTCGAACGCTATTGCCCTGAACCTTTCTGGATTGAACGCTGGTCTAATCCCGCGGCTCTCGATAATTCACCCTATGCTCTGCAACTGACGGATGGGATGGAAGCCTGGTATATCAATTTTGGGCCGCGTAAATTAGTCCGTAGGATGGTGTTTCGTAACGGTGTTCTCAGGGAGGAACAAACACTGGCCTACGGTTTTAATCGGGCGCCAGAAAAAAGCAATTGCAGCGGTAGTGATCTCGACCGCGCAGGCAACACGCTGGTAGACCTGTATCGACGCTGCGGAGAGCCGGATCATGAAAACTATTATCCGGTGACTATTTATCCCGGTCATCACTCTTATCCGCAACAATATCCTCAGCCATTGCCAGGGTACACCTACCCGAGCATTCCGGTTGTTGTTTACCGCCTAGTGTGGACCTATTATCCTCGGCGTGGCGATTCCCGCGTTTTTCATATCGAAAATGGAAAGGTAGTACAGCGGCTGAAATATCGTGACTAGACCTATTGACCCATAATTTAATCAATCAAGCTGACGGAAATCTTTAGCCCGTTTACGCATGCTCTTGTAGGCCATCTTCTTTGGTAGCCAACGCATCAGGCGTTCAATCGTGCGGTACTGGCGGCCGGGAATTGACACGGTTAAACTATCTTTTTGGTCTATTTGCGTTAGTGAGTAGCTAACCACATCTTCGGCTTTTAACCACATTTTTTCAGACATGCCCGACATTTGCTCGCGGGTGCCGGTTACATCATGAAACTCGGTATAAGTAAACCCAGGGCAGAGCGCTTGGACTTTAACGCCCGTAGTAAGGTTTTCCATTGCCAGTGACTCGGAAAAACGCACCACAAAGGCTTTGCTGGCCGCATACAGTGTGTGTCCGGCTGCTGCTGGCACTAAGGCTGCCATTGAGGCGACATTGATGATTTTTCCAAAGCCTCGTTGTTGCATGCCCGGCAATAAGTGGTAGCAGAGTTCAACCAGTGAATTCACCATAACATTCAGAAAATCAGTATGGGTTTTCCAGTCGGGAACCGTTAGCGCACCCGTTACGCCATAACCGGCATTATTAATCAGCATGTCGATATCAATACCATCTGCAGCCAGTTTTTCACACAGCTGTTGTGGGCTATTCGGATCAGCGAGGTCGGCGGTATAAACATGGGTTTTAATACCAAATGCCTTACTCAGTTCGGCGGCTAGGGCTTCCAGTCTGTCGGTACGCCGGGCGGTCAGTACAAGATTGTTACCTTGCGCTGCCAATTGCCGAGCAAATTCTGCGCCTAATCCTGCAGATGCCCCTGTGATTAATGCGGTTTTATTACTGGAGTTCGTTTGCATGATGTACTTGCCTGTTATTGGAATGGTTAGTATTCTAACCCATTATATTCGTCATTCATCTGAAACAAGGAATTTGTTATGCGTAAAATACTGGTTGCCGGTAACTGGAAAATGAACGGCAGCAATGCCATGGCAAAAGAATTAGCGAGTGCTGTAGCTAACGGGTTTAATTCAAGTAGTTCAGTTGAAATGGCGGTGTTTCCGCCTTTCCCTTATTTAAATGCTGTTGCGGAGGCAAGCGCTGGAACCGCACTGCAGTTTGGCGCGCAAGATGTAAATGAAAACCAGGCTGGTGCCCATACCGGCGAAACCAGTGCGGCTATGTTGGTTGATCTTCAATGCCAGATGGTGCTGGTGGGTCATTCTGAGCGTCGGGCGAACTACGGCGATAGCGATGCGCGGGTTGCCGATAAGTTTGCCGCTGCATTAAGCGCCGGTTTGCTGCCGGTTTTGTGTATTGGCGAAAGCCTGGAAGAGCGCGAGGGCGGTGAAACTGAGGCGGTAATATCTCGTCAGCTTGATGCGGTGCTGGCAAAAACCGGTATAGATGGTTTTGCCAAAGCAGTATTAGCGTATGAGCCTGTATGGGCAATTGGTACCGGAAAAACAGCAAGTCCTGAACAGGCGCAGGAAATTCACGCATTTATTCGTGACAAACTCAGTGCATTGGATGGTATAATTGCTGGCCAACTTAGAATTTTGTATGGCGGCAGTGTTAAGGGATCAAATGCCGCTGAATTATTTGCTCAAACAGACATTGATGGTGGACTTATTGGCGGCGCATCCCTTACCGCTGAAGACTTCCTCGCGATATACAACGCGGTGGCCTAAGCCGTTAATCTGATCCGAACAAGATCAGCTTATAAAAAGTGTCTGTGGCGGTATTAAATAAAATTTAAATTAAATTTAGATAAAAACTTATTATGCAGTTATTAAATATTTTTCATGTACTTCTGGCTATCGGTATGATCGCCCTGATTTTAGTCCAGCGCGGTGCTGGTGCTACTGCCGGTGCGGCGTTTGGTGGTGGTGCTTCGGGTACTGTGTTTGGGTCTTCAGGCGCAGGTAACTTCCTCACTCGTACAACTTCGGTTGCGGCAATCTTATTCTTCGTGATTTCCATGTCGATGGCAGTGATGGCATCGAACATGTCGAAGGCTAGCATTGACCAGGATCTCGGTGTAGTCGCCAACGACAGTGTTATCACCCAGATGCCGGATGTGATTTCTGTTGAGGCTCCTGCCGGTGACCTGCCGGTACCGGCAGCTAACACTGCAGAACAAGCTGTTGAGAGTTCGGCAGATGATATGCCAACAGCCGACCAGGCTGTTGAAGAAACCGCTGTAGATGACATGCCTGAGGGTGAAGCACCAAAAAGTTAAAGCTTTCAGATAATGCCGAAGTGGTGGAATTGGTAGACACGCTATCTTGAGGGGGTAGTGGCGTAAGCCGTGCCGGTTCGAGTCCGGCCTTCGGCACCATCTGATTTTTGATTCGCTTTAGTCACTAACGGCGAGCGGGCCAACATTAAACTTAATCAGGATGCGAGAGAATGTATATTCTTTGATCTTGGTCAAGTAAAAATAAACTCAGTTACAGGATAATTCGACCTGTTAATAATGAGTATTGATAAATCGAACTTAGGTAAGTTGAATTTAAAGGCTGGGGTTGGCAATCGATACCCGGCTCAGAGTTTAAATAACCAGATTTTTTAGGTAGTGGCAATGTTGGATCCGAGGGAAACAGAATGCTAGAACAATATTGGCCTGTATTCATTTTTATCGTCATTTCGGTAGGTCTTGGTATTGTCTTGCTGCTTATCGGCGGCCTTTTGGGCCCCAACCGCCCGAGCGAAGACAAACTTTCCGCATACGAATGTGGCTTCGAAGCCTTCGATGATGCCCGCATGCAGTTTGATGTGCGCTTTTACCTTGTCGCCATCCTGTTTATCGTTTTCGATCTCGAAATCGCTTTCTTTGTGCCCTGGGCTGTGGTGATGGAAGACGTCGGGCTTACCGCATTCGCCGCTGTCATTGTATTTACCCTTGAGTTGGCAATTGGCCTAGCCTACCTGTGGAAGAAAGGGGCGCTGGAATGGGAGTGATAAAATGAAGCTGCCCGTGCTCAATGAAATTGATGATATTCTGCGACCCAATGCAGATAATAACCCTTTATTAAAACGCGGCGTGGTTACCACCAGTCTGGATCATTTGGTCAACTGGGCAATGACCGGCTCCATGTGGCCAATGACTTTCGGTCTGGCCTGCTGTGCTATCGAGATGATGCAGGCGGGTGCCTCGCGCTACGATCTTGACCGTTTTGGGGTGCTTTTCCGCCCCAGCCCACGCCAGGCTGATGTCCTAATTGTTGCCGGAACACTGGTAAACAAGATGGCGCCGGCGATGCGTAAAGTTTATGACCAAATGGCAGAGCCCAAGTGGGTTATTTCCATGGGTTCCTGTGCCAACGGTGGTGGTTACTACCACTATTCCTATGCCGTTACCCGTGGCTGCGACCGCATTGTGCCTGTAGATGTGTATGTACCTGGTTGTCCACCAACAGCGGAAGCGTTAATCTACGGTATTTTGCAATTGCAGAAAAAAGTTCGCCGTACTAATACAATTGCCAGGGCTTAATCGGAACTGATAATGGCAAAACAAAAGAGTCAATTTGTAACTCAATTAGAGGCTTTTTTTAGCGTAGACCGGCTGGTGTCAGTGACTGAAGCTGGCAACATGGTTACCCTCGAAATCAGCCCGGAACACTGGCTGGATGTAGCCCGTGATTTACGCGATCAAGCAGAATTTTTATTTACCCAATTAAGTGATCTTTGTGGCATGGACTACCTCTCATGGGGGCAGTCGGAATGGGCTACAGATACGGCCAGTAATAGCGGCTTCAGTCGCGCTGTTAGTGGCGAAGGTGCCGGTCGTTTCGACTGGTCACAGCGGCCGCAAGTGGTGTTCGATCGCGATAACGAATACGGTCACCCAGGACGCTTTGCCGTGGTTGTCCATCTAATTTCGATGGAACACAACCGGCGTATCCGTATCCGTTGTTTCGCCGCTGATGATGTAATGCCTATCATTCCCAGCCTGGTCGAGACCTGGAATTCTGCCAACTGGTATGAACGGGAAGCTTTCGATCTCTTTGGTATAGCCTTTGAGGGCCACCCTGATTTGCGCCGGATTCTTACCGATTATGGCTTTGTTGGTCATCCTTTCCGCAAAGATTTTCCGCTAATCGGTAATGTTACCGTACGCTATGATGAATCTCAGAACAGAGTTGTTTACGAGCCGGTTGAAATTGAACCGCGTGTGTTGGTTCCCCGGGTTATACGGGATGACTCCCGTCAGCATGCGCTTGGGGATGAAGCAGCGGAGGATGGGAACTCATAATGTCTGAAATTCACAATTACACCCTGAATTTTGGCCCGCAGCACCCAGCGGCGCATGGCGTTTTGCGTTTGATTCTTGAGCTCGAGGGAGAAACCATTGTGCGTGCCGACCCGCATATTGGTTTGCTGCACCGTGGTACCGAAAAACTAGCAGAATCCAAACCCTATAATCAGAGTATTGGTTATATGGATCGGCTCGATTATGTATCGATGATGTGTAACGAGCATGCCTTCGTAATGGCAATCGAAAACCTGCTGGAACTGGATATTCCTATCCGCGCAAAATTCATCCGCACCCTTTTCGATGAAATCACCCGCATCCTCAATCACCTGATGTGGATTGGAACGCATGGTTTGGACTTAGGCGCGATGACACTGTTTTTATATGCCTTCCGCGAGCGTGAGTACTTAATGGATGCCTATGAATCGGTCTCCGGTGCGCGCATGCACGCGACCTATTATCGTCCCGGAGGAGTCTACCGGGACTTGCCCGAGCAGATGACACAGGTAAAAGAAACCCGCTGGACCAAAGGCAAAGACCTGACCCGTTTGAACGCCTGGCGACAGGGTAGCTTGCTCGACTTTTTGGAAGAATTTGCTAACGACTTTCCCTCGCGCATCGACGAATATGAAACTCTACTTACCAATAACCGCATCTGGAAACAACGCACCGTTGGAATCGGCGTGGTTTCCCCGGATCGCGCTTTACAGCTCGGCTTTACCGGGCCGATGTTACGCGGTTCAGGAATTGCCTGGGATTTGCGTAAAAAACAGCCTTACGCTGCTTACGACCAGGTGAAGTTTTCTGTGCCTATCGGTAAAAACGGTGATTGTTACGATCGTTATCTGGTGCGCATGGAAGAAATGCGCCAATCGAATGAAATTATCCGTCAATGTATCAGTTGGCTGCGGAAAAATCCCGGCCCGGTTATTACCGGTGACCAAAAGGTTGCGCCGCCAAGCCGTACAGCTATGAAAGAAGACATGGAATCGATGATTCATCACTTCAAATTGTTTACTGAAGGCTATTGTGTGCCTGCTGGTGAGTCCTATGCTGCAGTTGAGCATCCCAAGGGAGAGTTTGGCTGTTACATGGTTTCCGACGGTGCAAATAAACCTTTTCGTACACATTTACGCGCCGCCGGCTTTGTTCACCTCTCGGCAATGGAAGAAATGGTAAAAGGCCATATGCTCGCTGATGTCGTTGCAGTTATTGGTACTCAGGACATCGTATTTGGCGAGATTGATCGGTAAATTTGATGACTAAAAACAGCAAAACATATTTATTAAGCTCAGCAACCCGTGCCAGCATGGATCACTGGTTGTCTAAATTTCCAGTTGAACACCGGCGCTCGGCGGTCATCCAGTCATTGATGGCAGCCCAGGAGCAGAACGGTGGCTGGTTGACAGAAGAATTAATGGATGCGGTTGCCGAGTACCTGCAACTGCCGAATGTACAGGTTTATGAAGTCGCCAGCTTTTATTCCATGTTCGATCTGGAGCCAACCGGTCGTCACAAAGTGAATATTTGCACTAACATCTCCTGCATGCTTCGAGGTGCGGAAGAAGTAGTTGC
This sequence comes from Lysobacterales bacterium, assembly GCA_021648125.1. Taxonomy (GTDB): domain Bacteria; phylum Pseudomonadota; class Gammaproteobacteria; order Xanthomonadales; family SZUA-36; genus SZUA-51. The sequence goes on from JAKITK010000013.1 coordinate 27,093, forward strand.
ACATATCGAAAATCACTTGGATATTAAAATGGGCGAGACTACAGCTGATGGCCGCATCACTTTGAAGATAGAAGAGGAATGTCTGGCAGCCTGTTGCGGCGCGCCGATGATGGTGGTCGATGGGCATTACCACGAAAACCTGACGGTCGATAAAATTAACACCATTCTCGAAGGGCTGGATTGATTATGGCTGAACATAATGTCGTTCTCACCACACTCGAGTTTGAGCAACCATGGTTACTGGAAAACTACTTGCAACTGGGCGGTTATAAAGCCTGGGCTAAAATTCTTGATGAAAAAACCCCGCAGGAAGAAATCATAGAAATCGTTAAGGCATCGGGGCTGCGCGGTCGTGGTGGTGCAGGTTTTCCCACCGGGCTGAAGTGGAGCTTTATGCCACGATCGGCTCCCGGCCAGAAATATTTGTTGTGCAATTCAGATGAAAGCGAGCCGGGCACCTGCCATGATCGCGATATTTTGCGTTATAACCCGCATGCGGTTATCGAAGGCATGGCAATAGCTGCCTACAGCATGGGCGCAAGCGCTGCCTATAACTACCTGCGTGGTGAGTTCCATCACCAGCCATTTGAGAATTTCGAAGCAGCCCTGAAAGAAGCATACGCTGCCGGTTGGCTGGGCAAAGATGTTAAAGGCAGCGGCGTAGATATCGATATTTATGCGGTATTAGGCGCCGGCGCCTATATTTGTGGTGAAGAAACAGCATTGATGGAGTCGCTGGAAGGCAAGAAAGGTCAACCCCGCTTCAAACCGCCGTTCCCGGCTAATTTCGGGCTTTACGGAAAACCCACTACAATTAATAACACCGAAACCCTAGCATCAGTACCTGCAATTTTGCGCAATGGCGCTGGTTGGTTTTTAAATATTGGTATACCGGGTAACGGCGGGCCTAAGTGTTTTTCAGTTTCTGGGCATGTAAACAAACCCGGTAACTACGAAGTGCCATTAGGTACACCCTTTGCAGATTTACTTAAAATGGCTGGTGGCGTACTCAACGGCAATGCCCTGAAAGCGGTTATTCCCGGTGGTTCTTCGATGCCGGTGATACCCGCCACACAGATGATGGAAATGACCATGGACTTCGATGCGCTAGCAAAAGCCGGCTCTGGTTTGGGTTCAGGGGCAGTTATTGTTATGGACGAATCCACTTGCATGGTCAAGGCTTTGACCCGCTTGGAGAGGTTTTACCATATGGAGTCTTGTGGTCAATGCACACCTTGTCGTGAAGGCACGGGCTGGATGCATCGGCTGTTGGAACGAATCATGGCGGGTAAAGGGCGGATGGAAGATCTCGAATTACTACGCTCAGCAGCGGGCCAAATTGAGGGCCATACCATTTGTGCATTTGGTGAGGCAGCGGCCTGGCCGGTACAGGGAATGCTGCGGCATTTTTGGCCTGAATTTGAATATTTTGTTAAACACGGCCGTTCTCTGGTCGTGGAAAAGACGGGCCGTGCGGCCTGAACGATTTAGCCTGAATTAATGCTGATAAAAGTGAAAATTCAGAGTAAAAATGAATAAATGGTTTTGAAAGCTTATGAATAGCCCGGACAATAATCTGGTCAACATAGAAATTGATGGCGTAGCGACTACGGCAGCCAAAGGCTCGATGATTATCGAGGCGGCTGATCGTATGGGTGTGGATATTCCTCGCTTCTGTTACCACCCCAAATTATCTATCGCAGCCAACTGCAGAATGTGTCTGGTAGATGTAGAGAAAGCCCCTAAACCCATGCCAGCTTGCGCCACGCCGGTAATGGAAGGGATGAAGGTTTTTACAGAATCCAAACGCGCGATTGATGCCCAGCGCGGCGTTATGGAATTTTTACTAATCAACCACCCGCTTGATTGCCCCATATGCGATCAGGGTGGTGAGTGTGAGTTGCAGGATCAGGCCGTAGGTTATGGTCGTTCGGTGTCCCGTTTCAGCGAGACTAAACGCGTGGTTGCAGATCAAGATATAGGGCCGTTGATACAAACGGAAATGACCCGCTGCATCCACTGTACTCGCTGTGTGCGTTTCCTCGATGAAATAGCCGGTACCGATGAGCTCGGTGGTATTGGGCGTGGCGATCGTCTCGAAATCGGTACTATGGTAGCCCGCTCCATTGATTCTGAAATGTCCGCCAATATTATTGATGTTTGTCCGGTGGGTGCTTTAACCAACAAACCTTTCCGTTTTTCTGCACGGGCTTGGGAATTGGTCGCAAGGTCATCGGTTTCCAGCCATGACGGCGTGGCATCCAACCTGTATTACCATACCCGTCGCAATGAAATTTTACGCTGTGTACCGCGCAACAATGAAGCGCATAACGAATGCTGGATATCCGATCGTGATCGTTTTTCGCATTATGGTTTGCGCAGTGATGAACGCTTGTATGAGCCGATGGTTAAAGACAGCAATGGCAAATGGCAAATTGTTGACTGGGACACCGCTTTAAGTGCCGCAAGCGATATATTGCGAGAAGCAGGTGATTCACTCGGGATGTTGTTATCACCTTCAGCATTCAACCAGGAATACTTGTTGGCCCGGCGACTACTGGACGGTTTGGGCAGCAAAGATATTGACTCTCGTTTGCGCGAAAGTGCATTTGCTGATGATGCCAGTCGTTTGCTTCAATTTGAGTGTCCATTAGCCGAAATGGATGCCGCCGATAGTGTTTTATTGATCGGTAGCAACTTGCACGAAGATGCGCCCATACTCGGGCATAAAATTCGCCAAGCCTGGTGTAAAAATCAGGCAGCAATTTATGCGTTATTCCCGCGGCGCTATAATTATCATTTCGACTGTGCAGAAACAGCGCTGGTAAACCCCGAGCAAATGCTACAACAGCTGCTCGCGATTGCCAAAGCTCTTGGGGAGTCACTCGACCATCGTGTTTTACAAGCAGTTGTCGCCAAGGCGGTAGAAAATGCCAGCACTGATGACTTTGCTAGCAATGCGGTTAAAGCACTCAGGGATTCAGAAAACGCACTAATTATTGTCGGTAAAATGGCGATGTCACACCCACAAGCCGACTGGATTCGCGCTTTGGCACAAGCCATCAGTCAGGCAGTAGATGGCCGTTGTAATCTGATTGCTGATGGTGGTAACTCAAACGGTGCGCGTTTTTACGGCGCGCAGCCTGCCCAGGATGGCCGCGATGTCAGCCAAATGTTAGCTAAGCCGGCGAAAGGCTGGGTATTATGGGATGTGAATCCGGCGCTTGATTTTGATAACCCTACAGCCGCAAAAACTGCACTGGCAAGCGCTAAGGTAGTGGCAATAAGCAGCTTTAATTCTGATGCAATACTTACCAATGCAGATGTTATTTTACCACTGGCTGCAACTGCAGAATCGGAAGGCAGTTTAATGAGTTTTGACGGTCAGTTACAACAAGTAACGGCTGCTTCAAAAGCCCCAGGAATGAGCAAACCAGGCTGGAAAATCTTACATCGTCTCGGCAGTTTGTTAGGCTTGGATGGCTTTGATTTCAGTAATTTAAACAGTTTGGAAATGCCAAACGAATGTGCATCAAGCCGTGCGGATACAGCATTCGAGGATATTAACAGGGCAGAGGGTTTGCAACGCCTGGGTGAGGTGGGTATTTATTCTGTGAATGCTGAATGTCGCCAGTCCGAAGCACTGCAAGCTACCAGCTTGGCAGGCAAAGCGGTTATTAGTATGAACCCCGAAGATGTTTCACGACTTAACTTGAGTTCGGGAGCAACCGTTACAGCCCGCCAGGGTGACATGAGTGTCAATTTGGAACTGGTAGCGGATGAAACAATTGCAACAGGTGGCGTTTTATTGCCAGTAGCCTTAGCGGAAACCGCTGAACTTGGTTCTGCCTGGGCCGGAATCGAAGTGGAGGCCAAATAATGGATGCTATCCTAGAGTTTATCTGGCTGCTGATACGCATCGGGCTATTTACGCTGCTACCGTTAATCTTGATGGTTGCCTATTACACCTACGCTGAGCGTAAGGTCATCGGGGCAATGCAATCGCGTATCGGCCCCAATCGGGTTGGTCCTCTTGGGTTGTTTCAGCCATTTGCCGATGTTATTAAATTACTGCTAAAAGAAATTATCCTACCTAAGGAAGCCAACCGCTATCTGTTTTTAATAGCGCCAATATTGGCAATTGCACCTGCTTTTGGAGTATGGGCTGTGGTGCCGGTAGGTGATGGCTTGGTTTGGGCCGATTTGAATGCAGGGGTGCTGTATGTCTTGGCACTTAGTTCTATGGGGGTTTACGGTATTATCCTTGCGGGTTGGGCGTCCAACTCTAAATATGCTCTGCTGGGTGCAATGCGTTCAGCGGCGCAAGTGGTTTCTTACGAAATTGCACTGGGTTTTTCTCTGCTGGGAGTAATGATACTGGCAGGCAGCCTTAATCTACAGGCCATTGTAAACGCTCAGTCGGGCGGCATGCTGGATTGGTACTGGCTGCCGTTGTTGCCAATGTTTCTTATCTTTTTCATATCGGCATTGGCTGAAACCAATCGTGCACCTTTCGATATGGCAGAAGGCGAATCAGAAATTGTTGCCGGTTTTCATGTAGATTATGCTGGTGCTTCATTTGCGGTCTTCTTCCTAGCTGAATATGCCAATATGATCTTAATGTCGGCACTTACCGCCATCTTCTTCTTTGGCGGTTGGTTATCACCCTTTGAAGGCTGGGCCTTCCTCGGGGATTCATGGCTAAGAGATTCAAGTATTTTCTGGTTTTTGGCCAAGTTAGTTTTCTTTATGTTCAACTTCCTCTGGATCAGGGCTACCTTCCCGCGTTACCGTTACGATCAGGTAATGCGTCTGGGTTGGAAGGTATTCATTCCAATCACCATGGTTTGGATGCTGGTAGCGGCACTGTTTGTATTTAACGGAATTGTGGTGCGCGGAGCCTGATGTCATGAATAAAATCATTCGCTACTTCAAGTCATTGTTGATGATCGAGCTCTTCCAGGGGCTTAGCGTCACCATTAAGCACATGTTCAAGCCCAAAGTCACCGTTTTTTATCCGGAAGAAAAAATACCCAAGTCAAATCGATTTCGCGGGATTCCCGCGCTCAGGCGCTATACCAACGGTGAAGAGCGCTGTATCGGCTGTAAATTGTGCGAGGCGGTTTGTCCTGCACTAGCAATTAGCATTGATTCAGAAATGCGCTCAGATGGTAGCCGACGAACCACGCTGTACGAAATTGACCTGTTCAAATGCATTTTTTGTGGCTTTTGTGAGGAATCCTGCCCGGTAGATTCTATCGTGTTGACGGATTTTGCGGATTACCACATGGAAGATCCAAAAGAAAGTGTGCTGAATAAGCAACAATTACTGGCGCTGGGTGATCGGTTTGAACAAAGCATCAGCAAAAATAGACAACAAGACGCCGCATACAGGTAATTGACATGACCATACAGGAAATCTTTTTTTACTTATTCTCAATCATTATGCTGGCAGCTGCGACCATGGTTATTAGTGTGCGCAACCCAGTTTACGCCATACTATATCTGATTCTGACTTTTTTCAGTGCCGCGGCATTATGGATTCTACTAGAAGCGGAATTCCTCGGCATCATCTTGGTGCTGGTTTATGTAGGTGCGGTGATGGTGCTCTTCTTATTTGTGGTGATGATGCTCAATATCAATCAGTCACGAGTTAGTGAGGGCTTTGTTAAAAACTTACCATTGGGAATAGGTGTGGCATTAGTGATGTTGGCAGAAGTGCTGATGGTACTTTGGTATAAAAACCAAACCGGTGTTGATAACTTCCCCATACCGGTTCCCCACGAACAGGGCTACAGCAATACAGCCGAAATAGGCGAGCGAATGTTTACCGCTTATTTGTGGCCATTTGAAATCGCTGGGGTCGTATTGTTGGTTGCCATTGTTGCAGCCGTTGCCTTATCAATGCGTCATCGTGAAGGTGTTAAGACCCAGTCAGTGCCACAACAAATTAGCGCAGAAAAACGCGATCGTCTGGAACTTATTGATATGCCCGTTGAAGGTGTGAAGAAAAACTGATGATTACTCTTACGCATTATTTAACTCTCGGTGCTATTTTACTTTGTCTGAGTGTTGCCGGGATTTTCTTAAATCGGAAAAACATCATTATTTTACTGATGTCGATTGAATTGATGTTACTGGCAGCGAATATGAATTTTATTGCATTTTCGCGTTTTCTTGGTAATCCGGATGGCCAGGTATTTGTGTTTTTCATCCTCACTGTTGCTGCGGCTGAAGCGGCGATTGGTTTGGCAATACTGGTGGTCTTGTTCCGCAACCGCAACAGCATCAATGTTGCTGATCTGGATGATCTTAAAGGGTAGGCGTGGTTAATTAGAATGAAAGTTGAAACCATTATATTATTGATACCTCTGCTGCCGCTGGCCGGTGCTTTGATTGCCGGGTTGTTGCGCAACCAGGTCGGCCGTACTGGATCGCATATCGTCACTATATTGGGCGTTGGCGGGGCGTTTGTCTTATCTGCACTGATTCTTAAAATGCAGATATATGACGATATGCAGAGCATGAACTACAACCTGTATACCTGGGGGATCAGCGATTCGGTCATTTTTCAGGTGGGTTTCCTTATTGATCACCTAACCAGCCTGATGATGGTAGTGGTAACTTTTGTATCCCTGATGGTGCATATTTATACCATCGGCTATATGCGCGATGACCCAGGCTATCAGCGCTTCTTTAGCTATATTGCTTTGTTTACTTTCAGCATGTTAATGCTAGTAATGTCGAATAACTTCCTACAATTGTTCTTTGCTTGGGAAGCGGTTGGCTTGGTATCTTATTTGCTGATTGGTTTTTGGTATAAAAAAGAAACCGCCATCTTTGCCAATATGAAAGCGTTTATGGTTAACCGGGTAGGGGACTTTGGTTTCTTATTGGGTATTGCCGCAATTATGTCGGTTTTCGGTACCCTAGACTACGCCGAAGTATTTGCCGCTGCACCGTCTAAAATTAATGAAACTATCGCTGTATTCGGCGGAGTTGAATGGTCGGCTATTACCTTTATCTGTGTCGGCCTGTTTATTGGTGCCATGGGTAAATCAGCACAAGCGCCATTGCATGTGTGGCTACCGGATTCAATGGAAGGCCCGACCCCAATTTCTGCCTTAATCCATGCTGCTACCATGGTAACGGCGGGTATCTTTATGGTGGCGCGGATGTCGCCATTATTTGAACTTTCCGATGCAGCGCTGAGTTTTGTACTTATCATTGGTGGCTTTACTGCTTTGGCAATGGGTATGATCGGTATTGTCCAGAACGATATTAAACGGGTCATTGCCTATTCTACTCTCTCGCAGCTGGGCTATATGACCGTTGCATTGGGTGCGTCAGCTTATTCTGCAGCTATTTTCCACCTGATGACCCATGCTTTCTTTAAAGCCCTGTTATTCCTGGCTGCAGGCTCGGTGATTATCGCCATGCACCACGAGCAAGATATGCGCAAAATGGGCGGGGTTAGACGCTGGATGCCAGTGACTTGGATCACTTCAGTGCTTGGCACGCTGGCGTTAATAGGTTTCCCGTTTTTCTCCGGATTTTACTCCAAAGATATGATCATCGAGGCAGTTGGTGGAGCGACACGCTTCGGTAGTGGGTTTGCCTATTGGGCGGTTTTACTCGGTGTGGTGGTAACTGCATTTTATAGTTTCCGCCTGTTGTATCTGGTTTTCCATGGGCAGACGCGGATGGATAAACATACCGAAGATCATATGCAGGAAACTCCATTGGTGGTAACAATACCACTGGTGCTACTGGCGATACCTTCGGTAATCATCGGTTATTTCACGATTAAACCCATACTCTTCGGTGGCTGGCTAGATGATGCAATTAAAGTCAGCGCACAAAATGATGTGGTCGCTGAACTAGGACAAAATTTCCACGGAGCAACAGCGCTGGCGTTGCACTCGGTACAAACTGCACCGTTCTGGTTAATGATTGGTGGCTTCGTACTGGCAACCTGGTTTTATTTGTTTAAACCACAGCTGGCTGAGAACATGAAAAAACGCTTCTCAGGGCTGCATTCGTTGTTGGAAAACAAATACTACTTCGATGATTTCAACAATAAAGTTTTCGCCCGTGGTTTCATCCGCATTGGCAATAGTTTGTGGAAACGCGGTGATGCCGGCCTGATTGATGGTATTGGAGTAAATGGAACAGCAGCCTTCATCGGCAAACTGGGTGAGCGCGTACGCAAGCTTCAGTCGGGCTACCTCTATGAGTATGCTTTCGCCATGATAATCGGTTTAATCGGTTTGCTGGGGGCCTGGTTACTGGTTTAGGCCGGTAACACAGAGATAAAATAATGGAAAACACAATGACTTCAAGCTTGCCGCTCCTGAGCATTCTGATTTGGCTACCGCTGTTGGGTGCGGTGCTTGTCTTGCTGGCAGGCAATCAGCGCCCAGCGGTTGCTCGTTGGTTAGCCTTGCTGGTGGCTTCGGTAACTTTGCTGTTATCACTTCAGCTTTGGACGGGTTTCGACACCACAACGGCTGCCATGCAATTTACCGAATTGAAAGCCTGGATTCCGGTATTTAATGTTAATTACCACCTTGGTGTCGATGGTTTCTCAATGCCACTGATACTGCTAACCACAATTTTCGGTGTATTAGTGATTGTGGCCGGCTGGGAAGTCATTAAAGATCGCGTACATCAATATATGGCGGCGTTTTTAGTCCTACAAGCCGCACTTACCGGTGTGTTTGCAGCGCTTGATGGTTTGCTCTTTTATGTCTTTTTTGAGGCCATGCTGGTACCAATGTTCCTGCTGATAGGTGTCTGGGGCGGCCCGAATCGGGTATATGCCGCAGTTAAGTTTTTCCTGTATACCTTCCTCGGTTCAGTGTTTATGCTGATTGGCCTGATCTACCTGTATTTGCAGTCCGGTAGCTTTAATATTCTGGAATGGCATGAGCTAGGCTTGAGCATGACCGAGCAAAAATGGATTTTCCTCGGAATGCTAGCAGCCTTTGCAGTAAAAATTCCAATGTGGCCGGTACACACCTGGCTTCCAGATGCGCATGTTGAAGCCCCAACTGGCGGTTCAATAATACTGGCCGCTGTGATGCTAAAAGTTGGTGGTTATGGCTTTATTCGCTTTAGCCTGCCAATTACTCCAGATGCTAGTGCCATGCTAGATTGGGTGGTTATTGGTTTATCCTTGATAGCTGTGGTCTATATCGGCTTTGTCGCTTTGGTGCAAACCGATATGAAGAAGCTGATCGCTTATTCATCTATTACCCATATGGGTTTTGTAACCCTCGGTCTGTTTATCGCCTTCTCCATCTTCCGCGCATCGCCTGATGGCTTTGGTGCGGCGATGGGTGTAGAAGGTGCGATGATGCAAATGATTTCGCACGGCTTTATTTCTGGCGCACTGTTTTTTGTAGTCGGTGTGCTGTATGACCGAATGCACAGCCGCGATATAGCTGATTATGGCGGGGTTGCCAATGTAATGCCCTGGTTTAGCATGTTTGCGGTATTGTTTTTTATGGCAAACGCCGGCCTACCAGGAACCTCAGGTTTCGTTGGTGAATTCATGGTTATCCTGGCCTCATTTAATGCCAGTATCTGGATAGCATTCTTTGCCACATTTACTTTAATTCTAGGCGCGGCTTACAACCTTTGGCTGGTAAAACGAGTGTTCTTTGGTGAAGTCAGGAACGAAAAAGTTTCCCGACTGCGTGATATTAATTCGCGTGAAGTTTTCATCCTAACGGTGCTGGCCGTAGCGGTATTAACCATTGGTCTGTATCCGCAACCCCTGTTGAATGTAATGCATGCTTCAGTAGAACACCTATTGCAGCAAATCACTCAAACGAAGATAATTTAATATGAACCTGCAAGATCTGCAAATTGTAGCCCCGGAACTTATAGTGCTGATAATGGCCTGTAGCTTGTTGATGCTGGACCTGTTTCTTAGTCCGCAACGCCGCGGTATCCTTCATCTAGTTTCTATCCTTACAATGGCACTGGCTGCCATCATTACCCTTCGTGGACACCCGGCACTGGAAGCAACGGGTACAGTGATGGCATTTGCCGATACTGTTATCCGCGATGGCATGGGCGATTTGCTCAAGGTGTTTGCATACCTAATTATGATTTTTGTGTTTGTGTATAGCCGGCATTATTTAAAGCAATTTAATATGTATCGAGGCGAATTTTATTCGCTTGCGATGTTTGCTTTGCTCGGTGCTATGGTGCTTATCTCAGCAGCTAACTTGATTACCGTATATCTGGGGCTGGAATTAATGGCCTTGTCGTTGTATGCAATGGTGGCACTTAAACGCGATGACCGCAGGGCAACCGAAGCGGCAATGAAATATTTTATCCTTGGCTCTATGGCTTCGGGCTTTTTGCTTTATGGTATGTCGATGGTATACGGTGCCACCGGCAGCTTACAGATCAGTGAGATTTCGCTAGCCGCAGCACAACAGGGCAGTGACAGTATGATATTGGTCTTCGGGCTGATTTTCATGGTGGTAGCAATGGCATTCAAATTTGGCCTAGTACCATTCCATATGTGGGTGCCTGATCTGTACGAGGGCGCACCAGCACCAGTCGTTCTATTTATAAGCAGCATGCCCAAATTAGCCGCCTTCGCCATGGCCATCCGTTTGCTGCAAGACGGCCTTTCTTCACTTCATCACGACTGGCAGGGAATGCTCATAGTAGTCGCCGTGCTATCGATTGTACTTGGCAACCTAGCCGCACTGGCACAGCAAAACATCAAACGAATGCTGGCATATTCCACAATTTCGCATATGGGTTTTGTAATGTTCGGCCTGCTCAGCGGTACCGCCGCAGGTTTCGGTGCCAGTATGTTTTATGTCATCACCTATGCTTTGATGTCCGCCGGTGCATTCGGTGTAGTTATCTTTATGTCGGGCAAAGGTATAGAAGCTGAAAAGCTTAGCGACTATAAAGGTCTCAATCAGCGCAATCCCTGGTTTGCCGCGATGTTTGCCGCCCTTATGCTATCAATGGCCGGTATACCTGTATTTGTTGGCTTCTTTGCCAAGTGGCTGGTTATCCAGGCAGTGGTAGATGCCGGCTTGATCTGGTTAGCGCTGCTGGCCGTTGTGTTCTCGGTTATCGGTGGTTATTACTATCTGCGGGTTATCAAGATTATGTATTTTGATAAAGCCAAAGACGAAGCCCCGATACAGGCTCCCTCAGATTTCCGCGCGGTACTGTCGGTTAATGCGCTATTAATGGTGGTCTTAGGTATCTTTTCGGCACCGCTGATCGCCGCGTGTATGGCGGTTTTTTAAAGCAATCAGAAGAAACTACCGGCAAGCACGGTACTGAGCTTGAACTAAGCTTTGATATATTTACAAAATAAACGCGAAAGGCGCTTGCTAATTACCCGATAAATCTATATTATTGCCGTCCAGATGTTGCGGGGTGGAGCAGTCTGGCAGCTCGTCGGGCTCATAACCCGAAGGTCGTAGGTTCGAATCCTACCCCCGCTACCAATTTATTGGTAAACCCAGTGACCTAACGGTTACTGGGTTTTTTATTGCCTGAGTTACGGTTTATCACCTTCGGGTTATGAGCCCGACGAAAGCCAGTCTCATTTCATAACTCTCGGGAAGGTCGTAGGTTCGAATCCTACCCCCGCTACCAAAATTCGACAAGAAACCCAATTACCTAGCGGTGTTTGGGTTTTTTTGTGTTTGTTGTTGATCCTCAAAGATCAATCAACAGGATACACCGCTTTTTAATTTAACTCATACACCAGAAATCATCATAACTCTTCAAGCCTTGGTGTTGCATTTGATTATTTTCCAATGGGCATAGGTATTGGCATAGCTATGGGTGTTAGTATGGGTATTGTTATTGCTTCGGTATTGTATGAGGTAAATAAGAACAAAGAATCGTAAAATGAGGTATAAATTAAAGTTTATTCCCTATACAGATATATGATGAAATGAAAATTAAAACTATTATATTTATTCTGATGCTTTCGCACTCGACAGTTTCAGTATCCGCAGAATGTGTAGTCCTGCTTCATGGGTTGGCTAGAGCCTCAAGCTCAATGGGTGAATTAGAAAACAAGCTAACTAAAGAAGGTTATTTTGTGGTAAATATTGAGTACCCGTCGAGGAAAAAGAGTATATCTCAACTCTCGGAAATTGCGGTAGGTGGTGGTTTAGAAAAATGCAGTAAAAATTTTTCATATCCGGTGAATTTTGTTACTCACTCATTAGGTGGGATTTTGGTACGTCAGTTTTATAAGAACAACCCACCTGAAAATGTTAAACGAGTAGTGATGCTGGGGCCGCCAAATAACGGTAGTGAGGTTGTCGATAGCCTTAAAACAATGCCAGGGTACGAACTTCTGAATGGCCCAGCAGGTATGCAATTAGGTACTAAGAAAAATGACATACCTAAAAATCTTGGGCCAGTTAATTTTGATGTTGGTATTATCGCGGGAACACAATCAATTAATCTGGTTTTGTCTGCATTCCTGCCAAATCCGGATGATGGAAAGGTCTCTGTGGAAAGTACAAAAGTTGAGGGTATGTGCGGTTTTGTGGCCTTACCTGTAACTCACCCATTTCTGATGAAAAATAACCAAGTCATTTCTGAAGTTATCAGTTACTTGGCCCATGGTGAATTTGCTAGTAAGAATGCCATGAACTACTGCACTGAAGGAGATTTTGGTAGATAGTGATTGGTCTCTTTAAGACCTTTTATTATGGCTCTTCCCCTGATCGAGCGTTCACTGAATGGAATAGGGTAAGTTGTGTACAGAATTTGGGATAGAGTAACGAAAACTAGTTTTATCGCTCAAATTCGATAACTTGACAATATCAATGTTTATACTCTTTCGTTAAGATATTTTAGAATTTATTAACTGCATCGGAATTTGGAATAAATAATTTCAAAAAAGCACTTGCGTACAAATATCTGTACATGTACAATAATAAGTACAATACAAAAGGTGTCAAAAAATGAACACAATGAGCTATTCATCGTTTAGAACACATTTAGCAGATACCTTAAATAAGGTAAATGAAGATCATACTCCTGTGATCATCACTCGCCAAAATGGACAACCAGCGGTTGTTATGAGCCTTGATGATTATAAATCGTATGAGGAAACAGCCTACTTAATGGCGAGCCCCAAAAATGCTGAGAGGCTTAATCAATCTATTGCTGAAATAGAAACCCGTAAAACCATTGAACATGATTTAATTGAAGAGTGATTTTATCATGGTCTGAAAACGCTTGGGATGACTATCTCTATTGGCACCAGACAGACAAAAAAACACTCAAACGAATCAATTCACTTATAAAAGCAATCAAACGAGAGCCATTTAAAGGAATTGGAGAGCCAGAACCATTAAAATACAATTGGTCTGGTTATTGGTCTCGAAGGATAAGTTTGCAGCATCGTTTGGTTTATAAGGTATCAGATAAAACACTCTTTATAGCGCAATGTCGTTATCATTACTAATGGAGTTACAGAGAAATACGCACCGATGTTTATCGGTTAATGATAAGTGCGTTAGCTGAATGGAGTAGAGCAGTGGCCTGATATAAGCATAGCTTGTGAAGCTTCATTGCCTGAACGACTTTGTGGGCATATATCGTAGGCAGGTGTCAGAGTTAGCTCTTTACCATCCCAAAAAGCAGCATGGTTACGCGCATGATCATCGGTATTGCCGCAAAGGATATTAAAGACAAGGCATTGATTATTTTTGATGAGATCGGTGAGTGTCAGGCGGCGGTTAATTCTTTAAAGTTTTTTGCTGAGCAATGCCCACAGATGTTTGTTTGTGCTTCTGGTTCTAACATTGGTTTGTTGGGCTCATTTCCTGTTGGCAAGGTGGAGCTGCTGAAGCTTTATCCGATGACATTTGAAGAATTTATTTTGGCATCAAATCAAGCGGCACTTATAAAGGCGTTTGAGCAGATGAATATGGGCAAAGTGGCTCATGATAAGTTATTTGCTTTGTTGTTGGATTATTATTTTGTTGGTGGGATGCCTGAGGCGGTGAGAAGCTGGTTTGAAAGTGAAAATGAGATGGGGGTTTTAGAGCGCACAAAAAAAATTATTCAAATCCACGCTTCGCTTATCGCTGGTTATGAACGTGATTTTGGTAAGTATTCTGACAAGATTTCAGCACAGCATATTCAAGCTGTTTTTAAAAATATTCCGCTTCAGTTGTCTAAAAATATTGATGATTCTGTTAATCGATTTAAATTCATAAGTGTGATTGAGAAAAAGAATCGTTATCAACACTTAGCTGGCCCGATTAACTGGCTTGAAAAATGTCGGCTTTTATCGCGATGCCATCCAATAGATTGTGAGCCTTCTTCGCCTTTGTCGGCGCTTGCAAAGGATAATATTTTTAAGTTATTTTTATTTGATGTTGGTTTGCTGGGTTATATGCTTGGGCTTTCTTATAAAGAGCATCGTGATCAAGGCTTTAACTATAAAGGCTATATTGCTGAAAACTTTGTACAAAATGAATTGATTGCTCAAGGTGGTTCTCCTACTTATTCATGGGAATATGCAGCACGTTCAGAAGTGGAGTTTTTATATAAGTGTGATGATGGCAGTATTGTGCCTGTTGAAGTGAAAAGTAGGAAACGCACACGGGCTAAATCATTGGGGGTTTATGTTGATAGATACCACCCAAAAACAACAATAAAGTTGATTGGCTCAACGGGTTCACTTGAGAATGAAAGTGCTTTGGTATTACCGTTGTATTATGCCTCTAAGATAAATGAACAAGAGTTACTATGTAAATAGACCGACTCATTGGTGAGGACGGCATTCAGCGCTTGCATCAAGAGGGCTTTTGTCAGGCGCTCGGTATTGTCTCAGCGATGAAATACCAAAATGAGGGTGGTGTTTCTCTTGAGCAGGCCTCTGATAACAGTGCATAAGAACGATTTTCGCTATGTTTTGTAATCATGATTCATGAAATATCACTAATATAATTAAAATTCATAGACGGTAATCGTTTTTCATGAAATAATGGTTATTAAAATTAATAATCGAAATTCATGAATATGGTAAATTATAATCAAAATTCACGGTCTGTAACTATTTTTCACGCTTTCCCAGCTCTGGAAGAGGGAGCGACACTTGCGGGATATGCGGCTTTGATTGAAGGGCATGGGCTGTTAGTGCCTGCTCCTGATTACTTATGCGCAATAGGTTCAAAACATAAAAGATATGATAAGGGGCGCTGGCATATTTTTACGCCACGGCATAAACCTGATGATACTCTGTACGGACACCTTAGGTTTGCGCTAAAACATGAAGGTGTTGACCTAGCTGCTCTCAAAGCTTTGTTTTCAACGATAGAGAAAGAAGAGATAATCAATATTGTTCGCTCAGAACCAACGGGCGCATATAGCCGGAGAATATGGTTTCTATATGAGTGGTTATGTGAAGAAAAACTTGATATCGAGGATGTGAAGCAAGGTAACTTTGTCGATATTATTAATGACGCATTTCAATATCCGGGGCAGTCTCGTGATTCAAAGCGCCACCGTGTTCGTAATAACTTTCCGGGAACCCGTGAATTTTGTCCATTAATCAGAAGAACAGAAAAGCTTGATCAATTCATTGGTTTAAATTTGTCTCAAGCCGCTATCGATCATATCGGTAAGACACATGCGGGTCTATTAAGCCGAGCCGCCGCTTTTCTTTTATTAAAAGATTCAAAGGCATCCTACACCATAGAAGGGGAGACTCCTCCACATAGCCGAATTGAACGGTGGGGGAAGATCATTGGAGAAGCTGGAAAACGAGAGTTGACTGTTGAAGAGCTAGAGTCGCTTCAAAGTGTTGTTATTACAGACAAGCGATTTGTTATGCATGGACAACGTACTGAGGGTGGTTTTGTAGGCGACCATGATAGGACCACTGGAATGCCAATGCCTGTACATATTTCGGCGCGCTTTGAAGATCTAGACAGCCTTTTGTTAGGATTGATTAACACCCATAAGATGCTTGGTGATAGTAATTACGATGCTGTACTGATGGCAGCGTTAATTGCCTTTGGCTTTGTATTTATTCATCCATTTGAAGATGGTAATGGTCGTATTCATCGCTATATGTTCCATCATGTTTTGGCGGAAAAGGGATTTGTACCTAAAGGTTTAGTGTTTCCAGTATCTGCTGTTATTCTGGAACGCATTGATGAGTACAGACAAACGCTAGAACATTTTTCAAAGCCTCGACTTGATTTAATTGAGTGGCGACCTACTGAGAAAAATAATATTGAGGTTTTGAATGAGACTATCGACCTGTATCGCTATTTTGATGCGACAAAACAAGCAGAATTCTTTTTTGAATGCGTTGAAGAAACCGTTAATAAAACTCTGCCAGAGGAAGTTGATTACTTGAAAAAGTATGATCAACTAAATGACTTTATCAAAAACTATATCGATATGCCAGATAAGCTGGTTGATCTGCTTATCCGTTTTCTGGATCAAAATGGAGGCAAGTTTTCAAAGCGCGCACGAGAAAAAGAATTTAATCAACTTACCGAAGCCGAGATAGAGACGATTGAGCGTAAACGAGATGATGTTTTTCAAGGCAACAAATGAAAAATCATTTAAAGTGCTCTGATTCAGCATGGAGTGCAATTCATGCGGTCTGGATATGTGACGATGAAAATTGTTTGGCTTCATTCGCCCAGCCTGTCATCGTATTTGCTTCCATACCACTTGCGCTTTCCGGGGCGATCTTGGCCTTGTTGATGTTTGGGTATTCGTTCTCAGTTATGGCTTTTATTGGTTTGGCAAGCCTGATGGGTATAATAGTTAACAACTCTATTATCTTAGTGGATACCGCCAATCAGTTAGTTCGAAAAGGCGAGGGTATTCACGCTGCAATAATCAGCGCAGTCTCGGCTAACTCCAATTATTTTAACCACCCTCACAACCATTGGCGGGTTGCTGCCACTAACCATGAGGAACAGCAGCCTGTGGACCCCCTTGGGTTTGGTGATTATTGGTGGAATGCTGATCTCAACCGTGGTTACCCTGTTTATTGTGCCAGCGTTGTATTTGTTGATAAGTGGTCGTACACAGGGCAGTAGGGAGGGTGAGTAAACGGGATAGCAGTAAGTTAAAACACTGCTTTGTAGGTTCCCGTGCCGAGATGTCCTGATAGATAGTACGGCTGCCAATGAAGTCCCAGCTCGAAGGCCGGCATTGTGCTGACCGCCGGTTCGCTATCCACCCTACTCAAAGCTATCGGCAAATATGACCTGTGCGCCTGGTTCAACTATAACACTATCAAGGTAAAAAACACTGGTGTCGGAACCGTCGTCAGTGAATACGATCTGGTCAATTGAGCCGGGATTATTTCCCCAAAATTTAAGGTCTGAGCGTCTCCCGACTATTGTGCCATCAAGTTCTTTTACGGTTACCGTATAAGTCTTCGCAGTAGTTTGTGTTGAGATCTCGATCTCTACCTGATACCAGCGCTGGTCTGACAGATTACTGGCAACGGTTAGGAAACCTGTACTACTGTCTTGGACAACAATGCTGTCAGTTGAATATCTCACGCGGCCACGCTTGATGCCCGAGCCAACCAAATCAAGGAAGAAGGCTGAATAGCCTGAGGTTTCCTTGCGAATGTAGAAGGAAGTCCGCAGCGTGTTGTCGTTCTGTTGATTAAAAGACCACCTTATAGAAGGATGATGGGGGACGCTGGTATCGGTTGCATCTGAAATCTTGAGGGAATTGTTCAGGCTGACTGCCTGCTCATTACTTATCTCAATAGTCGCCGAACCGCTGGTGCCGATTGTTCCTGTGTTGATTCCCGAATCGAAATTATCATTCACCAAGGTGTCGTCCTCGTAACCGGTGTACAGTGCGACCTTTGTACCAAGGGCACGGCTTGGCATATCACCCCTATATTTATACCTTGTCTCTCCGTCACGCGTTTCCTTGACTTGTATCTCGTAATTAGCCGCAGGACTTTCTGCGTTTACCGCATAGATTAATGAGTGATTGGATTCATTGTTGATGAACGCAGTAACATCAGTGGGTGTAACTTCAACTGGAATAATCATGCCGCCTAATAATTCTGTTTTCCCGCCACCAGTTGTTTCTATAACTGTGGTTGGCCTCTCTGTTTTCATACCCAAAATCCACAAACTTCCTCCGTTATTAGTTATTTTAGTGCCGCTGTTCTCTGGATTCAACTGACGAGCCCATATCTGTTGGGGGTGGTTAAACAACCATGGACTTACAGCCACAACATCCTCCAGGAACAACTTGCCTACACCTCTGGTGTTTCGAAAGCCGCGATCTGTGCTGCTTTTAATGACTAAAGTTTTGGGAGATGCGTGCTCATATGAAACAAAATACTTTGCAGGGGCATCAGGGTCAGCATCAAACGTTGCCCAGTAATAAAACTGCTCAAAAACAACAACATCACTAGCCCCCTCTTCAAATCGGAAGATAGGCTTGGGGTTGGCTGGGTCATTAAAGCTGTTTGTCCAGGCAATGCCCACTGAAGCATTCAGTCCTACTATTCTTCTAACATTACCGCGTACGAAAATCGTCTTATCGACAAGGTAATAGCCTTGAGTGTCATTGCTCTGCGGGAAATAGATTGTAGTCGCTCCCGAGTCCATCGCCGCTTGAATGCCCGCGGTATCATTGTTGTAAAGATCATTAGCATCCGCCCCAAAATCTTCGACATTCGCCCACTCATCTATCGGATCATCAGGGACTGTTGGCGTATCTTCTATCGGCAAATGCAGAGACCTTGCAGGGCTTGGAAAGAGGCTGAGGACAGCATCAGACACAAACTCGCTTTGAGTAGCGCCCGCAACCACCTGTCCGTTATTTTTAATAGCTGCCTGATAACCGCTGGTTACAATATTGCGCGCATACAATATACTGCCATTATTGTTCTCGATAGCGCTCTGCGAAGATGAACCACCACTGAACTCACCATCGAGCACAGTAACAAGGCCAAAAGGCCCCAGATTCTGAATAACTGGCACAGAATTGATACTACTTAAACCGCGAATAGACAATATGTTGTTTCTGTTATAAATGCCAGCGACTATCTGATTTTGTAATGTTATGTTTTCAAACGTCATGCTAGTTTGTCGGTATAAAACATAGATGCCATAATCGAAGCCTTCAATACTCACATTTTTTATAAAACCCGGACCGGGGTATCTTCTTGCCATGGATAGCCCCCTTACCCCTTGACCATCACCAGATCGAATCGTGACATCTCTAATCGCTCCTACATTATTGAGGATATAATCAATGCCAATAGCGCCAGGGTTTCCAGTCCCCGTATCCACGGTCAGGTTCCGGATAGCGTTTCTAAATGCTTGAAGCCCTTCACCTTTACTCCTATCATATACTTGCGGAACACCATCATCCAAAGAGGCTGTAAAGATGACCGCCTTAGGCGTGCTTGGATCCGTATATCCAGTAGAAGCATCTTTTAATTTGATGATCGTATTGGCTCTGCTTTGCCCCTGGAAACTGAGATAAGCCTGAAATTCTCCACTTGAATCGCGCCACGCTAATCTATCACTGACCAAGTATGTGCCGTTTGGAAAATAGATGATCTTGTTCTTACCGACATGCGCTTTAATTGCATTCACGATTGCTTGGGTATCATCTGTTACCCCATCCCCTTTCGCGCCATAGGCGGTCTTGATATTAATTACTCCTGAATCAGTAGGGAACTCTATATTCTCGGCTTGAAGTGCTGCTGATAGAAACAGCAAAGAAGCAAAACATAAGAACTTTTTCATTTTATTTTTCATTTTATTTGTTTCCAAACGTTTAAAATTTACAGGTTTAGGTTTTTTTGAGCCTTTTGAGGCAATTTAATTCTTTACTGTTGTGGTACAGCTTCAAACTTGAACCCACATGTATATTTCTTTGGTTTTATTCAACGCATTATTGGACATCCACTTTTGAAGATTAGATTGCCGTTAGCAGTTGCTATGCTGGTAATACATACTGCTAATATTATGCTTGTAAGTTTATTTTTTATTGGCCGGTCACTCTGTAGTTACTATTGTCATTTAATGAAGGGCTTATTAAATTCATAACTAGCGCTATAATCTGTATTGATAGGAGTTGAATCAATATTCAATAATCATCCAGGGCATTAATTTTCTCGATCTACTTTTACAGCCAGGATGAAACCAGTGCTAACTCTGCCTGATCCACTTCCAAACTTCTCTCCACTGGGGCTCTTTTCCGTACATCAACATACTGAGACGGAAGATTTTACTGGCAAATTTACGCGTCCAGACAACGGCTATAATTAATAGCAATAATGACGCAATGATTTGCCACATATCCACGGTGCCCATCACCATTCTGACCGGCATAACGCCCATCGAGGTTATGGGTAAAAAGCTTAAAATCTGTACCACGATATTGTTCGGTTCGGAGATTGCAAAAAACGCTACAGAGACAGCGAGAACAGGGAGTAACATGATCGGTGTTTTGGTCGATGTATTGGGATCCTCAACCATCGCTGCAATAGCGACCAGAAAGCAATTCCAAAACAACAGTCCTGCCAGGGCGAAGGCCCCAATCAGGCCAAATGTGATGATTGAGCCTTCAAAACCCTCAAAATAACTGGGTGCATTGGTAAGTTTGGCAAACACAATGATGCCGAGCACCGCTGTTATGGCAGTGGTGATAATGCTTTTCAGGCTCATCGCCGTTAATCCTAATAATTTACCATCAATCCAGGTTTGTGGTGATATCGCCGAAATGACCTGCTCAGTCACACGCATTTGTTTTTCGCTGGTGACTGAAATAAATATATAACTGAAGCTCATAAAAACACCGAGCAGCATCAGCCCTAAGACGATCATGACAAATAATTTTTCTGACTTGCTGCTGGGTAAATTACCCTGTTGATGAATTTGAATTTCTAAAGCGGCTGGTTTGTTCAGCTGATAAAAATCAGCGTGACTGATCTCAGCGCTATCTAATCTTTTATCCAACAGAAGTTGGTTTAAAATGGGCTGTAATTCTCCCTGCCATGATTCTTTTTCAAACACGGTCATCGAGCTGTTAGTAGAATCTTTGATGCTTAGAATACCACCGATATCCTGGTCTCCGAGTCTTTGCATCAAAGCCGGTCTATCGGTTTGATTTGCTCGAGTCCAGATAAAACGACTTGAATCTAGCTCAGGCAAGGTAACACCAAGGTCGTCGATAACAGCGATTTCAATGGATTTTGCACTACTGAATTTACTGATTAACTCTTTACCACTAAAGCTTAAACCAGATAACACTAGTATTAGCAGCAGAGTAAAAATCTCGCCCTTCCATTTAAAGTAGCGAAAAAATTCCCAACGAGCCACGGTTAATAATGGACTAGACATTGATCGACTCCTTATGTTTTTTAACGGCATCGAGATAAATGCGATGTAAGCCGATGGTTTCAGTATTGATATTGTGAATGCTCATGGTTTCAGTACAGGCCTTTAGCAATTGGCCTACATTATTTTCATCATGCAGGAAAAAGGTAATTCGCTTATTGCCATCAACATCGGCAATTTCATAGTTACAAATATCACTGAGCCCAGCTAATGTTTGCTGGTTAATGGCTGCCACATCAATTGATAATTTAAGTGCTGAGGATGCCTCTTTTAGTACATCTTTCATTTTACCCTGCAGTACCGCTGTACCATGGCTTAGCAACAGTATTTCATCGGCAAGCCGTTCAACTAAATCCATCTGATGAGCGCTAAGCACAATGGTCATGCCATCAGCGCTGAGCTCATGAATGATCTTAATTACTTTTTCCTGATTAACAGGATCAAAGCCAGAGAAGGGCTCATCGAGGATGGCAAAATCTGGCCGATGTAGGATTGATGAAATCAGCTGGACCTTTTGTTGGTTGCCTTTTGAAAGGGTCTGGAGTTTGTCGTTTTCTCGGTCGGCAAGGTCAAAGCGTTTTAACCATTTTGAGGCTTCTTGTTTAGCGTCATTTCTTTTCATCCCCCTCAACATTGCTAAATAGACCAGCGAATCGAGTGGTGATTTATCCGGATACATGCCTCTTTCTTCAGGCAGATAACCCATTTTTGCAGGGTTTATACGGCCATTAGAATTGTTATTGTAGGCAATCACACCGCTATCGGGCCTGATGATATCAAGCAACATTCTAACCGTAGTGGTCTTTCCTGCACCATTAGGGCCGAGCAATGCGTAAATAGTACCAGGATGAACTTCAAAGCTAAGATCGACTACGGCTTTGACATTGCTGAAGCTTTTATTGATGTTAGAAACGCTGAGAAATGCTTTTGACATTCAAATTCCTGCCTAGAAAAAAATGAAGTATACCCTAGGTGATGATCATTGGTAATTTAATATGAGTGCAAAATCGCACACGGATTTAGACAGCAAATAATCTTCGCGGAGAACCCTATAGCATACTATCTCATCATTATATGTTCCTGCTTACCACTCATTTTGGGTGTCGATTACTCAAAACCACTAGAAAAAATCAGATCAATAGTGCCAGGGTTTGTTTTTACTAAATTAAGTAATGCCCGACCCGTTAACACTTTTCTCTGCCTATTCTCCACAATACTTCCAGGGTTAACCTGGCTCAAACTACGGTCCGGTTTATCCCAAATTTCGAATGAATATTCCTCTGAATCAGCATTTGATTCATTAATTGGAGTCGGCAAAATAACTTCAATAACCGTTGGTGTGCCAACAATATCAGCACCAGTCATTATGACTGTATCATTGTGCTTGACCTCAAAGCGTGAATAATCGAGCATAGAGTCATCCCAAACCCCTACCAATATTTTTGAAATGCTAGCAGAGCTGAAAACCGGCGTAATGGTTAGTACTGGGCGTTGCATGTCATCGTGTACATTTAGGTTTGGAGCACCAATATCTATCCACCGTGCCAACAAACGCTTTTCTGCTTCTGGCATATCGGCTACAAAAGCCAAATGAGCAGCTACATTGGGCCAAACTTCTGGTTTTTCACGACCAATTGGATCAACCAAGACACCGGTTAACCCTTGTTTGTCTTGCGGAACGGTTTCACCACTTGCACCCCAGGGAAGGCCAGTATCGGGGTTTCTTCCATCGAGCCTTTCACCATATAGCGCCCATATCAACATGCTTGAGCGCGCGCTGTTAAAGGAAACCCAACGCGAGTCAGTACAACACTGTGAGCGACCGACTATCCGATCAGTACCAGGAGTGTTATTAATAACATCATTAAGACCATCGCCAGGTAGTGTAGAAGAACTGATAGTTACACCATCTTCGCGTTTGTAGCGGTTAGTAAGAAGCAAGTCATAAGTCCGCGAATCACCGTCTAGGCGTAAGCCCGTTAATTGTTGCGCATTTTCACCTTCCGCATGACAGCTGGCACAATTATTTTCGATAAGCTGCGATACACCAGTGTTCCAGTCCACTGCAAATGATTTCCGATTATTTATCCCCGGGGTGATTATTTCATCATAAATACTGTCCGCACTTTCAACCGTAATGTCACCATCATTGTCAAAGCCTGAAAACAGAGGCGCACTGTTGCCACTAAAATCACCAAAGGGTGCGTTGACATTAACTTTTGCTACAGAAGTAAACGGATCCATACCCTCACGGGTATGCACATGGCAGCCAATGCACAGCTGCTGTTCCCCTCTGATAACAGATCGTGAGCTGGTTTCTATATCCAAAGCCATGCCATATTTATCTATAGACTGGAATAGGAACGGCGTATCGGCGGGCAGCTTGGTTATAAAACTGGTATCTGGATTACCTTGGGCATCGAGCAGACTGGCATCGGCCTTTCTTATCGGAAATTCGCCCAATATTCTCATGTGATGTTGTTGTGCACCTGACCATTTCTCAATACCACCCCATGTTCCACTTGGGTAGTTGGGTGTCGGCAACATCACCCGAATACCATAGACTTCATTATTATCAAAAATAGCCAGATCCGCACCGCTGGCGGCCAAATTCAAATAAGTTCGTCCAGACATATAACCACCACCATCAGACATATTCCATGGGGTGCCGTTTGAAGCTCTGGTTTCTCGGTCATAAAGTGATGAGGCTCCCGATAACCCGAATGGGGAACCGGCCTCAAGCCGAGCGTCATCATTGCCTAAGTTATTATTCGAACCAACATACTGGGTGTCTGTGCCATTTGGATTTAAACCTGGACGAGCAATACCATAAATTTGCTGATAACTGGCAACAGCTCTTGGGAAAATCTCATGGTATTCAGGAAAATCAACGATGATTTGGGCGTCATCGGTAATGTGGGCAATTTGCCGTTGGCTTCCTGATTCCAACGGAACCAACCACAAACCAGCATCTTTACCTACACTTTCCATGACCTGTTCAAGGTCTCCACCATAACCACCCATAGATGAAGAAGCGCCAATGGTATAACTAACTAATAAATCATTTTCTGGCGCACCAGAGGGATGGGTAAATCGCCCCGTCATGGTAATCAAGGCTTTATCGGTAAAAACTGTTTGCCCACCTATCACTAGCTCTTGACCAGCAATCAAGCGGCTCGGGTGAGTCCAATAATCATTACTTGAACTATATTTTCCCTGCGCTGTATCACCTGCTGATGCTTGAGGTGTTAGTCCGAACTGACCAACACGGGTAAACCTGCTCGATGAATTACCCATTACCCAACCGTTTTCCGCCCTGTGTTCAAAGTCAGCGCCAACAGGGTCAATGGGAAATCTCAATAAAGTCCCCATGCCACCATTATTATGGTTGTAATAAAGCGTGGTAATAATATCACCGTCAGAAAGTTGGGTCGTATAATGATAGGAAATCATGGTCGAATCATGTTTTCCTGCCAAAATAAAAGGGAAGCTACCATCTGGATTAATGGTAAATAAGGAATAGTTATTATTCGCAACTTTGTGCAACATAACATCATGGTTGGTATAGGCAATGCGTCCATCTTTAAGTACATTGGGGTGTAATTGTTGATTCATGGCACGATGACCCATGAGCTTTAGGTTTTTTCCGTTTAAGTCCATGGCAAATAGTTGAAAACGATAAAACCCATTTTCACGATTACTGGTGAAACCGACTCGCCCGTCATGCATAAAAAATGGGCCCGTATCCATCACTGGGATATTACTGCTCCATTCTTCGTCTTTACCAGCATGGGCTCTGCCTGACAGCATGATTGCCTCTGGTGAAACCCGAGTTTCCTGCATGGTTTGCAAATTGAATTGAAAAATTAAAGCCGGTGCTGAATAAGGAATTAGTCCGCTGGAAAATCGTTTACCAAAACCTGGCCCGTTGCCATTGGGGTAAAGCTTTACATAAGACTGAGAATGCCCCGCTGTGCGTCCCCAACCACCATCACCAGAGATACCCACCCCGTCTATAAAATCTCTGGTATCGGTAAATTTGGTATAAACGATAGTAGTCCCATCAAATGAAACGTTCGGGTCAGCAATGGTGCATATAGCTTGAGTGTTATCAGTTTC
This sequence comes from Lysobacterales bacterium, assembly GCA_021648125.1. Lineage (GTDB taxonomy): Bacteria > Pseudomonadota > Gammaproteobacteria > Xanthomonadales > SZUA-36 > SZUA-51. The sequence continues at coordinate 52,595 of JAKITK010000013.1, forward strand.
ATCACAGTCAACCAATACCTCTTCCCGACCGCGGTCACCCTGCGGTAAGCCACCGCCATAGGCTGGATCTGAATGATGCAAAACCAAATCACAACCTGGCTGTTGATAGATATTATTTGAGGCAGATAACCATGTATCATTAACCCCGTTCCAATTTAATAGGTCATTGCCCCTCCAATTGACTATTTCTGTTGCTCTAGGACAACGCACATAAACAACATCATAATCCAAAGTAGCATATTGGGCGGTTCTGCTAGTACCTGATTGACTCGCATCTACATAACTTGCTGGTAATGTGAGTGCCAGAGCTAAAACCAATACTTTATTGATGTCATTTAACTTCATAGTATTTCTCATTAGTATTTATTAAGTTGATAAAAACTTACTGATCGATGGCTCGCACCAACACTGCATACATACTGGGGCCACCTTCATTACCACCCAATACCACCTCACCAGCAATAAAATCTTGACTGTAAACATACATCGTGCGATCGGAGTTAATCAGCTGATCACCTGAATCAGTCCAACCAATCATCCATGCAGGTTTATTATCATTATCATTGACATGGGCAATATAAACTGTCACATCACGATTTACCGTGAAGTTAATAAAGTTAATGCCTGTACTGTTTTTATCATCGTTAGCAGTCATCAGATAATCCAACTCAGTATAAATATCCGGAATGCTGATAAAGCTGAATGATCGGTCGATATACACACTCCCACCAACTTCTAAAGTACCCCACTGATAATCTGAGGGGGTGGTGTCGCTGATCATTGATGGTGAACCTTGGCTATTTTCAAAGCTATCGCTAAAAATGGCATCTGGGTACATTACACAGGCTGCACAGTCGTCGTGTTTGTATAACCAGACTTTATTACCAGTAACATACATAACAACCCCGTATTCACTGATGGCAGCGGACACCGCATGTGAACTAATGGGTGGGGTATCCGGAATTTGCAACCACTTATTTGCCATGGGATCTAATTGATAAAATAACTTTTGTTTGTTTAATAATAAAAAATGACCACTGACAGGATCAGCACTAATTAAGGTACCAGGATCAGATCCACCACTGCCACCGGTTACCCTTATATTAAATGGAGCATCAGTCATTTTAATCACACTGCCACTGGCATCCATTCGATACAAGTCACGGCTATTGGGTATATTCTCAGGCACTGGATCCCAGTCATTGCCTCCACCAAATACCATCACTTGATGAACTGGGGAATACTGCATAACATTGTGATAATTACCCATCTCATGGTTTTCTGGCAGTATTTCCCATTGGTTGGCATCTGGGTTTATTTTTACTATCTTGCCTCCCACTACTGTCAATAAACTATTTAATTCAGGGAACCATTCCATAGCGCCATAACGGTAGTTTATGCCTGCAAACAAATTGCCAATTTGTGTTGGTGGGGTAACAGAGCGTGTCCACTGATTGTTAAATGGGGTATAAATATCAATCTCTGGTCCAAATTTCCAATAAGTGTGAAAGAATCGCCCTGAAGCTGGGTCAAAAGCATTCCAGTCATAGGCATGGCCGCCACAGTAGTCCACATCCGGATTGGTTTCGTTTCTACCATAGGCCATACAGGGGCGCGGCAGAGGGCCATCAACCCAAGTGTTACTGGCTTCATCATAAACAATAAAGCGCCAGGCATTACCGTGTGGTGCCCCGAGAAACATAAACTGTTTGCTGACTGGGTCCCATGCACCACTTTCCGCAAAATCGATGATTCTATTCGCTTGATAAACAGCATCTTCTGGATTGCCTCGGGTTGTAAAGAGCCTAGAACCACCATCAAAACCAAGGGTCTCAAGTTCTGCCCATTGACCCTCTTGCATTGATGCGGCTAAATCACCCAATACTGAGGCTTGGCCTTTATTGGCAATAACAACCAATAAAGCCACGAATAAAAAACGCTTAAATTGGCACATTAGGTTATTCATGATCGCTTATTAAAGTTCAAAACCATCGGTAAAAATAGAATCATTGCCTTGGTTTATCGGTGCAACCACGACAATATACATACCTGATGACGCACTGCCGTTGCTGCCCAGAGATACCTGCTCGCCAGCGTTGAAGCTGCGACTGAAAATGCTATAGGTTTTTGGTTCATCATTGATAACATCGTTACCAGTATCAATCCAACTTGATAGCCAGTCCGGTTTATTAGGAATATCATCACGATGAAGAATAAACACCTCAGCGTTTACAGCCACGCTAAACTCCACCAGCTTTTCCCCTACAAAGGATTTGGAATCATTCGCGGTAGACAGCCATTCCTGGCCAATCAGGTTTGCGGGGATTTGGCTAAAGCTGAAGCTTCGGTCTCCGTACATGCTGTCTGCAATTTGCAGGTTGGCGCTGATTGACCAGTCGTTACCATTGTTTTCATCGTAAACTAAGGCATTGGTAATGATTAAGCCTGAGCCAAGAGAAATTGCACCACCGTTATCAATACTAACGGTAACAGTATCGATACTGGAGCCGGCATTTCCGCTACAGGTCAATACAAAGTTTGTAGTTGTAGTGATTGCAGGGCTGATCTCACTGCCTGAAACCCCACGGGAGCCACTCCAACCGCCAGAAGCTACACAGCTATTGGTATTGATGCTATTCCAACTAAGGGTAATGGTATCGCCACTGTCTACTAGTGTACTACTGGCACTTAAACTAACCACTGGATCGGTATTGACGACATTGATGGTGACAGAATCACTGCTAGAACCAGTGTCACCCATACAAGTTAAGGTAAATGTTGTGGTGTTAGTAATCGCAGGGCTCGATTCGCTACCTGAGGTAGCCCGCGAGCCACTCCAACCACCAGAGGCCTCACAACTATTGGTATTGCTACTGTTCCAAGTTAGAGTTACAGTTTCACCGCTATTTACTTGGGAGTTGCTGGCGCTTAGAGATACTGATGTTAAGTTGCCGCTTTCTGCATAAACATGCAGCATGGCATCGTACTCATTGGACCAAGGTGAGGTGATGGAATTTCCAGTGCTTACACTTTGCAGAACTGATGTTTGTCCGCTTGATGGAGATATCCATTGTGCAAAATAATTACCTGTTGGAATATTTAAGCTAATGGTTGCCCCTGAACCTAAGCCGCCCCAAAAATATGCCACATACTCCTCATCATTTTTTGCGCGCATTTTAAAAGAGCTAGAAGATGTGCCCAACACACTAGTGGTGGTAGGTATTAAGAACAGCAAATCATTATTAAAGGATGCAACTGCAGTGCCCAGCCTGCCATGGTCTTCCATTACATTTGTTATGTTGGAGTCGGCAAGAAAATCATCCATTTCTGGAAATGCGTTAGAACCACTAAAGGGGAGAGAGCACTCTATGGATCCGGAGCCGCCCTCAATAAAGCCTCTCCATGCGGTACGTCTGTAATATTTTCGATTGGTTGGGTTTCTACAGGCAGCACCTCCCCACAAAACATCTGTAGCACCACTAATACCAACCAATTCAGTATGTATAATCGGTTGGGTTTCATTAAGGCCTATCGTTTGACCCTGGTGTAAACCACCAATTTCCACATCAATTTGCTGATATTGATTTTCCGATAAGGTTATTGGTATGGCATAAGGATCATACTGTCTTAACCAGGGAATATAAAAATCATTGGCCAAATCCCTAAAGTCACTACCGCTGTTGGAGTGACCGACTTCATTGCCTAGTTCCCATAATGTGTTGTAGTAACCAGCAAATCTGGCTGCTAAATATCTCAGATAAAATTCTTTTTCGAGCATTAAGTTATTATTCCAAGGATCAAGAATTTGATTGCTGGAATTTGTTTCAGTGACAAAAGCATCGGTACGGCTTCGAGTCCAGGTATTGAAAATACCAAGAAACACATAAATCCCTCTAGTACCAGCCTGTTCAAGCGCAAAATCTACCTTTTCCAGCCACGGTAGAGCAAAACTCGTTCTGTCATCATTGACCATACGATCCATAGCCATCATGTAAGTGCCGTTGTGATTTGTTTCGAGTAATCTTGTGACATAGTTCACCCAATCAGCTTTTGTTATGAAAGTTTTAGATGAATCACCTTCATTAACCCTGTAACGCCTTGTATCTGGCCAATTGGAGCCGCGATATAGAAACCCTTGACCATCATCAGTCGCTAAAAATCTGCCGGCTCTTTTTACATGTCCATGAATTAAATCATTACTTTGCCCTATAACATCAAACGATCCAGAGCCAGTTTCTCCATTAAAGTCCCAGCTATAATCCCACTGACCTATTTCATCGGGCATAAACCTGGCTTTCCAAATGCTGCCATCTGCTGTTCCGGATTCATTACCGTAATAAAACCCCTCAACTAAAAATGTTTTCGCCCCTTTGCTAAATATAACTTGAGGGAACTCGAAAAATTTATTGCCAGTTATGCCTGGTCGATCAAGACTTAAAGTGAAGGTGTCATACAGCTTGACTTGGTCTGTAGTTCCTGCAAGTCGGATGGCAAAAACTGAACCTGTAACAGAAGAGGCAACCAAGGCTATACCCAATTCTGGAACATATTGGAATTTTGAATAGGGGCCATTAACCGGTGTATCAGGAGTAACTCCTGTTGCATTGATTCTACTCCACACCCAAGGGTTATTGCGTGGATCACTTGCAGGTGGTGTCAGTAAAAATAAATCAAGACCCTCTTTCCAGGCAATAAAGCCACCAAGTTGTGGAGCCCATTCAAAACCAACTTTTGTATTACCTTCGATCGAGGTATCACCTGTTGTATTGACCAAAAACCAATTGTCATTTAACGAGTTAAGGTCTTTTACTCCAACTTTGTTAGTACCGTTACGAAAATTAGCAAAAACCAACAGATCGTGGATTGGATCAATAGCCGCGGTGAAGTCAATATTCAAAGGAAAACCACCAACATAGGTCTGCCACACATCTAATACTGGGTCAAAAGAATGCACTCTAGATCCAGATTGATCAACCACCCATGCCAGTTCTCGTGTAGCATCCCAAGCTGTTGCGCTAAATTTGCTTCCTACTGGTGATGTACCACTGTCTCTCCATGAATTGGTATCTAAGCTGAAAGCCGCAGGCAAATCAGAGCTGCACCCACTTGGTGACCCTGGTGAACTTGAAGGGGCGTCTGAAACTTTTGATAGCCAGAATGAATTTTGTAATGGATCATAAAAAACTGACTCATAAGTGTGAATAGCCAGCGGTTTACCATCCCAAAATCGACATTGGCTGTTGAGCCCAAAAGTATTGGGGTTTTCTGGTGTTTGCCCATCAGTCGGTTCGCCTCTACGCTCCCACAACAATGTTTCTAAATTAAAAAAGTAGACCTCATTACCATAATAGCCATTATGGCCACCACCAAAATAGACAAGCCCGCCAAGCTCGCCTTCTTCTGATGCATAGGCTCCGCCGGTCCAATCATTTACCACACCGCTTAATCCCTCTACCGCAGACCAAGCACAATTATCATTACCAGGACATGGATCGACATCCTTAATGGTATTGAGCGATATGGCCTGCCATTCATTGAGTGGTAAATTGGCAATTACTGCAGGAATATTTGTTGCAGTCAATGTTTGACTTCCGGCAGTAACAACTTTCTTTAAACTGCTTGCATTTGTTGATGTTGAGACTACAAGAAATGCAAATAAAATCGCCAAAGATGACATCCAGAGAGATTTATCCATGGTTTGTTTTTGAATTATTTGTTGCATATTTATTTACTCAAAGCCGCTGGTGAAAATAAGTTCCGATGTTTGGGTAGCTACAACAACTACAATATACATACCTGATGTCGCACTGCCGTTGCTGCCCAGTGATACCTGCTCGCCAGCGTTGAAGCTGCGACTGAAAATGCTATAGGTTTTTGGTTCATCATTGATAACATCGTTACCAGTATCAACCCAACTTGATAGCCAGTTCGGTTTGTTAGAAATATCATCACGATGAAGAATAAACACCTCAGCGTTTACTGCCACGCTAAACTCCACCAGTTTTTCTCCCACAAAGGATTTGGAATCATTCGCCGTAGACAGCCATTCCTGGCCAATCAGGTTTGCGGGGATTTGGCTAAATCTGAAGCTTCGGTCGCCGTACATGCTGTTTGCAATTTGCAGGTTGGCGCTGATTGACCAGTCGCTGCCATTATTTGCATCGTAAACTAGAGCATTAGTAATAATTAAGCCTGAGCCAAGAGAAATTACACCACCGTTATCAATGCTAACGGTAACCGTATCAGAACTTGAGCCGGTATCCCCGCTACAGGTCAATACAAAGTTTGTAGTTGTAGTGATTGCAGGGCTGGTCTCGCTTCCTGAAACCCCACGCGTGCCACTCCAACCGCCAGAGGCCAAACAACTATTAGTATTGATGCTATCCCAACTAAGGGTAATGGTATCGCCACTGTCTACTAGTGTACTGCTGGCACTTAAACTAACCACTGGGTCGGTATTGACAACATTGATGGTGACAGAGTCACTGCTAATACCCGTGACACCCGTACAGGTTAAGGTAAATGTTGTGCTGTTAGTAATCGCAGGGCTCGATTCGCTGCCTGAGGTAGCCCGTGAGCCACTCCAACCACCAGAGGCCTCACAACTATTGGTATTGCTACTGTTCCAACTAAGGGTTGTCGTTTCACCACTGTTAACCAGGATGCTACTGGTATCTAGAGTAACCGAAGTTAAACCGCTAGAATCACCCAGTTTATACAAGGTAACACCTGATCTAGAAGCAAATAGAATGACGTCGTATTCAGGGATCACTACAGAAATGGTTGATGAAATTGAGATATTTTCATCATCAAAGAAGCTCCAACTATCAGAGGCAACATCGTACTCATATTGTGTATTGTTATCCAGGAATGCTAGAAAGTTACCCGTAGAGGTGTCTACCTGAACAAGACCTTGGTTTGATGCAACACCCAACACAACCGGAGAATCAGCAATATTGGTATCAACAGTCCCATCTGCAGTTAGTTTATTTACTTTAGTGCTGCCATTACCTCCACCAAAAATAATCACCTTATGTACGGGGCTATATTCCGCAAAGACATGATAAGCACCCATTTCTACAGGGCCTGAAAGAACCGACCATTCATCTGTAATTTCATTAAACAACAATATACCTGCTTGGCTATCTAAGACAACCAAGCCATTCATTTCAGGAAAATACTCAATCGCTCTGGTTATGGCTCTGGGGCCAGGAAAACTAGGTAGAGTAGTCCAGTTTCCGTTGAGGTACTTTTTTATACTTTTAGAATTGTATCTGCCATAATAAAAAGCCCCAGTGCCTGTATCAATGGTGTTGTGTTCATAGGCATGCCTAATACCTACATCTTCCCAGTCTGCTCTTGAAACTTCATACCAGGTGTTATCATTTTCAAGGTATTTAATGTGTTTTTGACAAGCATAATGTCCTTGCCCAATAAAATGAATTTCTTGGTTAAATGAATTCCAAACAGCATCTCTGGCCCAGTCAACAATAAAGGTCGATGCGCCACAGGCATTAACCAAATCATAATCAAAACCAATGGTGTCGAAAATCATTGACTCTCCTACCTCCATTGAAGCAGCAGCAATAGACAATGCTGAATCAGGAAAACCAGTAATAAATTTAGCGTTTGTATTGGCTTGGATGAAACTAAAATTGCACAAAAACAATATAGTCAATAAATATTTAGCTGCTGTACTTGAGTTCATTATGTGTGACATTTATATTTCTCTCTCTTCTTTGTATCTATAAAAGAAAATTATGATAACCGAAAAATGTTGAGCATAAATGTGGCAAATACTGGCAAATACTGGCGGTTGATAAAACTAGGTGGTTTAAAGTCAACAATACTTAGTCGAATGTTGTAAATGCACAGCCAAAAATAAGGGTTGGGATTATTCGAAAAGCATCATAACTTTGTTGCCAAAGGAACCTAACGATAAATACCTATATCGAAAATTATGTAAATTCATGTAGTAATACCCAAGCCCAAATATAGAAAGCACAATGACATTACAAGTCCTTAATGCACATAAGAAACCATCAAAAAACCGTATCACCAATAATAACTGATTCTAAAAAAACATCACAAAACCTAAATTTCATTCACCCATGCAATTTTTATTTGTTAGAATATTCGAATTGGGAAGCTATTTTAAAAAAATAAAAAACATGCAATTTAGAATCAATAAAGTTCAATTTATTTATCAAGACGAAGAGTTGTATATCAATGGAAAGCTGATTGAGTGCCCCCAGAAAATACTACAGGCGCTGATACTATTTGTCACATCGAAAAATGAAATCATAAGCAAAGATACATTGTTGTATAAGTTATGGGGCGAGTTAATTGTTAGTGAGGACTCTTTATTTAAAGTGGTTCAGGGAGTCAGAAAAATATTTAAGGAAAACGGAGTTGAAGGAGAAGTGTTGATTAATGTTTATGGAAAAGGTTATAAAATTAACCCCAAAATCAAAAAAGCTTTTTTCCAAATACCTACAAAAGAAATACCCATAATTGTTTTACAAAACAAAATCAATCATAAAAGATTCAAGCGATCTATGATATTGGCTATCGGTGTCTTATT
>JAKITK010000074.1 GCA_021648125.1 Lysobacterales bacterium
CCCGCCTGCTGTTTTCTGGTGTTGCGTTTACCCCAGATATCCAGCGTCTGATTTAAGCCTACTCGATAATTATTACTGTCACCCTCGCGCTCATACTCAGTATCTAGCTCAGGGTTATACAAAGGCCGTTCGCGCGCCTCTGCCAGTGAATAAGCCGAGTTCATTTGTTCCCGGGCAGCGACAATATCCGGGTGCTGTTCAACCTGGGTGAGTATCCAACTATCCCAGTTAAAATTATCCGTCTGCGCAAATACCAAAGCTGGCGCACACAGGGCGAGTAGCGTAAAGGCGGCAAAACCTACAAATCTTCTAAAAATATACCTAATCATAAAATCGTTCCCACTAACTTGTATTCCAAGCCCATAAAGGGCGGTTTATAGTGTGTATTGTTCATACCTACAGTGCGTTCGATTCAATATTTCACATATAGGCCACCTGAGTGGGCTGTGAAGCTGAAATAATAGCGGTCAGGTTTCAGCGAATAAAATCACTGAATTCCACACGCAAACGAACGGATAAGCCGGTAAATCGACAGAATCGACTGTTACAGCTTAAGTTTGTAGTAGTTTTTTTAGTTAAACGATTGGGGGGCGTAGTGCGGGAGAAAAAGGCTTGGATATATAGTTAAACAGGTATTCGGAAGGAAGACCGAATATCTTGGCGTAGTTGAAATTGTTACTGTTTGAAAGAAATTCTAGCTGAGTAGGGCTGTGACAATGACAGCAGTGATGGCAGTCTAAATCACCACCTTGAGTAATTGGAATTTGTGCATCGATATCAACATCGCTAGGTTCCTGGTGCTCATGATCCTTATCAAGCACCTGATGCTGATCACCATTTTGATGCTCTTTATGGTTATCTTCAGCCACGACTGTTACTGACTGCAGTGCAATCAATATAATTAACATATAAGCCAGTCGTTTAGCTGAGATCAAAATAGCAAATGTTCCATCATTCTTGTTGGTTGCGCAGTAGACTATTAAATTTTATCGAAGTTCAACATTACTCAATAGTAGCGAATTTTATTTTACCACTTTTTCTGAGAGTAGGTGGCTGATCATCTTTTCAACTTTATATTGCATCAAAAAACTCAAAACACTGTTATTTAAATAATCTATAGCTAAACAGACACTCACAAAGCTGATATTTATTGTACAGAGTATTGTTGCTTGTTACTTGGAACCCAGTTGAAACGCAGCTCAATCACTATAAATGTTATAGATATCACTCCTAAACCACTAATATATAATAAATAAATAATTCACATTAACTATTAATCCTATTTATACAAATCAGGCTCGGGTGTCAGCAACAACTAGGTTGGCTTGTATCTTATTGCTCAAATCAACACAAGTCCAAAACGCCTAACTTCATAGCTTTTTGCTTATATTATTATATTATTTAACATAATATACATTATACGCAATTAATAAACCCTTAAAAAAGCCTCAACTTATCGCGCGGGTGCGCTCACATTGATTTTTTTTAAGGGCGATAAATTAGATCCTGTGGCACACATGAATGTTTAATTCTGTTATGTGTACTTCTGGGCTACACTGAAATTACGGAATAAAACTTATTTGAGTTCTTGAGTAGTACTCGTGATGATTTTGTGTAGCCAGCCCTGCCCTAGCTATAGGAAAAAACCTGACACTGGCATTTTCTAGTAATTTAGAGCTTTGAGAAATATTTTAAGGTAAAAAGTTAAAATAAAAACCTTCAAACTCTGTCATTTTAGAGCAATCTACGCCTGCCCTGGCCTTTTACCAATGTGGGTTTAGTTATTTCTGTCCTTTCAGCCACTTCATCTGCCAGATCAACATGATTAGGAAAACCAAGAAAATACCCACAAAGGTCTTAAGTAACAATGGGTCTTTCAATGAGTTTGCTATGGGCGAATCTGGAGGAAAGCGTGTTAGGATTTCTGTGGCTGTAGGTAGAAGGTGGAATAAAATGGTGCTGGAATAAAACAGATTTACAGCATATTTATTCCATGATTTAAAAATAATCATTTTTTCTGTTACTACACCGACCAAAACCGCCAGCAGAGTGAATACCCCAAGTAAATGGGCGACATGAAAAGTGCCATGCTTAAAGATAGCAAGAGAAGATGCCGCAGTAATAATAGTTGTTATCAGGTAAATTTTACCTGCGAACGGGCCATAGCTAATTTGTTTATTTTTCCAAAGTAGCAAGAAACCACTGATTAAGGCGGCTATTCCGAAAATTGTGTGAAAAATACCTGTAAGACTGAGTGCTATGTTCATCATTTGTACTGTTTATAGTTAAGTTTGAATGAGTATAACAAAAACATGACTGAAATAACTTGGGTAATTGGGGAGTCAATCGTTAATTCGAGACTGATACAGTAGCGGATGGCTTGTGAGACACCCTCAGCTCAACGAATGCTCTAAATCAACGCCTGATGTGACTTCCCCGCGCCCTACTCCTCCGCCAACTCCGTGCTGAGCGTTTATTTGCTTGTTCATTTATGCTGCTGCATCGCCAAGCCTATCATAAACCGCATGGGCCCAGACACCCGTAATTAATGTCGGCCCTTGGGTTTACTCCTCTATTGGCCTTGACTGCAAGGCGGGTCTGGATTCAAAGCGTTATCTAGAATAATAAACTGGGTAGAACTTTCAATATATTCAATAAAACACCCTCTGGCAGACACACCAGAGGGTGTTTGATGCCAGTTACTACCGTGCAGCGTTCGAATTCATAATTGAATTTCTACCACTGTCATGAAGTTGAGACATGTCACGCATGTCATCGGTATGGCACTGACCGGTTCTATGGCCACGATTCGAGGCGCCTGAGAGCTGGCCTCTAGATCTTTCCACCACGCCATCTTCCGGGTCTGACAAGAACCAGTCGCTGGCCAAGCTGCAATAGTCATAACGCCACCTTCTATCTTTGAATGAAGTAGTGTAATAGCTGACTTTACTTCTGGCCCAAGTAGGAATACCTGACAACCAAGAGCTGGCACCAGAGGTGGTTAAGTTGCTATTGTAGCCACAGCCAACGCCAAATATGTTGCCAATGGCAGCGAGATTCCCTGCTAGCGGAGTACCGAGGTAAGGGGTACCTACAGATTGAATCAAACGGCCAAAGCCAGCGTCATCCAAACCACTCCAGTAGTATGTGTATAGGTGTAACGCCGCCGCGCCACCTTGTGAATGAGCGACTATACCGAATGAACTATAGTTATCGCCAAAGGTATCAATTAATCGAGCGAATGCATCATGAGAGCGATTCTGGTTAAAGTCAACAAATTTAACGCTATTGCTAAATTGTGATTGTACTGGGCCCCATACATCACTGGAACAATAACCATGTACTAACATCAACTTTGCCCCCTGTGATTGTAATTTATCAGCACTGGATTTATTTAGGTAACTTGCTTGTTCTGGCTTTTCACCTTTTAGCATCGACTCGGTAATAACATCTCGATAACTCAACTTAGATGCATCATAAAGCAATTTAGAAATTTTTTGCACCATGGGAAGAGTTAATTCCAGTCGCTCAATATTAAGTAAACTAACATAGTGAGTTGTGTCTTCAATGCGAATGTTTTTTAACTCGAACGGTGCCTGAACACCTTTTGCAAGTAACCAGCGGTCATCCAATTGCAAATTAATTTTCCCATTCCTAGCATCAGCAATAGTAGATATCCATGAAACAGGTATTAACTTTCCAGCTTTACTATTTGCTTGCGTTCCCCATACCTCAGCCATTACCCGGAAGCGCCTATCGTCTTTCGCTGTAGTTAAAGCGAAATCGAGATTAATTTTATGGCCGTTAGTATAGCTCCCCTCGGCATAATCACTTCCAAGCTCCAAGTCTGAATAAACTATTGGTATCGTATGCTCAGCCGTTCGATAAAATGGTTTAGCTCGCGGTGTAATTCCCTTCGATACTACTTGAACTTGGTACAGACCTTCGTGTTCGGCGATAAATTCAGCATAAAACTCACCATCTCTGGCGACCTCATCAGAACCTAAACCATCATCAAGCATTTTGACTCTAAAAGTGCTGCCATCCGGCGAGGTGATTTTTAAATATGCACGCTTAATTAGGCTTAGATCCTGTCGTACAACGGTAAACTCAGAATCATCAGTAAATGCATTGGCTTTAATGCTTATAACATCACCAACTAATTGGCCATGTGAACTGACGAAAGACTTCAGTCTATAGGGGCTATCGCTGCTGACTAAAAGATAAGCTTCTGTTGCTGTAGCACGAGCACTTGAAATTTGGAATTCATAACTGGATGAGTGAGTTTCTCGTAGGCTGAATTCGGTTGCGGGTAATTGTACTGCTCCCATTCCAAAAGCTAGATCTTTCTCAGTGAACAACTGATTATTCTTGATTAAGTCTTTGCTAGAGTTGTGTCCATTTATGTTTATTTGCCAATGTTGCTGGTCACCATCAGGTGTAAACAATAGAGCTCTAGGGTTTTCGCCGTCAATTGAAATTTTCTTTTGCCACTCGTAGTGTCCCTTATTCGGAACCAGATCAACCGGAATCATAGCGCTTTTAGAAATTATTGCTAACTCTTCCGGATTAACCTTTTGCATCAATTCAATTTCCTCAGCTGGGCCCGCTAAATGCTTTGCTGTTGGTGAATTAGCCGCCAACGCTATGGTTGAAGTTAAAATAGCCGACATGGAAATACTTAATACTTTATACATGTTCATTAAAAATTCCTCTTGTAAATTTATGCACAGTTGAAAAAAGTTTTTCTATTCAAATCCACCGAAAAATATTAAGTCTGCGCTAATAAATTCGACGGCACCTACTGTGCTATTTTGTAGCCTTGGTGACCCATACACATCATGTGTTAATGTTGTCGTGCTAACGCCTATCAGGGGTGAATTATTATGGACACTGATCTGTGGAACAGAAAGCGTAATCAGTGGATCATTTAAAAGTGCTGCACTATCCCAAGACGGAAAAATAGCATCAACAGGATTGGTTCCTGAGTAAAACCATGAGTTGTTATTACCCGAAACATTATCTAATAACTGAATTCCATTCCAATTGTTGTTAACAAAATGTTTGTCTTTTGTGGCGTAACACACATTATCATCCCACACCACCCTCACATTATCTTGCGATCCAAGTAAGCCTAAACAGGCTTGAGCACTCTCCGTTTGGTCATCATCATTCCAAGTATAGAAAGTGTTATGATGAATACGAACATTTCCCATTAAACCACCATCTTGAATGGTAATAGCAGAAGTATAACCCCCATTACTGGTATTGGGGTCAATGCCATCCCAGTCTGCCGCTAAACCAGCGTTAATAATTATGTTGTTATAAATATCAAAGTCATTTGTCCACGGGCAATTTGCGCCTACATTGATTCCTGAACCACCCTGATTAATAATTACATTATCATTAATAATAACTGTACCATTGGGACTACCACACTCTAATCCACTATTATTTTCATCATATTGATGGATTCCGTTTTTTGCATGATTGTCATGTAAATAATTCCAACCAAATCGCCAAGGATCAACTTGTTCATTATCACTACCACTACGTATTGAAAGATAGGTGGTGTGCTGAAATTTAGCTGTCCCTTCACAGCCATATTCATACACTTCGTTGCCTAATATCTGGCTACCCGAAACACGATCAACACTTAGGCTATTACCAACTATAGCGCCTTGCTGTCCACTCGCACAACGACCATCTACATCCGTTATTTTATTTGCAACAACCCTTCCATAAGCAGAGGTTTGAATGGCACTTGTATACTTTGAAGGATTAGTATCGCAATTTTGAATTTGGCCGTTTGCACCTTCATCACAATTTGAAGCAAATACAGAAAATTTAGAAACCACTTGACCGCCGGTTCTATAGTTTCTAAACCCAGACCGGCCAATTACAATTGGTTGAGAGTTGGGGTAAGCAACTATAGCGTACTGATTTGAATAACCGCTTAATGCAGAAACTTTATTCCAATAGACGGCTCTTTTTGTGGAAGCATTTCCTGTTGATAGATTATCATGCACATAAATAGATGATCCAGGGTCTTCTATTTCTGTAAGGGCTTTACCAATAGTTTCCCAAGGAGCGGAAAAGCTGCCATTACCACTGCTGTCATTACCATTACTCATCACATGATAAATTGCACCATTTCTTATGGTAAATGGAAGGGTGTTTGAAAGAACTCCATTCACAGTTACCCTAATGGAGCCCAGCCCACTAGCTGCTTGCGGAATAGAAAAGGCAAGCTCTTGCATTTTATGAGACTCAAAGAGATTAGCAGGACCACCCGGTAACACTCCATCTGCATTCTTCCAGTAATAAATATGGATGTTTTCGTGTACTCCGCCAAGACTATCAACAAAACTCAATGTTGAACTACCTTGGGTTTCACCAAGATATTGCCCCCAAACCGTTACAATAACACCGCTTCCATTTCCATCACCAAGACCAGCAGCAGGGCCACTGATTAAATCAGAGAAATTGAGTTTTGGAACTGCGGCTAAAACGCTGTTTGCAACTAACACTAGGAGCAATAGTAATATTTTATACATAAAATTCTACTTTTTTCGGTTCTTCCATTGATTAAGTAGGTAGTTTAACCTATATGAGACCTCACCCAAGTGCAGACACTCCAGAGCTTCATTTTGAGACATACTCAAATACCTCTGGACTAGCAGCGCGAGATGGCTGTGTTGGCGATCTGGTGCAGTTACAAACCAGTGAAGGCGAGTACTAATATGCAGTCATCAACACTCCAGTCGTTGATTCAAGAACTAGACAATTGCAACTGAATACTAGCGAAAAGCGTTTAATTTTAAGTGCTTACTAGCCCTTTGATTCACTCCAGACAGCTGGCGCATTACGCTGTCTTGTAACTGCACAGACAAGCACTCTGAATAGGTTCAGAAAAATATGACACTTAATCACTCGAAATCTAGTAGAATGTAGGTCGCCATGGAGAGGCGGCTAGGGGTAAATGGATGATCTGTGATTGCAGAACCCCTCGATGAATAGTACGCACATGCGTAAAAGTATTGGGAGCACTTTTTCATCGTACTGCAGTTAGTACAGATTGAATGAATCTTTATATTTATGAAGATGAGGAAACTGCAGAATGAAAATGTTCAAAAAACAACTTATCCCTGTACTTGCGTCTTTATCGGTATTAGCTGCCGGTGGAGTATTCTCACAGGACATACCAATTGACCCAAGTTTCGGAATTGATCCACAGGCTGATGAATTATCTGTCCTAATCAGTCAGGATAATCACTACGCGGCCACAGTTCACCCGCTCGCCCCAGGAATCATTGTTAAATACAAGGATAACCCTCAGGACCTTACCGCTGATCGTGGTAGCCCGAAGAAATCCGTGGATCGAACCTCTACTCTGAGCAATGACCTTGGCATCAAGCTTAATTTCAAACGCAAGATGTCAGGTGGCGAGGATGTGCTGAGTTTTGCCAAAGGCAAAACAATGAGCCATGATGAAGTCCAGAAGATTGCGGAAACCATTAACGATCGCTCCGATGTGGAGTACGCGGAAGTAGATGCATTAATGGTCCACTACCTGGTGCCGAATGACACGCGCTACAACGAGCAATGGCACTATACCAATACCGCTGGCGGGATGAACCTGCCGGGAGCATGGGATACCACCATGGGTTCTTCTGTGACGGTTGCGGTGATCGATACCGGCTACCGCCCACATGCAGATTTGGCCGCAAATGTTGTGGGTCAATACGACATGATATCCAATCCCACCATAGCCAACGATGGCAATGGGCGCGATTCTAACGCCCAAGATCCGGGTGATTGGGTTGCTGCCAATGAATGCGGAGCCAATTCGGCACAAGATAGCAGCTGGCACGGCACGCATGTTGCTGGCACAGTCGCCGCGCTTACCAATAATGGAAGCGGGATTGCCGGAGTTGCTGGTGAGGTAAATTTGGTACCTATCCGGGTACTGGGCAAATGCGGTGGTTTGACATCAGATATCATTGATGCCATTCGCTGGGCTGCTGGTCTCAGTGTCGGTGGTGTACCCAATAACCCAAACCCTGCAGATGTTATCAACATGAGCCTAGGCTCCCCTAGCCCTGGGGCTTGTTCTAGCAGCTACCAGAGCGCGATCGCAGATGCCACAGCTCAGGGCGCAGTAGTCGTGGTTGCAGCTGGCAACGATAACTCTAGCTCCGGCTATCCTCCTGCCAACTGTAACAATACAATTTCGGTTGCAGCAGGCGGTCAGGATGGCTCTAGAGCCTATTATTCCAACTTCGGCTCCACCATTGACATTACAGGGCCAGGTGGGGACGGTTGTAATCCTTTCACCAATGCTTCACCAACTTCCCTGTCTGATTGCGAGGGCGGTGTATTTCAGGATGCCACTATGATCCTATCGACCTACAACAGCGGTAGCCAAGGACCCGGTTCGGATAGCTTTGGCTTCCTGCAAGGCACCTCCATGGCCGCCCCGCATATTGCCGGTCTGGCCGCTCTGATTCGCTCGGTGGACTCCAACCTGACACCCGCTGAAGTCAAACAAGTGATTGAAGATACCGCAGATTCTTTTGCTAATGTACCAGACCATCAATGTACGACGGCCACCTGTGGTGCTGGATATGCCAACGCCACAGCAGCGATTGACTCACTTAACAACAACCCACCGCCACCACCTCCGGGCAATAATGTCCTCCAGAACGGTGTAGCAGCAACCGGAATTTCAGGAGCCAGTGGCAGCGAAACCTTTTATACCCTGGTTGTACCAGCTGGGGCGACCGACCTCCAGTTCGTGCTTTCCGGCGGCAGCGGTGACGCTGATATATATGTCCGTTTCGGCAGCGCCCCGACAACTGGCAGCTGGGATTGTCGCCCCTTCCGATCCGGGAACAATGAAACCTGTACTATCTCTAATATTCAGACAGGTACATACCATGTCATGATTCGTGGCTATACAAGTTATTCTGGCACCAGCTTAACTGGAAACTATACCGAGCCAACTGGAGGCCAAACCTCTTTCTTCCAGAATGGCACTAATATTGCGATCCCGGATAATAACAACACCGGCATTACCAGCAATATCCTGGTAAATCGTAGCGGCAATGCGGGTACTATCGAAATCAAATTCGATATCGTACACACATGGCGTGGTGATCTGGTTGTAGATATCATTGCACCTAATGGAACGACTGCTAATCTGCATGCCCGGACCAACTCAAATGACAGCGCAGATAATCTGAGCAGAACAGTGAGCCTCAATGCTGCCAGTGTTGGAGCGGCGGGAACTTGGAGGTTACGGGTTAAGGACTTGGCTAATGCCGATACCGGTTATATTGATAACTGGAGTATCGAATTTCAGTAAAACCCTGAGAATGGTTTAGAACATCCGAAAAGCACGCTGCCTCCAGCGTGCTTTTCAATTGGGAGTAGCTCCAAGAGGGTCACGGTAGGAATACCGATTACCCTCGCACATATCCGGGGAGATCCCGTATGTGCGCTACTAACGCATAGGGTTCCATCGAGTCACTCATAAATAGATCAGAGCTTCCCTAAGGAGCATCACTCAATTCATAAACACTAAGATTGTCAAATCGGCCACCAGATGTGTTGGCATCCCAGCCTAAGGCGACCCCGGTGTTCGATAGCGGAGTCCCGGTCAGGGTATGAGCGATGAGACTAGTTCCATTCACGCTGATCGTTAGCGAATCACCAAAACGGCTCAGCTCAACGGTGTAAGTAGAGCTCGCATTCAAAGAGCGAGGTGCGCTTGCCAACACGGTCGATGAGCCATTACTCGATAACTGCAGTAGGTTCACAACATTACCAGCAATATCCAATTGTGCGGCGTAGCTCTCTCCTTCAATCAGCAAGTCGTTCCCGCCAGAAGCGTGCGTCAGCGCCTCGCGATTGATCATAATCAATGGCTTTCGTGTGCTCCCTCCGGCCGTGACATCAACTTGCAACCTTTGATTGGTAACACCAACATCAATGGCAGCTGAGTATCCGCTGTCATAGCGTATTTGCAGATTATCGTTAGCACCGTCAGTATTAATTAACACCCTACCGGTTCCTGCCGAAGTCTTCCATACACCACCGCCCATATTCGTATCGGGTGAGTGATCCACAAGTTCAGCAGAGCCAGTGAAGGTGTCGATTAGAATAGCTGTTCCCGGTTGTACACCCCCGGCAATCTCAAACCCATCGGAAAATATAGAACCTGTACCACCGAGAGCGATAACGCTAACAGTGACCAGTGCCGTATTAGTTCCGCCATTGTCATCGTTAAGTGTATAGATAAACTCATCTGTACCCGAAAAACCTGTATCCGGCGTGTAGGTCACACTCGAACCATTGGTGGTGACCGCGCCATTATTACCTTGCGTCACGGCAGAAACATAGAGATTAGGTCTATCGGCCGCATCCGGGTCGCTGTCATTGGCCAACACATCGAGCACCACGGTGCCGTTTTCGTTGACACTGGCAGAGTCAGGGTTAGCGATTGGGTCGTTGTTGCCACCTGCCTCAAGAAACTCGATCGCGCCTATCTCAGGGGCTGAGCCTAAACGCCGATTGGGACCTAAATAACCCACATTGACCGAGTTTAAAACCATAGGGTTACCCTTATTGATGAGCAACAAGCTATTTGCGGTTGGACTATAATTACTATCCAATCGGGGATTTCCCTGAGAGGAATTTTGATCGGAATCAAAGCCTTCACCAAGAGCATTTCCGGCGGTGGGACGATAAAGGTTGTCGGTAATTACACAGCTATTGCACCAGCCAGAGCGATAAGAAAAAAGCTTCCTTGCCTCACCCATTATTATATTGTTCACATAAACGCTGCCTTCAATGGGAAATTCTTCGGCTCCAGGCACATCAAAATTTCCAGCCCGGAAGGCGAGTTTGATCGCTGGTTCGCTCGAATGTGTTGCTATGATTGTATTGTTTGCAAATAAATTGTTACCCGTTCGAGGAGTCAGCTGTACTCCATCTCTAAATTTGCGCCAACCCCATGTACTTTCCGAGATAGCTCCTCTAGCTCTTGGCATATCAAACACATTGTTGGCAACGATATTATACTGGCCCTTTATGAATACCGAAACAGTTTGTAATTGAGTTCGTGGACTTCCACCATCCCCCCAGTAATTACCATAAACCTGATTGTGATCACCCTCTCTTAGACCAATGCCGCCCACGCTGTCAATAAAATTATTGTAACGATAGATATTATGACTACTCTTGTTACTAATCATTTGCTGTGTGCGGCCATAAAAATTATCAATTGTGTTGTACTCAAAGACTGTACGGACTTCTAAGCCTCTTCCATCTGGAGAAAAATCAGCTTGCCCAACTTGCATTATTGTTACAGATGCTTGTATCCCGTTATCGTAGCGAGCAAAAAATGCAGTATCAAAAACATTGTGGTCGATACGCACATCTTGGGCGAAACTGCTCGGATTTGTTACAACTACGCGAATAAATCCCTTGCCCCTTATTACCGTATTGTTGTCAAATCGTGTGCGATCGCCTCCACCAAGTATTTCTAAAGCACCCTTTCCGCCCCTATGGTTACCTGACTCATTTATTATATTATCGGTCAAACGATTGTCGGAGCCATCAACCCTAAAGACGAACTCATTGCGATCAGTAGGGTCGTTGAGATCATCCTGTGTACCAATATTGTCGAGTGTGAATCCGCCGATAATATTCCAGCTGCCAGTAATGTCGAACAAGTATGGGATCTCCTCAAAAGTAACTTTTCCAGGATTAAGCGCGGTATAAATGATGGGGTTTTCCTTGGTTCCGTTTGAGCTAATTCTAAGGCGATACCAAGAATACACACCATCCGCAATTAAAATAACATCGCCTGCTTGCGCTGCCGCTGCCGCTGCCGCTGAGTTGAACTCAGCTAGGGTTGATACTGTCGTCTCACTGCCAGTCGCATTTTGTATTCTGCTTTGCCAGTCAATAGGATCATTAATATCAGCTCTGGGAACCAGAGCCACAGGACTGGTATCAGCCGCTTGAATTACAATTGCTGGGTTGTTGCCGGCCAAATCGGGGGCATTGAGCTTTGGAGCTGCCGCCAACGCAGCAGAGTTCACAACTAGCATTATTAGAAATAATACTTTAAACATTAAGAACACCTCTATATTTATAAGCCTTTACTACTGTCCCTTTTAAGAAGGTAAAAAAACAGGCCTGAATCCCTTTGTTTTGCCACAATAAAATCACGACAATTCATTGTAAAACAACAAGTAAACAGGCCATGGCTCATTATAACACTGTGTTCTCACAACTGTTGAAATTTTCCCTAGGCAAAACTTCGCACTTCCAAAGGTGCGCTAAAACTTCATGTTGGTAGTTTCATTGTTACCGACACTACCTTGGCAGGTTTAACTTTTACCAATGGTTTTAAATAAAATCTATTTTTTACTGTTTTACACCCTCAAAATCTACGCTTAAGTCCAATGTCTTTGATGATTCACCAAGATCGTATTTCATACCATAATCTGCCAATACAATACTCATTGTGCCTTCAAAACCAACACGATATCCGCCCCATGGATCTTTGCCTTCAGCAACTTTCTTGACTGCCATTGTTACGGTTTTTTCTATGCCATGCAGGGTGAATTTCCCAGTGACCGTCCCAATACTTTCTGCATTTAAATCAAATGATTCACTGATGAATGTTGCTTTGGGGTATGTGTCGGTATTTAAAAAGTCTTCTGCCCTGAGGTGCTTGTCACGCTCTGCGTGGTTACTATTTATACTACTAACATCTACCGTTATGTTAATTTTCGAATCATTAGGTTTTTT
>JAKITK010000075.1 GCA_021648125.1 Lysobacterales bacterium
TGCCACTTACGCGTCTGGATTTTACCTTCGATATAAACCTGAGAACCCTTACGCAAGTATTCACCGGCAACTTCAGCCAGACGGTTAAAAAACACCACCCGATGCCATTCTGTGCGTTCTTGTTGTTCCCCGGTCTGTTTATCTTTCCAGCTTTCAGCTGTTGCAACCGTGATATTGGTAACTGCTGAACCCGATGGGGTATACCGGGTTTCAGGGTCTTTACCCAGATTACCAACGAGGATGCATTTATTAACTCCGCGAGCCATATTCTTTCTCCAAATTCTAAATTGTAATATTCCTGCAGTAGCGCGCTGCCAGGCTACAAATATCTGTTCACAGGGCTGTCCTAAACCACCCCTACGCATTGAATATTCAGAGCAGAAGTGTAGCACCTAAAGCTTTTATAAGCACGGAAAATACCTGCTCCGCAACACTGCCTCAACACAGCCCCAACTCAACTCAACCTGCTTCAAACTCTAGTTTTCAGTCTTTTACTATAGGCAAATAAACCAGCAAACCAAACACAAGTGAGCATGGCCAGAAACCAGAGGGCAGCTTCATAACCTGCCCAACCCAGTAATACTCCACCGAGCATACCACCGGCAAATGAACCCAAAAATTGGAAAGTCGTATACCGACCCATTACTTTGCCGCGCTTACCCGTTGATGCGAGTATTGAAACCTGAGCGGGAAACAGCGCTTCCTGCAGGTTGAAGCTAATAAAGTACAGCCCCAGAGCGACAAAAACCAGCGGCATACTACCCGATACAATGAGGGCAATCAGCGCAATAGCCTGTAGTAACAAGGCCTGCGCCAAGCCATACACACCAATAGCCAAGCCAATTAATAACGGCGTTTGGCCTTCAACTTCCCTGGCCAGCAGTGAAAACACCGGCACAATTAGAAACAAACCAAGCATGCGGAACGCCAGCACAAGACCAAGCCCAAAGCCGGCACGCAACTCGGTTTTATTTAGTGTTTTTCAGTCATTGATCCGAGATATTCGCGGGGCTCAGGGGAAGTTGTCGAGTATAAATCTTTGTTCCAGTATTGTGAACTGCTGTCATCTATCATTTACTAGATTAGGTTGTGTCGCACAAGCTATGCATACATTTGCCCCCTCTGCAGTAGCACTGCACAGGCACTACCAGTAGCCGGTTTTTACCTCGACACCCGCAAAGGCGCAAATAGATCGCAGATATCCGTATAATAGCAGTCTTGGAATTATAATAATCGTCAGGGAAACACGGTGTCAGCCAATCTGAATTCGTTAAAGAGTGCCAGCACGATCGGTAGCATTCATTTGCTGGTCGCGGATGATATGCGCATTCTCGATCAGGCTATTCGCACGCACCTTTCATCAGATGTTGCTCTGATTAATCAAATTTCCGAATATATTATTGGTTCAGGCGGAAAGCGTCTGCGACCGATGCTGTTAATTCTGACGGCTCGTGCCTGTGGCTATAGCGGTGATCAACATACTTTATTGGCCGCAATCATTGAGTTTATCCATACCGCCACTCTGCTACACGATGATGTTGTGGATGAGTCCGAGCGTCGCCGCGGAAAACCAACCGCACATGCGGTATTCGGTAATGCCGCCAGCGTTCTGGTTGGTGACTTTCTTTATTCGCGCAGTTTTCAGATGATGATTGAAATTGATTCGATGCGCGTCATGCAAATTTTATCTTCAACCACCAACACTATTGCTGAAGGCGAAGTTCAGCAACTGCTCAACATTGGCGACCCGGAAGTGGATGAAGCCACTTACATGGAAGTCATTAGTAATAAAACTGCAAAACTGTTTGAATCGGCCTGTCAGTTGGGCGCGGTTATTAGTAATCAAGATAAGGCTACTGAAATGGCGTTGGTGCAATTCGGTGCTCAGCTTGGCTTAGCATTTCAAATTGCTGATGATTGCCTAGACTACGAAGCCGACAGCGAAACTTTGGGGAAAAATCTCGGCGATGACCTCGCCGAAGGCAAGCCTACCCTGCCTTTAATCTATGCCCGCGCGCGCGCCGATCAATCGCAACAGGATTTTCTGGATAGCGTGATTCGTGAGGGTAATATTGATGAACTTCCACAGGTGCTGGAAATTATCCGTGAAACCAATGCCCTCGACCTGGCACATCGCCGCGCCGAGGAAATCAGCTTAGCGGCAGCCGCATGTCTGGATGCCCTACCCGACACCGTTTACCGCCAAGCAATGCACGATATCTGCAGTCACGCAATCAACCGCAACCGCTAGTGCGTACCAGCCGAAAACGCCGGTGTTCGCCGTAGGGTGGGCATTTATGCCCACGCGTAAAGCCCGCCAACCCAAAATCTATTTCTCGGATACTTATAACTTCGCCGCGTGGGCATAAATGCCCACCCTACGCCTAGCCTAGTTTGGCATTCCATTCAGCCACACGATCAGCTTGGCTTTCAAGTATGGCTAGAGCATCTTCATTGATTTCTATGGAATCAATGTTGTCACCCTGAGCAATGCTGTTAACGATATCTTGATCGGCAGAGCTTTGTACTTTGCCGAAAACCGTATGTTTACCGTCTAACCAGCTGGTTTCGATGTGGGTAATAAAAAATTGACTACCATTGGTTCCCGGTCCTGAATTGGCCATGGATAAAACCCCTGGAGTATCGTGGCAATGATCAGTGCAACATTCGTCTTCAAAGTTGTAACCTGGGCCACCGGTGCCAATACCTTGTGGGCAGCCGCCCTGAACCATGAAGTTGGGAATGACCCGATGAAAGCTTAGTCCATCGTAATAGCCACGCTTTGCTAGATTAACGAAATTCGCCACGGTTACCGGGGCTTTATCTGCAAACAGATCCAGGTGAATATCACCCTTGTTGGTTTTAATCGTAAGTTGTGGGTTCGACATGGTTTTCTCCAGGTAATTTAAATTTGTCTAAGGTCTAGTTCTTATAGTCGGGGCAATTTATCTTTTTTCAATCGTAACAGGATTACAAATTCGCATAGTGACGGAACATTTCACCGCGTTGCTCGAAATTTTCAAATTCACTAAAACTCGGAGCGCCGGGTGATAACAGCACAACAGCACTTAATCCTGAATCACTCACCGGTAGCAAACTACCGGTAATACTGTGAGCTTTGGCCACAGCAGCTTTTAGATTTTCTGCTAAATGATAGCCACCTACAGGCTCGATACCGGCAGATTTTAGTTCTTGTAGGATACGCTGCCCGTTATCTGGCAGACCGATAATCGCAAACACAGGGAGTTTTTCTTGGGTTTTAATTTTCCCCTGTAAAAAATCAATAAATATCTGCCAGCCTGTACCGCGCTCGTACCCACCAAGCAAAAGCACCAACGGAACACCTGCTGGCATCGCCTGAACACCAGCAATCACCGCTGCCGGAGTAGTGGCAATTGAGTCATTTATCCATTCAACCCCATTGCAAACCGCTAATGTTTCCAGTCGATGTGGCAAACTGACAAAATCTGGCAAGGCCAGCAAGCTAGCTCGCGCATCGAGCCCAAGAAGGTCAATTACTGTAAGTACAGCGCAAAGGTTAGAGGCATTATGATGACCGCGCAGTGGCAGGTGCTGTGATTCACGCACCAATTGATCAGCAAAATAAATATCGCCGAAACGCTGTTGCCAACCTTGTTTATGATTAAACAATACCCGATTACTCAGGTTTGTAGTAAGCTCCAACAAATTAGGGTCAGCTGCATTTACCACCGCTACTTCCGAGTTTTCCAACAGATTAAGCTTATCGGCATAATATCGCTGCTTATTACCGTGCCAGTCGAGATGCTCGGCAAACAAGCTGACCAATACTGAAATATCCGCCTTGCCCGAAAAGTCGGCGGCCTGGAAACTCGACATTTCAATAACCCACTGATCGGTAGACACTCCCCAGCGTTCCATCAACGGAATGCCGATATTTCCTGCCAGTTCAGCCTGCTGACCGGTTGACCGCAACAGGTGGCTCAATAATGCACTACTGGTGCTTTTGCCCTTGGTACCGGTGATACAAATTGTTTTAGCTTTGGGGTGCTCGGCAAACCAGATATTGGTGCCCGAAGTTACTTTTACACCTTCAGCCACGGCCCTAAGTATGGATTCCCGGTAGGCGCTGATGCCCGGCGATTTAATCAGCACATCATAGTTACTTAATCCGGCTTCGGAAAATACAACAACCCGCAACTGGTCACCCAATTCTGGCAATAACCAATCAATTTCATTAGAAATTTTAGGCGCTTGCTCGCAAATCACATCAACCGCGAGTTGAGGCAGTTGTTGCGCCAGCACGCTACGAATAGCCTTGCCTTCCCGGCCTGCCCCGAGGATGGCGATTTTTTTACCAGCAAGCTCACTCAGTTGCATTCGAAAAATCCTTAATTAGCTTTGAAAAATTTGCTGGCATAAGATGACTATCTGCAAGCTTTAACATCTCATCCAATGTCGGCAGCGAATCTGCTATGGGTCGGACATAGTCCATTAACGCGCTCACCACCGGGCTGTCGTGATATTCCTGTCTGCGACCCAATTCCAGAACAGCAATACAGGATTCCTCTACTTCACCAACACATTCAAATGGTTTATGGCCTTCAAAACCACAAAGCTGGGCGAAACCCTGCACCTGACCGCTATCGGCGAGCATATCCCGGCCGATAATTTCATTAACCTGCTTTCGCGGCAGCCACAGCGATAGCATCAAACTGGCAAAACGACACTTGGGACAGTCGCCACACCAGCGCCCACCAATGCGTGAGCCCTGCAGATGAAAATTACGATTGCAGCTGGAAAAAGCCGAAAAATACTGTGGATAGCGACTGAATTCTTCAACAATAGCCAGTTCCCGCCAGGGTCGCAATAGAGAAAAACAGTTCGGCCTTGTTGCAACTCGTGCTTGCAGCAATGACTGAAAACGCTGCTCATAATCCAGACCTTTGCTATATTGATGATTAATATCCTCACCATCATCTCCCTGTAGGTTAGGAGAGCTGGCAGAGGATTCATTCGCAAATATAACATTTTCATAGCCCCCCAGCAGCCCTTGGCATACTAAGATAGCGGCGTTAATTGCAGTCACCGGAACATGTCCGTTAAGTGCGCCGTTCGCGTTCAGTTGCTGTAATTTTGGCGCCAGCGTGCGACCAATACGGATAAATCGGGCGCCTGTAAGTTTAGCTGTGGTCTCAATTAGTTCTGAAGACCCTACTGCAACGGTAGTGAAACAGCGATCCATAGATTTCAATAGCTCTGCTGCCACCAATGAATCCTTGCCGCCGCCCATTGCCAGCAAGTCCGATTGATTCGACTCTGCCAAAACCTGCACTTGCAGCCGCTTGCAACCGGTAAATTCAAAGTTCAGTCGCGGGCGCAAATCGACAGCATTACGGTGAGCAAATTCTGCCAAGCCATGTTGATACAGGTGGACTAAGAATTCTTCCAAAATCTTATCAGTTGCCAATGTATCAACAACGAGTCGTGTGGGAATACCGGCTTTATAGTAGCTCACGCCCGCAATCAGGTGAAGAATATGCAGGGCATTCATAAATGCCTGATGGGCGTCAGTATGTTCAAATTGCAGTGCATTACCTTCAGCATTAAAACTAATCGTTTCAAAAAACTCGGCATGATCGTCAAAACGATATCCGAGTGTGGCAACACCTGTCACCGGGTCAAACTCACAGCTACTAAAATGGAATGTTTCGGCATTTCGCGGGTCATAATTCACGCCGCTTGCTTGAGCTTGCAACGCCGTCCACGACGGCCCAAACACTGGTATTACAGACGCCGAAGATTCGATCAGTTTTTGATGCAGGGCCAATAAATAAGCATGGCTATCAGCCTCCGGAACCAGCAAGGTACAGGCAATATCATTGGCGGAAACCGATACCATTAACAAACGACTCTGATTGAAACCTCCCAGTGCTGCGGTAATTGCTTCAAGGCGGGTACGAATACCACGGCCGATAACGGTCAGTGCCGTCGCTGGTGGTAGTAGTGTTAACTTGCAGTGCCGGCTTAAAGCTGCTGACAAGCGTTCCAGTAATTGCTCGTCAATCCGGTTTTCTGCTTGATGCAAGCTCAGCGTAGTGGTGGTCTCAGAAGTTGCTACTTGTTCAATCGCCAGTCCGTGCTTTGAAAAAACTGCAAAAACTTCTGCTAAAAACCCCACTTGTCGATTCTGATCCCGGCTTTCCAATAACAATGCGAGCATATTCCCGCGCAGGCTGATGGCCTTCACTGGTTGGGTTGAAAGAGTCGGGAAATTAGGCTCAAAAATACGGGTGCCTAAGAAATCAGCTGTACCCGTTTGCCGCATCTGGATTTCAATGCCGTGGTCCTGGGCACAGCGAATCGCGCGTGGGTGAATCACTCCAGCACCGCTCGCTGCTATTTCTAATGCCTCGGTATAATCCAGTTCAAACAGCAGTCGGGCGCTATCACATAAATGAGGATTGGCACTGAACACCCCAGGCACATCGGAGTAAATCTCTACGCTTTGAGCAGCCAATCCTGAGGCCATCAGAATAGCCGAAATATCCGAGCCACCACGACCCAACAAACAGGTTTCTCCTGCAGCAGATTCGGCAATAAAACCCTGGGTAATTAGCAACGGAGTTGCATCAGAAAACAAATCTTGCGTACAATTAACTGCTGCCACAGCATCTGCCTGTAAATACCCACGCCAGTCATTCCCAGCAGGTGATTCGCAGCTGAGTAAATCAATAGCTGCAAGCCAACCCACTGCCAGTGACTGTTGCGCTAACCAACAATACCCCAACCTGGTGCTTAAGTATTCACCAGTAGCAAGTATTTGGGCATGTGTAGCGGGCGATAAATTGCCATCTGCCAAATAGCCTTTCAAACGCTCGATTGTGGCTTCCAGTTCAGCTGAGAAATCGATTCCTAGAGTTCTGGCTAATTGTAAATGTTGTTCTTTTAAAGCAACTAGATAACCTGCCAAAACCGCCTTATCCTGCGCTTTGCAGGCAAGCACCATCAATTCGAGCAAGTCGGTAACACCAGAAATAGCAGAGCACACTAATAATAATCGATGCCCTGCTACTAAGCGTTGCTGACAAAGGTCGGCAATAAACTGCCACTGATGCAAGCCGGCCACTGAAGTACCACCGAACTTTAGTATCTGGATTTCAGGCTGGGGCATGCAATTCCTGGGTAAATTATGGCAATTAGCGTTAACGAAATATCCATAGAATTATACAGGCAGCGCTCGAGCAAAGCATTCAGATGCCTGTAATTGTTGGCAACTGCCTGCAAATTGCCAGAATTCTAACTCACTGCTAAACGGATAAATATTCTTACATTATTGATAGCAGATCAGTAGATGTTTGATTTTGAGTTAAGTTACTCGATTTCCTGTCGGCAGATATCAAATTTTCCTCGTGGCAAAAACGGGAATCGGGTCAATAGGTGTGTGCTTAGATTCAACTTGCAAGTGCAACACATTCATAGAGAATGTATTGTATGCAAAACTATCAACATTTAACACCCGAAGAACGTGCTGTCATCATGATTGAACTTAGAGCAGAGTCATCGTTACGCTCGATTGGAAAATTACTTAATCGTTCAGCCTCTACGATATCACGAGAGCTGAGCAGGAATCAGAATCAACACTCAGTAGATTACTGTGCAAGCGCAGCTGGCCAACAGTATAAAGTGAATCGACAACGATCTCGTAAGCGAGCAAAGCTAATACCTGGCACATTCCTGTATGAACAAGTCAAGGAATGGTTGGTGCATAATCAATGGTCACCCATGCAAATTTCGGGCACACTGTATCGACATTTCCCCGATCAAGTGAATATGCAAGTCAGCCACGAAACGATCTACGCCAGTATTTACGCGCACCCAAAAAATGAGCTTAAAAGGCAAATGATTCAGGCTCTCCGCAGGAGCAAAAGAAAGCGCGGGCCACGTGGTACAAAAGATAGCAATTACAGTAGCTTAAAGATCGCAGAAGATCAATTTATACACCATCGTCCAGAAGAGATCAATGAACGCCGATTCCCAGGTCACTGGGAAGGTGATTTAATTGTTGGAGCCATGAACAGATCATGTATTGGTACAGTGGTCGAACGTAAAACAGGCTTTGTTATTTTGAGCAAAATGAAAAGTAAATCTGCGGCTAGCGTACGTGCCGGGTTTGAGCGCCAAATGAAAAAACTGCCCGCGTTTTTACGTTTGTCAATGACCTATGACCGAGGTGCTGAAATGGCGCAGCACCCGATAATGTCGAAAAATCTAAAGATGAAAATATATTTTGCTGATCCCCATGCCCCCTGGCAGAGGGGTTCAAGTGAGAATATCAACGGATTACTACGACAGTATTTACCGAAAGGAGAGGACTTATCGCAGTACAGCCAGGCGACACTGAATAAAATTGCCTGGCTTCTGAATACACGCCCAAGAGAACGATTTAACTTCCGAACCCCTCAAGAACTGATCGAAACCGTTTTAGAGGATCATTTAAATAGTGTTGCACTTGAAAGTTGAATTCAAGCAGACCCCAATTAAATCTCTAGCCATGCCAATGAGTATGGCGTTATGCGCCCCCAGCCCAAAGATTTTCAGGGCAAAAAGCCCGGTAGCAAGTTTATCGTCTGGTGGCTACCCCAGGGCGTAACCAAAACCACCGAGGCAGCTTTTAGTCCAGAGCAATAATGCCAATAATGCAGGACAGGCGTATTTTAGAACAATTCCCGTTTTTGCCACGAGAGAAAATCTCACATTGCCGACAATAGTGCGGGTAAAATCACTTGGTTTTTATGAAAAACATCTGTATTACCCGACACAGGTGTCAGGGTCTGGAGGAGTATCCCATAGACAGGCATTCGGTAGAGGCATTCCCAGGGTGTAAGCAAAACCACCGGAGCAGATTTAGTCAGTATCCGTAACCTTCGGAAAAAGTCGTTAAGCGGCAAGAATGGCAAACGCACAAACATTGTACTAAACTGAGAACCAGTTCAACGCACAAAGAGGGATTTTGGTGGTAATAGATACACCATCGCATAACAAGTGGGTCAACATGGGCTGGGAATTCCGCTACTCTTCATTTCCATCCGGTTACCCAAGGCGTTATATTTTTTCAGGTTTTTCGTTCTTTTTAATATTGACAACCCATATTCTGCACATATAATTAAACATATATTTTTTGTTAGGGGTAGCTTATATGGGTCAAGTGACGATTTATTTGGAAGAAGACACCGAACAGAAAATGGTTGATGCGGCGAAATCATCTCATTTATCAAAGAGTAAGTGGATAGCGAAGCTTATTCACGAAAAAGTGGCAAATGAATGGCCTCAATCTGTTGTAGAGCTGGCAGGGTCATGGGACGATTTTCCATCCATTGAAGATATTAGGTCTCATGAAGGAAAAGATGCCAGTCGTGAGGGGTTATAATAGTATGTCATTGATACAAATACATTAATCTATTTTTTCAAAGGAATGGGGAGCGTTCCGAGTAAGTTTCTTGAGGTATCCCCGAAAGATATGGCTATTCCTTCAGTGGTGCTGTACGAATTAGAGTATGGAATAGCGAAGTCTACTTCTCCACGAAAAAGGCAAGCCCAATTAAAGGCGTTATGCTCCTTGGTTGAAATTTTGCCATTTGAGAAGGAGGCGGCACACTTTGCTGCTTCGATCCGAGCAAATCTTGAAAAGAAAGGTACGC
The DNA here is from genome assembly GCA_021648125.1 of Lysobacterales bacterium. Classification (GTDB taxonomy): domain Bacteria; phylum Pseudomonadota; class Gammaproteobacteria; order Xanthomonadales; family SZUA-36; genus SZUA-51. The sequence goes on from JAKITK010000075.1 coordinate 9,681, forward strand.
CAATTGGTGCTTGTGATGTATTAATTGCGGGTACTGCATTAGCGAATAAAGGGATATTGGTTACCAACAACACGAAAGAGTTTTCAAGGGTATCCAAATTAAAATTAGAGAATTGGTACAAATAAAATATAACAAAATGCTCCATTGGATGTTGCAGCAAAAAGGCAAGCGGATATATGGCCACAGCATGTCTGTTGTGGAGCCAGTATTTGCTAATATAGGTAGCAACAAGCGGCTTAATCGATTTAGTTTACGCGGTAAAGCAAAAGTCCAGAGTCAGTGGCAGTTGCATTGTCTTATTCATAATATCGAGAAGTTGAATAATTATGGGAAGATGGCTGCCTGAGCTGGCAGAGCCAATATGGCTTTATGGTTCAGGCTCTAATACACTGTGTTATGGTTTAGCTTCAGAAAGAGACGGCAAAATGCTGCAAGTAAGAAAAGGCTGTATTGGGTTGGTTAGAGAAGTTAAAAAACTAGGAAGCCATATAGGTAGCTTTATGAATAGGGGTTTTCTACAGCCTCGTTATATGCTCGTGAAGTCCTGAGGGGAAACCGCCCCCCAGGAATACCCCCCTATTTTATTGTACCCAGTTGTTTAAATAACCCATATACATCAAGCACATCCCAATGCTCAGCTAACCTTCCGTTGCTTATACGAAAGATGTCAATGCCATCAAATTTGTAGACGTTATTCGTTGCTGGAATTCCAAGCCAATCCCCAGTATGAGTGCCAGAATATGTTCCATATACCCAAACATATTCATCATTGGCAATGATATTCTTTAAAGTGTATTTGAAGTCGGGAACTGTTGTAAACCAATTACTAAAGAAAGCCTTAAAACCAGCTGAGCCTTGCTCAACTAATGGGTTGTGTTGGATATAATCTGTAAGCATATATTGCTCTAAGTTTGACAAATTTTTGTCTACAAATACCTCTTCTGAAAATTGTCCAATTAATTTCATATTTGCTTCTTGTGCGTTCTGAGCCATTGCTTTTCCTCCAAATAGTGTTAGTCCAATTATAATAATTACAGTTTTAAAGTAAGTGACTTTCATATTTACTTCCCTTGTGTGTTGTTAATAAGTGGTGCGGAGTATATTATAAGAACAACGGTATCTAATTGTAAGAAGGCACACAAAAGTGCTGTAGTTACTAAATATAAACCATTAATAAATACAAAGAGTTACCTTCATGTGGGATACTTATAATCAGAGCTGCCCCACTCGGGTAGTATTAAATCGTATAGCGGATAAGTGGACTGTCCTCGTTGTCGGAGCGCTAGCACTTGAAACCAAGCGTTTTGGACAATTGAAGCGTGAACTCGATGGTATTTCCCAAAAGATGTTGACACAGACACTTAGAGCAATGGAGCGCGATGGGATGGTGAATCGCAAGGTTTACCCAGAAGTTCCTCCAAAAGTTGAGTACTCGTTAACCGAACTAGGTTGCACACTTGTAAGCGTGTTGGAAGATGTTCGCACCTGGTCAGAAGGGAATATTGAAAAAATACTTCAGGCCCAAACCAAGTATGATTTAGTAAACTCCAAAGTATGAGTAAACATGCATATAACAAAATGCTCCATTGGACGGGGCAAAAATGCATGCCCCTTCGCCACGCCAATGAGCATGGCGTTCGTTGGTGATTAACCGCACTACCGCTGTATATTCTATCATTGCATTAGTCCCATTTCGGGACTATAATTCAGATATGCGAATAATTGCTGTTTCGACACTAAAGGCATATTGGTCAAGCTCACCGGCTTACTCCGATGTAATTGAACCAGGAATGGCAACCATGCCGTGTGAAACTGGAGACATATGTCTAACAAGCGCATAAATATGGATGCTACGCTTACGCTGCGCCCCAGTTATGCAGGTCGTTGAGGCTGTAGCTGCGGGCCCATAATCCTTAAAGAGACATTTCATGAGCTTCCCTTTACCGAAGATGAACCCTTGCTACTTCTGCGATATCATAGAAGGAAAGGCGAAGAGATGGAGTGTTATCGAACATAATAGTTTAACGGTGACGATGCTCAATGGGCGGCATTTCCGATGAGTTCCAATACTGCTTTCGGGGCTGTACTAATAACTGTGAATAACCACCAGTTTAACCTGTCGATACAAACCTCCATATTCAAACAAAGCTAAATATGGAGGCTGTATCATTTCAGATTTTCTATTGATTAACTTTACCTGTCAAACTCAAGTCACCAGAAGCAATATCTATCACATTCACAACACACAACAAAGGTGCATGAACACTTTGATTTACACGCAGTCCCGCGGTAACGCCATCAAAGGTAGTGCTAGCCACAATGCCAATCTCATCAAATGGCACACGCACTTCCACATGTTCAGAATTAAATGTGGGGCTCAAGCCTGGGCTATCTAAAAGAATCGGTAAGCCGGGCCAGGTCTTGGGCAAGCGTGGTTTAGTACCTACTGGTATATCTACAACACCCAGAGCACCTTCCCCGCATTCTTCATTCGGCTGTAGCACCACCCAATGACTATGCCAAACATTACCATCGTTGTTGAGATTTCCGTCACCACTCTCATCATAGAGCGGGGTATCGTCAAAGTCAGGGTGCGAGGTAACCGCCAGTGCCAAAATGCCTGCTTCCTTCTCGAACCCTACTATATAACTATCTATTGAAGTTGGCCATACATAAGAGAATACATCACTACCTGCTAACTGCCCTGTAGGGGTAGGTTTACTTGCCCCTGCCTTGCCAGAGACAGCCATATGAAAGGTAGCCACATTACCCTCAGTGGTGATTTTTGTATGAATAATATCAAATGGAGCCAGTTTTTCTTTGTTTATTGGGGATTGAATACCGCCGGTATGGTGATTTTTAGTCCCGGCATGTAACGAAATACTGGCAGTAGCAAGCACTGCAATAAGTAATAATCTAGACATTGCATATTCCGGTTAATTTGAACACTGATTCTGGTTTTATTTGAACACCTAATTTCTCAACGCATTCCGAAGTCTATTTTTAACTCAAGTGTTCATATTGGTCAACCCCTCCCATTAATTTCCGCAT